>JANXAQ010000047.1 GCA_025062105.1 Thermoguttaceae bacterium
CCGAAGTGGTTAAAATTGCAGGAGGGGCGTGCTGCCTTCTGCTCTCAGAGGGTGTCCCGAAAAACCATTTTCCCACTTGCAAACAGACCCCCCAGTGGCTCTCATATAGCCTTTTGTTTTGCCGGGTTTTGCCGGAAGCACTGTACTTTCTCAAAAATTCCCCCTTGTGGGGGCTTAAAATTTGGATAAAAAACTCTCCTGGGGGCAGAGAAATGGAAGTCTTTTTACCCCAGGAGAGAACAAGATGTTTTGGACAGCTTGGACGCTTGTTTGGGCGTTGCCCAGGGAGATTTTGGGTTGGTTGCAGCAGTTGGCCAGCCAGTTGGACCGCACGCTTCCCCTGATCTCGTCCCGCACAAAATCGCCAGTTCAGAGACCGCCTTGTTTAGCGGAATCCTGGCCGACGGCGGGTACAAGGCCGTTGGATCGCCTTGACGGCTCGGCCTGCTTTGGGCCGCCGGCCGACGGACCGTAGCCCGATGGCTCAGTGCCCTCGGCTGGCCAGAGCACGGGAGTCGTGCGTATTATCTTCTTTTTTCCGTAGGAGGCAAGATCCGTCTGCTGATGCGCCGTCTGGTAAAGATTTTGCTCTTGGAGGTACTCAGCGGCAAGCAGGTGCTGTTGATTTTGGACGATACCTCTTGCCACACTATGGGCCGAAGGTGCAAGGGGCCGCTCTGCATCGGAATCCATCGCCTGGGCCTGGAGAGGGAGCGTTTTGTTACGGCCACTGTTGGGTGTCGTTGGCCTGTGGCCTGCGCCCGGCCCACTGGGACACCGTGGCCGTGCCGTTGGGCAGCAAACTGTATGTCCGTCAAGAGGACATGCAGAAGTTGCCTGCCGGTGGGGCGTTTCGGACCAAGCCCCAGTTGGGCCTGGAGTTGATCCTGGAAGTAGTCCAGGAGCTTCAAAACAAGGGGCTTGAGGTGGTTGTGGTGCAGGACGGGGCGTGGACCCACCGGCAGTATATCTGTCGGCTTCGGAAGGCGGGGCTAGTGGTGGTAGGTCGGCTTCGGAAGGATGCTCCCTTTGGGACCTGCTGCTCCCTTTGGGACCTGCCGCCGCCGAGGCGGCCCGGCTAGCCTGCTCGGCCTCGGCTGTACGGGACCAAGCGGATCAGCCTCTTGAAACGGGCGGCCCACCCCAACGGCTGGCAACAGGTTGTGTGTGTGCTGTATGGCCAGGAGCAGATCAAAACGATCAAGACCTTCCTGGCCACCTACCGGGTGGCCGACGGCCTGATCCGAGTGGTGCTGGTCCGAGAAGAAGACGGAGTCCATGCCTACTTTGCGACCAACCCGGATTGGACGGTCCAACAGATCCTGGAGGCGGCAGCCGACCGGGGCAGCATCGAACAGTTGTTTCGAGACGTCCAAGAGGTTTGGAAGCGGCATGAGCTGGCCGTTGCGCAATCTAGACCATTTGTTCCCACAGGTCGAACAGAACCGAAAGGCCGGTGGACTGGCTTGATGGTGGGCTGCTTTTGGCCGACGGGCCGCAGGTGCGTTCGGTCTGGTCCAATCTGGCCGCTTGGCATATGAACTTGTGGTGGTCGGCCTTGGACGCAATGGCGGACCGTCAACGAGTCCGAAGCGCGGCTGGCCCATTTGCAGCGGCCCATCTACCTCCAAGCTGGCATCCCCGTAGTTTAGCCTGTGCCCGCTGCGCCCGATGGATTGGGTGCCCTCGGACCGATCGGCCCGAAGGATTTCTCATGCGGAACGGCGTAACCTGCTGGGGCACACGATGTTGGGGGGTACGATTTTCGACTAGTAGGAAAAGTAGGCCAAGCGGCCTAAGGTGTTGCTGCAAACGATGTTGGAACGACAATTTTGGGTGGTTCCTCGGCTCGGTCTAGTGGGCAAGAAATTGCGCCAGCAGGTGTATTGCCTGCTGGGCCTAAGCCCCTCCCATCCCCCCTAGAGGAATTTTTGAGAAAGTACAGTGAGAAGAGGAACCTCTGCAAAATTTTGAACATCCAGTGAACTTTATGCACTTTTAATTCTCTCGCCGTTCCGTTCTCCTACCAGGCCCCCTACTATCTATTGTGGGCTAGCAATACTAGCGTTCCTATATGTTGTGTTACAGGAAGGATCAGCCAAAATGGTATAAAAAGAATTATGCAGAGGTTCCTAACAGCGATCCTTCCAGGGAGGGTTTCCAGCATAGGCTGCGAGCTTGGGACCGTATCCACCATGATAGACTCTGCCGGGGCACAATACAACGCAAAATGGGCTTGGCAACGGCTAGCAGGCATTGCCGGGGCAATTGGAATCCTCCTCCTTATGGGGGGGTATTGGTTTTCGTTTTTCTCCGCCCGATTGCCCACCTTGGAAGGTCGGCTCCCGCCGGAAGCCCAGCCAAGCCAAATCCGCCGCATCGATGTATTCTTGCAGCTTCTCCTTTTCCCGGATCAGTGGGTTGGGGAGGCGTGGTTTGGCCGTCCGAGGGAGTTTGCGCTTTGGGACCGGCTCCCAGTGCTCTGGTGGGCAGGGGTGGTTTTGGGGACGGGGTGGGCAGCCGGTTGGCTGGTGCTGCACGGGTTGCACCTCCAAGAAAAACTTTCCCGGCTGGAAACCCATTGTTTTTCGTTGGCCGTCGGGGCCAATCTGGTCTCTACCTACACCTTGGCCGTTGGCTTGGCTGGCCTACTTCGGTACCAGGCGGTGTTTTGGATACCCACCGTGGGGCTTTTGGCGGCTGTGGGATGGGCGAACAGAAATTATCTAAAACATGTATTTTTTGTATCTTTTGTAAAATTATCAAATTATCCAAAATCCCCAAAGCCAGCACATGACCTAAAACATCAACCTTCCAGCCCCAAGGCAAAACAATCCCGGCTTGGAAAGGCTCCCAAAGATAGCCGAACTAGCCCATCCAATCGGGGTTCGGTTTGGTGGGTGCTGGCACTAGCCCCTTTCGCAACCATTCTTTTATTAGGGGCCATGTTGCCGCCGGTGGATTTCGATGTCCGGGAATACCACCTCCAGGCCCCCAAAGAGTGGTGTCTCGAAGGCCGGATCACCTTCCTGCCGCACAATGTCTATGCCAATATGCCCTTGGGCGCGGAAATGCTGGCCTTGGCAGCGATGGGCTTTTCGGGCCAGTGGTGGCTGGGGGCTTTGGCCGGTAAAACCGTGATGGCCAGTATGACCCTGGTCTGTGCGGCTTCTCTTTGGGCGATTGGCCGACGGATGGTTTCTTCCCAGGTTGGGTTGGCAGCGGCCGCCATGTATCTGGCTACCCCCTGGATCATCCAGGTTTCCACGGCCGGGCTAAACGAAGGGGTAACTGCCTGCTATGGTCTGCTGGCTCTGTGGGCGTTATGGCTCTGGACCAGACAAGGCCAGACAGACCGGAATTCTTCTCCTCCCAGTTCAGATTCCTCTGCACATTCCCCTGCCAGGCATGGTTCCTCTGCTACGCCTGCTGGAGAGCGTACCCTCCCGGCGGCTCAGAAAGCCTCTGCTCAAACCGTTAGACAGGTAGGGTCCCAGGGGCAATGGTCGGCCTGGGGCTATCTGGTGCTGGGAGGCTATCTGGTCGGGGCGGCTGCTGGGACAAAATATCCGGCCGTTTTGTTTATCGGACTACCAGCGTTTGGGTGGGTCGGCTGGCAGGCCTGCCGAATCTCACTCCGAAAAGCTCTCCCAAAAGTGGGAGTATTTCTGTTGGCCGCCTTTTTGGGCGGCGGGTTGTGGTACGTGAAAAACGCCTGCTTGGCTGGCAATCCGGTCTATCCGCTCTTTTACTCCGTGCTGGGAGGAAAAGCCTGGGACTCGGAGAAAGAGGACCGTTGGAACCAGGTGCATCTGCCCCGTCGTTTTACCCTAGGGCGATTGGCTGACGATCTGAGCGGACCGCTGTGGCGGAGCCAGTGGATCGGGCCGTTGATCGTGCCGCTGACAGTGCTGGCCTTTTTGCGCCGGTCAAAACAGGGGGTAGGGGAAGGGCAGTGTGGGAGGACTGGTAGGGGCCACTGTTCCGCCTCTCCCCTGGCAGGCAAGGCCGGCCAGCCGACAGGCGGGCCAGGTGAGAGGGACCGGTCCAAGGCGCAACCGTTAGGGAGCGGCCCTCCAAGGGAGTTGCCCCCTCACCCTAACCCTCTCCCGCAGAAGGGAGAGGGGATTTGTGGTCCAGACGCTCGCACTTCCAAGGGAACCCCTTTGTCTCCGCCTCTCCCGCCAGGACCAAGGGACACCCTGGGTAACCGGACTCAGTCCCAAGAAGAAGAATCGGCGTTTCGATGGCTACTTTTGGGCTATCTGGGCTGGTGGATAGGGATGTGGTGGCTGGCGACCCATCGGATTGATCGGTTTGGGTTGCCGGCCTTGCCGATGGCGGCCCTGCTGGCTGGGATGGGGGCCTATTGGTCCGAAAGTTGGCTATGGCGGTTGACTCGGGCGGGGGTATTGGTGCTGGGATTAGGGTATGGATTTCTGTTGGCTAGCGGGGTGCCCGCAGCGGGCGGCTATAACCGGTATTTTGTCCCCTTGGACCGTCTGCGCACCGATCCAGAGCGAGTAGATCCGTGGCATCTTTGGCTCAACCGCCGCGCAAAAGAAGGTCGGGTGCTTCTGGTGGGCGACGCCCAGCCGTTCGACCTGGAAATGCCGGTGCTCTATGCTACCTGTTTTAACACCTCGCCGCTAGAAGAAATCTTTTGGGAAGCCTATGCCAGGACTCGCCGCCATCCTGAGATCCGTCAGGTGGAGGAGGAGTACCGAAAAAGCGACTGTGGGGTGGGCCAAGTGGACCCGCCTGGTTGCCTTACTCAGGCGTTTGCGCAGGCAGTGAAGCAGCTTTTGGCTGAGAGGGAGATAAAATATATTTTTGTCCACTGGGGCGAAATCGCCCGGTACCGGAGCCCCGGCAATTATGGTTTTACACCGCTGGTGCAGCCGGCGATTTTCGCTGCCTGGGTCCGATGGGGAGTTTTGGAACCAGTGCCGCCGCTAGAAGGCCATCCTGGCCAATGCTACCGGGTGCGACCGTAAAGCCCTCTGTCAAGACGATAAGTACCACCATGGCGCAGGTAGGTACCGCCGTCTGTCGAGACAGCGATTAACTTAGTCTGGACAGAACTAGGCTATGTACCGTCGTCTGTCGAGACGGCGGCAACACTCAGTCTGGACAGAACCAGGTGCCGTAACGCCGTCTGTTTAGACGGTATGTCAGTGGCGTGACCCTGCTGGGCTGTCTATTAGTAGGCCGGTTTACACGGTAAGATAACCATGTAACACTTCAGCCGCATGGAGTGGGCTTATTTCTCGCTCCTCTTCCCCCGGCGCCAATAGGGTGAGGGGGACAACCACCAAGGCCGGAGGGGGAGAGCAGAAGGCAGACGGGCCGTTCCGCTCCTGGAACGTGTTCTGGTCTCCGCCTTCGGCTTTCTGACTCTGATGTCCAAGGCCTCCTCACCCGGCATTGCCGAAGGCAATGCCGGCCTCTCCCACGGAGGGGCATTGGTATCTACACATCGCCGTCAGGACAGTGCAGAATGCCGGAGGAACCGACAGGCCGGTAAAACTTTCGCCTCTCCCCTGGAGCGGGAGAAGCCGGCCTCGGCAAAGCTGAGGCCGGGTGAGGGGGGCCTAAAATCAGTGGAGGCCCAGATAACATGCCTTTCCCGATCGGCGACTGCCTGAACCTGGGACCATTCCACCGATTTGTGTAGATACCAATGACGGAGGGGAGAGGCAGGTTTCTTGACTTGGCTGAAGTGTTACATAACCATGATCGGAGAGGTTTTTTCGGCTTCTCCGAGAT
The DNA here is from genome assembly GCA_025062105.1 of Thermoguttaceae bacterium. Classification (GTDB taxonomy): domain Bacteria; phylum Planctomycetota; class Planctomycetia; order Pirellulales; family Thermoguttaceae; genus JANXAQ01. Next base: position 5,770 of record JANXAQ010000047.1, read on the forward strand.
TACCTCCGAGGAGTTGTCGAGACACATGTCGGGACACATGGAAATTGTGGTCAACGATCAAAAACACCAAGTGCCGGAAGGCATTACCGTAGCCGAGCTATTGGACCGCTTGAAGCTGTCGAAAAATTTTGTGGCCGTGGAGGTGAACTTGCAGGTGGTGCCGCACCAGAAGTACGCTGAGTATCGGCTCAAGCCGGGTGATCGGCTGGAGATTGTTACCCTGGTCGGCGGCGGCTAGAGTGGCGCTTACGGCCTTTGCAAACTGCAAGGTCCATCGAGCGGGTATTGCCTTTGTTGGGGGAGGAAATAGGAAGACCATAGGACAAAGTCTCCGTAGGCCGAGCCTATTATTGACCTTTGAAGAACCAATTAAACAGATCTGGCCCCGACAATCGGGAAAATCCGGTTTCTGCCAGGCGGGCTAGCTTTAATTGGTAATTCAAATACCAATAATGTCCTGCCTGGGACGATCCTGCCTTGGAAAACCGCAGATACCTGTGTGGAAAAAATCCCGCCTCATAGGTCCCCCTTTTTGGTTCCCCTTTGGTGAAAGGAGATGTACCCGTGTCGGCTTCAACGAGTGGTTTGGAAATCAGGAGTGTTTGGCTGGGCTTTGGTTTAGGATGGATAGGGGTTCTGGGGATATTTTGGGCTGCTGGAGGAGAGATCGGAGACGGCAGAGGAACAGGGACTTGCCGGGGAGAGTATCCAGAAGCGGTTTCGGCTGGTCTGGCCGCCTCAACCGGGGAAAAATCTGAGGCGTCCGAATCGGATCAACTGTCTGCCAAGGCCAAACCGCCTAGCAGCCCCTCGCCCGAAAAGGGCCAGTCGCTGCGGATTTCTAATCGTCCCCCCAAGCCGGGCGAAATGGGGTATCGACCGCTGGACGGCGGCCAAGCCCAGCTCAACCCGCCGTCGCTCCTTTGGATTCACGAAAAGCAAGCCCATACCTACACGGTCCAATGGGCGCAGAAGAAGGATTTTTCCGACGCCGTTACCGTAGCCGACATCCCTTGGAACACCTATACCCACCATGAGCCGTGGAAGCCGGGAACCTACTATTGGCGGTATCGGTTCAAGACGAAGGAAGGCGAGTTTTCGGAGTGGAGCATGGTTCGGTCGGTGGTTGTGCCGGCCGAGGCGACGGCTTTTCCCATGCCCACCCGGGCCGAGCAGCGGCGGCGGCTTCCAACAGGGCATCCTCGGCTTTTTGTGCGCCCGGAGGAATTGCCGCAGTTGCGCCGTTTAGCCCAAGGCGAATTGGCCCCACTATTGAAGGAGCTCCAGGCGGAGGCGGATCGGATCATCCGGGCCGGTCCTACGCCGGAGCCTGCGAAACGGGGCAGTGTGCGGGATCGAAAGGATACCGAGGCCATCAAACATTGGTGGCCCAACCGGGTGCAAACGGAACGGGCCTGCATGGAGGCGGAGACGTTGGCCTTCGTCTATCTTTTGACGGGGGATAAAAAATACGGCGAAGCGGCCCGTCGGTGGGTGCTGCACCTGGCCAGTTGGGACCCGGACGGGCCGACCAATTTTGCCTTAAATTGCGAGGCGGCCAAGCCGATGCTCTTTCGACCAGCCCGTGCCTACGACTGGGCCTATCCGATGTTTAGCCCAGCGGAACGGCAGAAGATTCAGGCAGTCATGCGCCGGCGCATCCACGACGCCTGGGTCAGTTGGGAAGTCCGGCAAGGAGTGGGCCATTTTACCAACCCCTACAATAGCCACGGTAACCGCACCTGGCACAAAATCGGCGAGGCCGGCATGGCTTTTCTGGGTGAAATTCCGGAGGCGGAGGATTGGCTCGATTATGCAGTGAATAAATTTTTCGCATGTTATCCCGTCTGGGCCGACGAGGACGGCGGCTGGCATGAAGGGCTTTCCTACTGGGCCGGCTATATTAGCAAAGTAGTCGGGTGGCTTCAGGCAATGGAGGTGGGCCTGGGCATTGATTGGCGGAAAAAGCCGTTTTTCGCGCAGGTGGTGGATTATCCGATGTATGTGGCGCCGCCCGGCTCTCCGAATAGCGGTTTTGGCGATTTGTCGCATCGGCCGCCCAGCGCCGGGTGGGGGCCGACGGTAGAATTCTTCTGCCGGGCCTGGGCCGGGCAACCTGGCGGCAGCCATGCCCCGTATTGGCAGTGGTGGGCCCAGCAGTGGAAAATGAGGCCGGCCCGCGGTATCGCCGCCTTTTTATATGCCATCCGGCTTCCTCCGCCACCACCGCCCAAAGCCCCTGCAGACTGGCCGCCATCGAAAGTCTTTCGGGGTATTGGAGTGGCCAGTTTACATACGAACCTTTTGGACAGCAGACAAGATGTTCATGTACTTTTCAAGTCCAGCCCGTTTGGCACCCAAAGCCATGGACATAACCCGCACAATAGCTTCCAATTGAACGCCTACGGCCAAGAACTGCTAATGACCTGTGTGTATCGGGACCTGCACGGAAGTCCATTTCACTACCAATGGGCCCACAGCACGGTAGCCCATAACTGTGTGCTCGTGGATGGTCAAGGACAGACCAAGCACACAGCAGCTCCATTGGGCCGAATCGCTTACGATCGGCTTACGTCCCAATGGGACCATGTGGTGGGCGAGGCGGCCGAGGCGTATGAAGGTCGGCTCGTGCGGTTCCGTCGGCATGTGGTGCTGGTAAAACCAGCGGCCAAGCCCGCCGAAGCCCAAACGTCCGCGGCTGCGATTCAATCGAGATTCGCATCGGCCCAGGCAGTAATAGCTCCACCGGCGGCAGGGGCTGGATCAGTGCAGGCCAAATCGGCGCCAGAAAAGTTGGATCCGGCCAACTCTGCTGGGACCAAATTGACACACTCTCCAAGCGATGCCACCGGGGCAGGCTGGATACCGTTTGTAGTGCTTTACGATGATCTAGAAGCCCGACAGCCGGCCAGCTTCCAATTTATGCTGCACGGGCTTCGGCCATTTCAGATCGACCAGCAGAAGGCTCGCCTCCTACTGGAACTAGACAAAGCAGGGGTGGAAGTGCAATATCTATCGCCCGTCGGGCTAGGCTTCCGGCAATGGGACGGCTACCAACCGCCGCCTACCCAACCGTTTCCCAACCAATGGCATGTGGAAGCCAGCACCCAGGAAAAGCTTCGCACCCTGCAGATGCTGACGGTCATCGTACCATACCGGACTGGCCAACGGCCCGATTGGTCGGCCCGTCGGCTAGAAACCGATTCGGAACTGGGCGTTCAGATCGATGCCGGTAGCTGTCGGCTGAGCATCTGGTTTGCCAAACCAGGCCAGCCTGACCCAAACCATCTCCGCCTAGAAGGCCTGGGTAAGTAGGCTGGAACCGCCTCCATGGTTGAAAAAGTTGTTAGTCGGTTCTCTGGAAAAGATGGGAATTATATACATTTGTATAAAAACGGTTGTTTCCGTTTTCCCAGAAACAAACATTATAATCCTTCCGCCGAATGGAGGTTCACTCCTTGTCATCCCCGCGTAAGCAGGGAACCAGGAAAAATATTTGGCGCTTTGGAAACCGTTTCCGGTCGGAGACCTAACCTCATCTAAACTGGCGCAAAACCGACTAGCATGGGCAAAACCTCTCCAGGCTGGGCACAACCTTTCAACAGAGCCAAAATATGTCAGGAAGCCTGGATTCCCGCCTTCGTGGGAATGCCAAACGGCGCCCAATTTGGTTCCAAAATAGGCCATTCACTTCACTCGGGACAGTTGGGGCGGCAATCAGATTGAACTGGTCCGGGGAGGCTTAAACTGCCAAATCGAGAGGCAAATCACTAATATCTCGGAGTCGCTCTCCCTCAATCATCATCCGAAGCACCTCAAGTTGATCTTCTAAGTTGAGTTCTGTGCAGGTTTCTTGGAGTTCGGGTAAGGCAACATGATACACACAGTCCATTTCTCCGGTACCCAGAGCTAAAGAAGCGATGCGCGTGGGGAGAGGTTCGGCGGTAACTCCTACAATATGAGGCGCGCCCTTTCCGGTTACGAATGAGATTCAAAGCTTCGGTGCGAGTATTTTGAGATCGATCACTTCGGATAGTCCATTTACAAGAGATACTGGCGTGCAGAAATCCTGCGGGCGGAGAGTCTTTTTGATTGCTCGCCCGAAATGGGCTCAAACGAGCCACTGTAGCATCTGCTTCCTCGACCACCGATTGCTTCCGATTAATTTCGCTATCTGGTACAGGGGTTCGCATAACTACAATATCAGGTTTAACGATATAATCCAGTCCTAAAGCAGTGGCAAGTTCTGGGTGGGTCTTAAGGAGGGTTTCCACTTGTTCTAAATGTCGATATTGAACAAAGTGATAGATTTCGGTCTGATCCAATAAATACTCCCACTGACCAGGCCGAAGATGCTGGAGAGCTTCAAATGCTTCTTGGATGAACTGACAGGTTAATTCTTCAAAAAGTCGGCCAGCTTTTTGCCCGTCGATACGTTCTAGGATTCACGGAAAGCGGAGTTTTTCACAAACTCGCAGGGAAATCGCTATGCTAGATTTGCTACATCCATCGGCGAAGTTGGGAAAACTTTCTGAACCCGAGGTAGAAAAACGGACAATTTTCTCGCCAACCGCTTGATGGTATTTTTGGCGTAACGAAGCGAGCAGCGACGCCATGGTTTAGCCCCAGAGACGTTGTTGGACGCCTTTTTGAATACGTTGGAGGGATTGGTGAGCGTAGTGGGGGTTGAGTTCGATCAAGATGGCTTGTCGCTGGAGTTCTGCGGCGGCTACGCCGGTGGCGCCAGAACCGGAAAAGGGATCTAAGACCGTGTCGCCGGGCCGAGACCCTAGAAGAATACATCGGCGAGCTAGTTCGGTGGGGAAAGCCGCCGGATGTTCCACCTCGGAAGGCTCTGGCCCGAGAATCCAATAGTTTTTCAGATTCGCCCCAGAACGTTCCCGAATCGCTTGATTGTTGTAATAATATTTGGGATCTTTGGCCAGTAGAAAGACATCTTCCGTAGCTCGAGAAGGCCGATTCCGCACGCTTTCCGGCATCGGAGCTTTTTTGATCCAGGTAATATGGGAACGAAGGATCCAGCCGTCGGCTTGCAAGGCAAAAGCCACCCTCCAGGGCAGCCCCATCAGGTCCCGATCCTTTAACCCCCAACAGGGCGGTACTTTGCAGTTCCGCCTCTGAATGAGTTTTCGTGTGTTTCCTACTTTAGCATTGGGGCCGCAAAGGCCAGTACCCCCGTTTCGGGCATAGGCATCCCCCACATTAAGCCAGAGTGTCCCATCTTGCCGAAGCACCCGCCAAACTAGGCGAAAGACCTCTACTTAAATTCTGCACGTACTCTTCTGGTGTTTCTTCGTCGCCAAGTTGGTCCGAATGTTCATAATCCCGTAGGCCCCAATACGGGGGTGAAGTAACACAACACTGGATAGACTCGGCGGGCAAAAGAGGCAGAATCTGTCGGCAATCGCCGATCAAAATCCGCACGCCGCCTACTGTATAAGAGCTGCTCATCGCCCGTCGGATCACCTAAGAAGGATTCGACTTAACATCCTCTGTTTTCCTCATTATGAGGTTGGTAGGTTGGATAGGTCAAGTTGCCTACTGTGGGGGCTGTTCCTCCACTGGTTTTTTTCTAGAAATAGCTCCGGTATGAAAAGGAACAGGTTAGTGCCTCTAAGCCGGAACCAGATGGAACTCGACTTTTACCAATCTCTAAAAGGCAGGCCTCTTTGGAGGTTCTCGCCCTTTGAAAATATTGGCCTTAGAGCATTTGCTGAACAAAGAATCCTCAATGGTTGACTCGTTGATATAAAAGAAGTCATAAAAAATGGCAAAAGTGGAGATGGAGAGCGTCCCACGGAAACAGTGTGACTTCTGTTGCTCGGAAGTGTTCTGGTGAGACTGGGGGTTAGGTAGAGCTTACCCAGGTGGCAATTTTTTACATCCTTTCGGTCGGAGGAGGTTGCCTCTACCGGGGGGTGGAAAATTAGGAAAGATTTTTCGGTCGCTCAAGCCGGTTGGTAGATACCTCTGGTAGCGTCGGGAGGGCAATTTTCTACGGCGGGGATCGAAACGAACCTATGAAGAAGCCCCCCCTCCAAAACCGAAACGCCAAAAGAGGAACCGGTTCGGTTGCGGCGGTCGCAACCAAAAAGGTTTTCCAAGCGGCAGCAAGGGGAGCGTAGCTTTTGCCCCCAAGCCGGCTATTCTCTTGGTCTCCACAGGGAGGACCCACATGTACGGAAGGATCTGTTGTTGGCTTATGGTGGGGGCGGCCATGGTCGGATTCATCCCAGCAGGGGCATATGGGCAGCAAGGAGTTTGGGAACCCATGCCGCCCGAAGATTCCGGCTATATGCTTCCTCCGGATAATCCCTATATGGGGCCGGCAGCTACGACGGAGGTCCGGTCTCCGGAACCGATCGATACGCAGACATCCATGGGAGCGGAGTTTTCTGGGAATCTGCCGGCACGGCTGATAGCGGCCGACAAACCGGCAGCGGCCACTGCCGAAGAGAGGATCAAAAAGCTGGAAGAAGAGCTGAAGAAACTGATGGACAAAGAGGCAGCTGCCCAGAAAAAAGCCGCTGCCGCCCCCTCGGTCAAAGTCAACGGTCGAATCTTTTTGGATTGGGCGATGTTCGGCCAGGGGGCTGCCAGCCGGGCCAACTACGGCGATGTCCAAGACGGAGTGGCCTTCCGATCGGCCCGTATTGGAGTTGCTGGGGAGGCCTTCCATGTTGTGGACTACAAAATCGAGATGGACTTTGCTGACACCGATCAAGGCCACAACGGGAAATTGATCCAATCGACGTCCTTTAAGGATGTGTACCTTGGGGTCAATGAGTTACCGCTTTTGGGCCATGTGCGGGTGGGCCACTTTAAAGAGCCGTTCAGCCTGGAAGAATTAATCAGCGCCCGCTACATCACCTTCATGGAACGGGCCTTACCGGTGGCGGCCTTTGCTCCAGCCCGAAAGATCGGCATCATGGCTTATGACACCTACTGGGATGAACGAGGCGTCTGGTCCATCGGGGCCTTTACTTCGGAGATGGAAAACGATTCAGAACCGCCGATTTGGCGGGACGATGATGGCGGGGTGGCTGCTACGATGCGACTGACCTTCCTGCCCTGGTACGACGAGGCTAGCGATGGCCGAGGCTTGCTGCATACTGGGATCGCCTATAGCTATCGGAACATTGCCGACGGCAACGCGCGGTTCCGCTCTCGAAATGAATGCTACCTAGGCCCAACGATTGTCGATACTGGCCAAATCACCGGCGTACCGGAGGTTCAGCTCCTAGGTATCGAAGGCGCCTGGGTTTATGGTCCGTTGTCGGTCCAGGCGGAATATTTCAATGTCTGGGTGCCCCGTACAGGCATCGGCACCGCCTACCTGAATGGGGCCTATGTCTATGTGAGCTATTTCCTCACGGGCGAACATAGGCCATACGATCGAAAACGTGGCGTGTTTGATCGGGTGCGGCCGTTTACTAATTTCTTCCGGGTTCGAGCCGCCGATGGCGTACAGACTGGCTGGGGCGCCTGGGAATTGGCCTACCGCTACTCCTGGATCGATCTTGTGGATCTGGGCGTCGGCGTCAACGGCGGAGTGGCCGACGACCATACCCTGGGCCTCAATTGGTACCTGAATCCTTATACCCGGATTATGTTCAATTATGTGTTGGCCAAATCCACGGATCGGTATGGAATCGATCCGATCACCGATATGAGCACCTTCCAGATCCGGGCGCAGATTGACTTCTAACCACCTCGCCGCTACCTCGCCCCTGTCTGGAGTTTCCTTTGTGAAAACAGATGTGAGCTGTATTCTGCCAATGTTTCTTATAGGCATTCGCCTTAGGCAAGCTTAGGAAGGAGATTTTCATATGAGACATCTGGTAGCCATGTTGATGTGTTTGGCCTGGTTAGGGTGGACAGCCAGTGGAATGGCTGGTGAGGCCAAACCTCCAGAAGCCAAACCTCCCCAAGCCATCCAACCTGCTCAGGCCGACTGTGAGCCGCAGGTTGCTTGCGCCGTCTGCGGCTGCCCGAGGCCCTGCAAAAAGGTCTGCCGAGTTGTCTGTGAAACCAAAAAGGTCGAGGAGACGGTTTGGGAAGTGGAGTGCGAGGAGTTTTGCCCGCTTTTACCAAAGATTTTCGGCAGAAAAGGTGCTTGTGCAGGGGCAGACTGTGGGCCAGAGCTTAGCGATTGCGGCGTGTGCGCGGCCGGTGGTGGCAAAGAACTTTGCCCTCCTCAATGTGGGAAACCCCGGTGTAAAAAGACGTTAGTGAAAAAGACAGTTACTAAAGAGGTGCCGGTCTATCGGTGTGTGGTGGAGCATGTGTGCGGCGTCTGCTGTGGTGCTGAACCGGCCGGACAGCCTACGCCGCCTGCTGGCCCAGCCCAAAAGGCCGCTCCTGCTCCGCCGCCTCCTCCTCCCAAAGCGCCGGCTAAAGCGGCTTTCCGACCAGCCATCCAGCCAGCCGCCGCCATTCCAGAAGCACCGGAACAACAAGAAGAACCCCTCCCCAGACTTGTGCTGGGCGGTTAACAGGGTAAGGAAGCCCAGAAGGGGTTACCAGCCAAACTGCAGCGACCAACCCGATTGGGGCTGCTAACACACCACTCCCACTGCCAAAGAGCACTTAGTGGTCCTGAGTCTTTGACGTAGTTCCTTTCTCTGCATCTTTCCACGACCGGCCTTCAAGGCGGTTGCTTTGGGGCCGGTCATTTTTTTGTAGAGGTCCACCTCCGAGGGATTCAGCGGGTTTATCCAGTCTGCAATTGAACTTATGTTTTCCCAACTGCCATTTTGGCAGTCATGTCCTTGCAAACCGTCTCCTGATTGGTTGATCTAACTTCTTTGTTCATATATATTTATGGCTTTATGATCATGTGAAAGTTATTCTTGGCATATCATTTGCTATTCCTTTTCCTGCGGATGGGATTCCCGGAGTTGACCGAAAGGACAGACGCCGGGAAACTCCCAAAAGTGGGGCAGCACAAGGGCAGCCGGTCCGGTATCCATCCCCCTGGATCGGCAGCCCTCGACAGGGGGCATGGGGATGGGTCCTTAGAACTCAATAGGAGGGCGAAACGATGGCTAGGGCACTGACTCCTTGGCGCGGTGGTCCTCGGGACCTGACACTGTGGGACATGCCGCTTGGCCGGTGGTTTGAAAACTTCCGCCGGGAAATGGATGAACTGTTCGAACAATTCTTCGGCCCACAACCAGGCCGAGATCTGCCGGTCTTCGCTCCCCGAACCAATGTGGCGGAGACCGAAAAGGAATATGAAATCACCGTGGATCTGCCCGGCCTGAAACCGGAAGATTTCACGGTAGAGCTGAAAGAAGGCTGCCTGTGGATCAGCGGCCAGCGCAAACAGGAACAGCAGGAAGAAGGCAAAACCTACCACCGGATCGAACGGGTCTATGGCCAATTCCGGCGGGTCATCCCTCTGGAAGTGCCTACGGACCCAGATAAGATCCAGGCAGAGTACAAAGACGGCGTGCTGCGGATCGTGGTTCCCAAAGCCGAGTCGGCCCAGCCCAAGAAGATCCCGGTCAAGACCTAATCGGCTTTTGGCCGCCTCCGGCCCCCAAAGCCCGGCCGGACTCCATGCGGCGGGATGGATCCGCTCGAGTAGTTCACCGACTGGGAGGAGTTTCGGCCTATGGTGGCTACGGGGTTTGGCAGCCCGGGCGCGTGGTCCTCCGCTATGCGTCCGGGCTGATTTTGTTTGCCTGAGCACCTCCACTAACTTAACTTTTGCTATTTTCCCTAACTTGGATTGCCTCCAAACGTTACAGAGTCCCCCTCCTTTGTCCACCTAATTACTTAACGCCAATAATTCCAGCAGTTAGAGCTTTCCCCTTTTTGGTGGGAGGCCAAAAATAACAAAACTCGAGTAATCCACCAGGTGTGCTTCCATTGAGGAGACAATCGCAATTGGTTCCCGATGTCTAGCTCCTTTTGGAGATCTATGCTGGAGGAGTTTGGGTAACGGAGTGGGCAGCTGGTATAATGCAAGGGATCTCTGTTAGCCGAGAAAGGGTCTTGTATGCGTTGGAGCGGTAGGATTGGTCAGATCGCTGGCATCGATATCTATATTCATTGGACCTTTTGGATTTTGATTCTTTGGCTTTTGGGTGTGCATTTGGTGCAAGGGCAGTCCGTGCATGCTGCTGTGCAAGGGGTAGGATTGGTGTTGGCGGTTTTTGGCTGTGTGGTGCTGCATGAGTTGGGCCATGCGCTGGCAGCCAGGCGATTTGGCATTCAGACTAGAGACATCACGATCTTGCCGATCGGCGGCGTAGCCCGTCTGGAACGGATACCCGAAGAACCAGCCCAAGAGTTATGGGTTGCCTTAGCCGGGCCGATGGTCAATCTGGTAATAGCGGCTGGCATTTTTGCCCTCCAGCTCTTTGCCCATTCTTGGGCCAGTGCCACCGATCTGCGTGTGGTGGGCGGTAACTTCCTGAGCAAGCTGATGGCGATCAACGTAGGTTTGGCCCTTTTCAATCTGTTGCCGGCCTTTCCGATGGACGGTGGCCGGGTGGTTCGGGCATTATTGGCCAGTCGGTTCGATTATGCCCAGGCCACCCAATGGGCCGCCACGCTTGGGCAGGTAATGGCGTTTTTGTTCGGAGCCGTCGGCCTTCTGGCAGGAAACTTTTGGCTGCTTTTTATCGCTCTGTTTGTCTATCTAGGGGCGCAACAGGAGGCCTATGCGGTGCAGATTCGCAGTGTGCTCAGAGGCGTACCGGTCCGAAGCGCCATGATCACCCAATTCCGAAGCCTTTCGTCCGAGGATCCCCTAGAGCGGGCCTTAAGCGAACTGATCTCCGGCTATCAGCAGGATTTTCCTGTGTTGGAGGGATCTCGGTTGGTGGGCTTGCTTACGCGGAGTGATGTGCTTCGGGCCTTAAGCGAAGGGCGACGAGAAGCCCGGGTGGCCGATCTGATGCGCCCCATCTGCCAGGCCGTCGATGACCTGGAGATGCTCGAAACTACCTATCAACGGATGCAAGAAGGCCAATGCCCCGTCTTACCGGTCCTCCGGGCAGGCACCCTGGTCGGACTTATTACCTTGGAGAATATTGCCGAGTGGATGATGATCCAGTCGGCCCTAGCCGCCGGGTTAAAGGCCCGACCGAGCTTCCAAAACAGCTTCAGCTAACAATAACCTAGCCAAACCGACAACTAGGTTGCTAATTTTCTGTGGCGCTGCTAAACTAAAACATTAGCCGTCGGCACAATCTCGCTTTATTCCTAGCTAAATGTCAGGTGCCTGTATTTTCTAGGGTTTGCTATGAAAACGCTTCAAAATTGGATGGCTCATAGGCGGTTTGGGAAAGGCATGTTGGTGGCTCTTGCCCTACTTGTGGCAGGCTGCGGGGGCCAGCCGTATGCTGTTGTTCCGATCCGGGGCAAGGTTACCTACGAGGATGGCTCACTGATCCCGGCGGCCAGCCTCATGTTGGAGTTCAATAGCCAAGAAAAGCCAAAGGATCCTAAAACCTATCCCCGGCCTGGTCGGGCTGAGGTCAATGTGGCCGACGGCACCTTTTCCAACGTCTCTACCTACGACCCCAATGATGGAGCCATTCGAGGCGAGCATAAAGTAGTGGTCAAAGCCTACGACAAAAACGGTTCGCCCGTCTATCATCTTTTTCCAAAAGAATATAGCGATGCGACAACAACCCCGCTGACCATCAATGTCGGCGATCAACGAGAATTCCATATCAAAGTACCTAAACCAGCAGGCGTTCGATAAACGGAGACCGTAACACTTCAGCCGAAAGGAGAGGGTTTTTTACTGTACCATTCCTGCTCAAACGGAAATCCAGATTTTTTTCTCCGGTTGTTTTGATGAACAGGAGCCTTGGTTTCGTTCCCGATGACAACAGCAGCTGTTCTCTACCGCTGGAGTGTTACTAGTGTTACTAGAGAGCTTTCTGCTCAAGGCGGGTGAGATTCCTTCGTACCTAATGAAAAAAATGAAAATCGGTAAAAAAACGGGCCAATCTTCTCAGGCTGAACCTTTCTGAAGGGAAAGGGGTCAACGATGGGGTGCTTTCGGAAACAATCGGTTTTTCAGCGGGCTTTTACGTTAGTGGAACTTTTAGTGGTGATTACGATCATCGGGATATTGATTGCATTGCTTTTACCGGCGGTGCAGGCAGCCCGAGAAGCGGCCCGACGGGCCCAATGCCAAAACAACCTCAAACAGCTCGGCCTAGGTTGCCTAAATTACGAACAGCAGTACAGGAGTTTTCCTCCCGCTTCAGTTTGGGCTGACCTTTGGCCCGGCCGAAACAGCAACGACATCGACGCCCAAAATCAGTTTAACTTACGAGAAACCTGGGCTATCCTGATCCTGCCGTTTATCGAACAGCAAGCCCTGTTCAACGCTTTTAATCGAGCCTTTCCCATCCCGCATGATGTCAATGCGGGACCTCGCTCCACGGAAATACCGATCATGCTGTGTCCGTCGGATTCTTTTAACCGGACCAAATACAGCGGCACGCCTGGCAGCTCGCATACTAGCAACCACGGTCCCAACTGGGCCCGCGGCAATTACGGCGCTAATGGCGCCCTGGGATTTCAGTCCGATTCAGCGCATTGCGGCGATTACGGCACCGGCGGTTCTGGTTGTGCGGCATCGGTGCAAGGCTGGGCCGACAATCGCATCCGGGGCGTCATGGGCGCCAATGCCGCCTGCCGAATGGATGACATCCGGGACGGAACCAGCCAAACCATCCTTCTGCTGGAAATTCGGGCCGGAATTGCTCCCAACGATTGCCGGGGCGTTTGGGCGATGTCGGGTGCTGGTCCCAGTGCTTGTTGGGCCCATGGTTATATCGGTGATGCGGCGGGGCCAAATCCAATTACCTATGCTGCCGATGATATTGCTGGCTGTGCCGAGATTATAGCTGCTGTGGGCCGAGAACGGGTTCAGCAGCTCCGGATGGGTTGTTATGAAGGAACCGGCGGTTCGCCCAATCGGCAAGCGGCACCCCGGAGCATGCATCCGGGCGGCATCCATGTATGTTTCTGCGATGGCAGTGTGCGTTGGATTAGCGACCATATTGAAGTAAGCAACACGATCAATTATGCCTCGGTGTGGGATCGGCTGAACCTCTCGGCCGACGGCTTGCCGATTTCAGCCGCCGCTTACTAGGCAGCTACCCCGGGGGCCAGGTTTGGCTCCTTAGCATTCTGTGGTCCACACAGCTCCAGGAGAAAATTCCCCAGCGTCCCATTTTACGAAGCTGCCATTGAAACCGGGATTCCCGTCTGTGCGGGAACAGCCCCCTGAAAGTCCTCCTTCCTGAAACAGGCTTTGCATTTTACTCGGCGGAACTCTTCTAACACCTCGTTTGGTAAGGAGTCCGTTTTGGCAGTCATGGATCGGGACTGTTTGAGCTGCTTTTCTGACGGGCCGACGGAGGTGGTGCTTTTTACCGATGGCGCTTGTCATGGCAATCCTGGGCCGGGTGGTTGGGCGTTTATTTTGCGGCATCGGCGGACCGGTCGGCAAATTGAACAAAGTGGCGCTGAACCTCAGACAACTAATAATCGCATGGAACTATTGGCCGTCATCCGAGGGCTGGAAGCGTTGAAACGGCCTACCAGCGTGGAATTGGTTACCGACAGCCAATATGTAGCCCGGGGCCTGGCCGAGTGGCTGCCCAGGTGGAAAGCACGCGGCTGGAGGCGAACGAGTAGCGGCCAAGTGAAAAATTTAGACCTTTGGCAACGGCTGGACGAACTACTCGGCCGACATCGGCTCCAAGTCCGCCACATTCCTAGCCACACAGGTCATCCGGAAAACGAGCGCTGCGATCAGCTTGCTGTGGCCGCCTACAAACAATTCCTTCCTCCCCCTGAAAAAAGGACCTTCCAAAAAGAGCCGCCTTTCTCTTCCTAAAACATATTCCTTAATCATACTGGTGCGCGGAGCTGGCTGGGAGCGGAGAAATGTGTGGCCGGTTTACGCTTCGGGTTTCGGCAGAGGGGATGGCCGGGGAGTTTTTGGTGATGGTGCTGGACCCGTTGCCACCCCGCTATAACATCGCCCCCGGCCAAGCGATTCTGGTCATTCTGGGAGTTGCCGATCCGCTATGGGAACCTGAACCGAAAAAGACCAACTTCTCTGAGTCTCTCGTGGAGGAATTGGCCGAAGATGGGGCACTTAGAGCAGTTGCCGGTGCACAGACGCCAAGCAGGGCGGACTTGAGTACGGAAATGGTATCAGCTGGCCAGGCTGTGGAAATCTCCGGAAGGGAGCCCCCTATTGCCACCCCTCCAGGGGCTTTGAATCGGCAATTGGTCTGGATGCAATGGGGATTTCGGCCTTCAGGTCCATCGACGGTCGCAACCGGTTCGCTGCTGGTGAATCTGCGGGCCGAAAACGCCCAGCAGCCCAGGTTTCGCCGCCTTCTAGAAACCCAGCGGTGTCTGATCCCGGCCGACGGCTTCTACGAATGGGAAAAGATCGCTGCCAGCCGACAGCCATTTTTCATCCATCGGAAAGACGACCGGCCTTTTGGTCTGGCTGGGCTGTGGAAACCGGCTCCTCCTGAACAACCCTGGAGACTGCCCGAATGTGTGGTACTTACTTGCCCGGCCAATCGGCTGATTCGACCGCTCCATGACCGAATGCCCGCCATACTACTGCCAGAACATTATTCCATTTGGTTGAATTCCGCAGTTACTACCGTTGAGCAAATCGCTGCAGTCCTTCACCCCTATCCTGAAGAACTGTTAGAAATATATCCGGTCTCCGGGCGTGTCAATTCTGCCCACTACGATCAACCGGACTGCATCCAGCGGCTGGATCGCCCCCACCAAGGCCGCCTATTCGACCCAGAGAAAAGTGAATTCTTTGAATCCTAATCCCGTTGCTATTTTTGTAACTTCTTTGTCGAACAGTTCGGTCGGCGGATTCCTTGTCGAAAAAATCCGGAACCTCTGCCTCATGCGAAAGGGATATTTTTATAGCATTTTGTGTGGTCTTTTCTCTAACACAACATATAGGGCTGCTAGCATTGCTAGCATCCAATAGATAGTAGATGCCCAGATAGGAGAATCAACCGGCTAGAGAATCAAAAGCTCCCAAAGTTCACTATTCAGGATTTTGCAGAAGTTCCTTCCGTAACTCCAAATTTTTCAGGGAGTTAGAACATCCACATGGGACCACCTCTAAATATGCCACACGGCCAGCTAAGAGGCTCTAGTAATATTGGAGTTTTAGGGGTTTCCAAGAGTTTTTGGATGGGGTTAATTTTTAGTTGGTGCATTTAAGGTGATGGAGAAGATAGCTAGGCCCCAGTTTCATCCCTTGCCTCTGGCTAGCATCTGCAGGGAACAAGAAGCGTCTTATTTCAGAACCAGAGACTATGACATTCTGAGAGGAGTTTAGGTCCCGCATCCGGAAGTAAAATGGATCGATGCTGGGCAAAGCCGGTTTCCAGGGACCGATGGCTATTTTGTCCATTGTCTCTATTACCCATGTTGTCCAGTGCACCCACAAAATGTCAGCCGCACCCGGTCAAACGCAGCAACCCCAATCATCCAAAAATGTCTCTGTCGTAGGATGCAAAGGCTCCTTAGGAAATAGGGGGACAAACGGGGCACTTCATAACTCTTGGTTACAAAAGACGTTATGTAAAATGGCAAAAGTCTAGGAAGCAGGAGGCTTCCTCTGGACTAAAATGTTTCGGAAAATCATTCCTAGGCCACGGTTCGTCCTGACTGCTTGGAATCTTTTTAAGAGGAGGTCTCCGGTATGAGATGGGAAAAGCTCTTTGTGGGTTGGTTTATGGGAGGAGTGGTTTGGATGGCGATTTGGATAGCGGGGAGTTTGGCCGCGGAAGGACCAGTGCGGGAACCGGTTCGGCTTATCTTTGACACCGACATCGGTAATGATGTGGACGATGCCATGGCCTTAGCCGTTATTCACGCGTTGGCCGACCGCGGGGAGTGTCAACTGCTGGCCGTAACGGTTACTAAGGACAACCCGTATGCGGGTCCGATGGTCAGCCTGTTGAACACATTTTACGGGCGGCCGGAGGTACCGATCGGCGTAGTTCGGAGCGGCAAAACCCCCGACGACGGCCGATATCTCCGCCAGCTAGTAACCGCCGAAGATGAGGGCAAGCCGAGGTATCCGCATCAGCTCACCAATCCCCAATCGGCCCCGGAAGCCACCCAGCTGCTCCGCCGCATCTTGGCCAGTCAGCCGGACAGTACTGTGGTGATGGTACAGGTGGGCTTTTCGACCAACTTGGCTCGGCTTTTGGATTCACCGCCCGATGCCCTCTCGCCGCTAGACGGCAAAGCACTGGTGGAAAAGAAGGTCCGTCTGCTTTCGGTCATGGCCGGTGCCTTTTCCGAAGACCTCCAACACCGCCGATTTCGAGAATTCAATGTGGTAACAGATGTACCCTCGGCCAAGAAGCTATTCAGCCAATGGCCTACGCCAATTGTAGCTAGCGGCTTTGAAATCGGCCGAGCCATTCAATATCCGGCCCTTAGTATCCGGCAGGATTATCGGTATGTGGCCCATCATCCGCTGGCCGAGGCATACCGGTATTACCGGGGCCTAGACCATGATCAACCGACCTACGATCTTACTAGTGTACTGTATGCAGTGCGCCCGGACCGAGGCTACTTTGATCTTTCACCTCCCGGCTGGATCCGGGTGGAAGACGACGGTTTTACTCGGTTTGAACCGGCCCCTAACGGACGGCACCGGTATCTGGTGGTCAACCAGGCACAAATCCTCCGGGTGCAGGAGGCGTTTTGCTTTCTATGCAGCCAACCGCCACGAACGCTTCGACCTGCTTCCACCCACTGAGCTAATCCTCTGTTTCTGCCCCCAAACTCCTTGTCTGCGTGCTGTGCCAGGAACAATCCGGTTTCCCCACGCTCCTCCCTGCTTTTTAATCGTCTCTACCCACCGCGGCAGACACCGCGTGCTGTAAGCAAGCCAACTAAAGGGCAATCTCCCCTTTGCCCAACCACACATCGATTGGGCCTGCAATGCAGGACGGGTAAGGGGAATTTCGGCGTAGGCATTGCCTACATCCTCTCCAAAGCTGTAGCAGCCGGCAGAGAGAAGAATGCCCCTTCTCACCCTAGCCCTCTCCCAGAGAAGGCTCGCTGTTACACACAAATTAGAGGCTGTCTGGAAATGCGTTTTTCCAGGGGAAATCAGCTCAGTAGGTGGATTACCTAACATCCGGAAAGTGCCTATTTTCTCTGTGTTTTGCTGGAAGAGCTGGTTAACCCAACCTCTATCGGGAAATGCCCAAGTCTTGATTTCCAGACAGGCTCTTAGCTCGATTTTTGCCAATTTTCCTAACTGCTTTTGTTTCCAGTAGTTAGGGCGAAGCTTTCCTTTGTTCACATAATTTCCTAACTCCGATAGTTACAAGGAGTTAGAGCATTCCTCTTCCGGACCGAAGCCAAAAATGGCAAGAGTCGAGCTTAGAGTTAACGTGGTTGGACACACTCTAGGCAAATCCCGAAAGCTCACAGAAAAGCGCAGAATGGATAAAATAAGCAATATACCCAAAACAGTTTCTGAAACCAAGCACTTCCGAACGATCTTTCCTAAATGATGCAATTTCTCCAAAGTAACAATTAGCTTCTTTTAAAAAGTTTGTTATCCTCCTATGGGGAGCCAATAATTTGCTGCCATTGGGAGAGTATCCCACTGTGTGTCACAGCGAGTCCGGGAAGGGGAAAGGGGAGTTTCTTGATCCCTGCTTGCATGCAGAGGGTGGAACGAGGTTCTCTTGAGATAGTGTTTTTATATTCATCTATCTTCGGACAGAGGTGAGAAAACCGCTGGGTGGACAAGAACCGTTGGATTTCTTCGTGGAGATGGTGTTATAGAATTATGTTAGTTGGGAACAAGCTATAGGAAGGAGCTGCCGTGAATATTATCACGCTGACGACGGATTTTGGAGTGGATAGTCCGTATGTGGCGGCCATGAAGGGGGTGATTTTTTCCATTAATCGCCGGGCTGTGGTAGTGGATATTACCCATGCGATTTCGCCGCAGAATATTCGGGAGGCGGCGATTATTCTGGAAGAAGTTACACCATATTATCCGCCTGGCACTATTCATGTGGTGGTGGTGGATCCTGGGGTAGGGACAGAGCGGGCGTTGGTGTACGCTCGGTTTTCTGGGCAACAGTTTCTTGCGCCGGACAACGGGTTATTGAGCCGCCTGGCCCGGCAGCAGCAGCCCGAGGAAGTACGCCGGTTAGAGAACCAGCGGTTTTGGCGCCATCCGGTATCGAAGACTTTCCATGGGCGGGATATTCTAGCGCCGACAGCAGCGCATTTGAGCTTGGGGGTGGTGCCGGCGGAATTGGGACCACCAGCCCAGCTTAGCGTGCTTTTGGATTGGCCGGAGGTGCGGATTCTGCCCGATCGGATCGTCGGGGTGGTGGAGGAGATCGATTCATTTGGGAATTTGATCACTAATATCCGAGCCGAGCATTTGGCGGGCCGACCTACCGACCGGCGAGCCGTGGTCGTCTGCGGTATCTACGAAACCTATGGTATCTACGGAACCTACGGCCAACAGCCGGAAGATAGTCTAGTGGCGATCATTAGCTCTAGCGGTAGGTTGGAATTGGCGTTAGTCGGTTCGAATGCGGCCCGACGCTTGGGCATCGCTGTGGGCACGCCGGTAACCGTAGCCTGGGAGTAGGAGATCCGTCCAACCGAAGGCGGAAAGCAGAGGGCAGCAAGTGCAATCACCCCTCCAGTTGGCAAGAGGTGGGTGGACGCCGAAGTTCATTTGCTAACCCTGGGTGGGATACGATGCGCTTCAACCGGCCGGCTTGTTCCGAGATCCCCGAAGAGAGCATCCAAAGGCAATCACAACAGAGCAGCTTTTTCTGGGCGTTGTTCGGCTAAGACTTCTCGTACCAACGACCGGGCCTTATGGATGGTTCGCACTAAGTCTTCTGCAGAAACAAAGCCGACGAGCCGACCCTGCTCGGTAACCGGCAATGTGCGAAGATTTTCGCTGCGGAACAGTTCGGCGGCTTTGCTCCAGGAATCTTCTTTATCCACGCTCGGACAAGGGGTCTTCATATATTGGCTAAGCCGCGGCTGCCCTGGCCAACAGTGAAACACAAAATCTAACAAGGCCCAGCTGGTTACCAATCCGATGGGTTTGCCTTCTGGATCGACCACGGGGATGGCGTCCAGATGGTACTGGACTAACCTGGCCATCGCCTCGTCGATCGAACTATTAGGTGAAATACTAACCACCTGAGTACTCATCAGATGCTTGATCTGAAACATGGCCGCTATGAAAACCCCGCTTTCAGAAACTTAGTGTAAAAATTAGCCTCTCAGAGGTAATCCTGAAAAGGCATTTCCATGAGAAAAGGGTTTGTCGGTGTTTCCCAGAGGTTCCACAAGCCGGATGGTATAGGACCGTTGAAGCAAAATGCCAGTCAGCTGCCAAACAGGTATAACATCCTGACGTCAGCACGCCTCTAAGTTAAGTATAGCTTTGGCTGTCTCCCGGAGTTTGGTATCCCCGCGGTAATTCAGCGGAGGATGGGAGACTTGTGGAAGGTAGTGGCCGGGTAAAAGCATTCCTTTGTGGGCAGAGAGCGTCAAGAATGTCCGGAGCAAAAGCAACCTATCCAGGGGGAATGTAATAACCTGTGGATGGCAAAAGAACCGGCAGATAACCCGTTATTTTTTCGGGGATGACCCCCCCAAAGAGAACGGACCAGTAGTAAAAACTCCCTACTGCTTGGAAGGTGCTTCTGATAATCTCCTTATCTTCGTTCTTTCCAGGGAAGACATCTGGTTTAAAGGAAGATCGGAAAACCACAAAGCTGAAGGGGAAAACCTATATTTGGATGGGGAATGGATGGAAAGGAATTGCCTTCCGTGATGCCCTCTGACACAGGAGCCCTTCCCCTGGTCTGCAAGTTCTGGAGCCGGTAAGGAGTTGGGCCGTGGACGGTACAGGCGTCCAACCATTATCTGTGGGACATCAGCCGATGCCGATCTTCGACGTTTGGGTTTGGTAAGGACGTTGCTATGGATCTCAAGCACATGCATCCACATTCCATCGCGGAATTATCCAGCGAGGCGGCCAAGTTAGCTACCGGACCACTGGGATGGGATTGGGCCGGTTCCTCCGGGCAGGGCTCAGGAGAAGACGGCAATGGTTCTTCTTGGGTGGACCAAAAGGTCAACCATGGGCCTCAAGGCACTGCTAGCCATCCAACTTTTTCTGCCAATCCCAGTCTTTGCGAGACAGGGACAAATAATCTGGAAGCTCCTGTTTCTTCTAGCTGCTTTTCGGAGATTGCCGATGCTCAGTCTGCCGCGATCCAAAAATTAGTCGAAGAGAGGACCCGTCAACTGTTAGCTGCCTATCAGCGGATGGAAAGAGAAATTGCCCAACGTCGGCGAGCCGAAGAACAACTCAAACAATACACCGAACAACTGGAGGCGGCCAATCGATGCCTGGAGCAATATTCCTTCATGGCTCAAGCGGCTAACCGGGCAAAAAGTGAATTTCTTTCTAATGTTTCTCATGAAATTCGTACGCCGCTGAATGGGATTATTGGCTTTGCCGAAATCATCTTGGCCTCTCACAACATCGAAGAAATGCACTTGCAGGCCCAGGCAATCATTCAGGAATCGGAACATTTGTTGGCCTTGATCAACGACGTTCTGGACGACGCCAAGATCGAGGTTGGCAAACTGGAGCTAGAACCTCGCCCCTTGGACTTGTACCACCTGCTAGATTCGGTCCAACGCACGGTTCGAGTCCAGGCCGAAGGCAAAAACCTCCAATGCCACTTCCATCTCGATCCGAAAGTACCTCAGTATGTGATCGCCGATAGGGTCCGACTGCGCCAGGTGTTACTGAATCTGTTGAGCAACGCCGTCAAATTTACCGAACGAGGCTCGGTTACCCTCCGAGTGGAACTGCTCGGCCAAGAGGGCCGTCGGGCAAGGATCCGCTTTTGGGTGATAGATACCGGCATCGGCATCCCTAAAGAAAAACAATCTTTGGTCTTTCAAAGTTTCACCCAGATTTGCGGCGGCACTACCCGTCGGTACGGCGGCACCGGTCTGGGAACTTCGATCGCTAAAAAACTGGTCCATCTCATGGAAGGGGAAATCGATTTCGAAAGCGAACCCGGCCAAGGCACCACCTTTTGGTTTACTGTACCCTTAGAAGTCTGTTCGGAACCGCCCTCGCCGGAGCAATTGGCGCTAGGGCCCGAGTCCGCTTCTGAGGCCGTTTGTCGGCCAGCCCGATCTGCCCGGATTCTGGTGGCCGAGGATTATCCGGTCAATCAGGAATTGGCTCGGTTGCATCTGGAAGGTGCAGGTCATCGGGTGATCATCGTTCCTAATGGCCGGGAAGCCGTCCGCGCCTGCAAACAGGATCAGTATGACTTGATTTTGATGGATTTGCATATGCCCGACATCGACGGCTATGAGGCGACCCGGCAGATTCGACAACTGGGCGGCTGGTATGCGAGGGTACCTATCTTAGGGGTCACAGCCGATGCTTCTCGACAAACTGTCCAAGCTTGCCGGGAAGCAGGACTCAACGAAGTGATCGTCAAACCCCTGCGGAAGAATTCCTTTCTGGCAGTGGTGGGCCGGTATGTACAACAAACTAGTACCCAGGCCAGTTCGGGCGAGGGGCTTGGCAACGGTTCGGAGACTGCTAATCAATACTCGGCTCCTGTCCCAACCGCGTTGCCGATTCGCTACCAAGAGGCCTTGGAAGACTTCGGAGGAAATCGTTCCTTACTGGATCAGTCCCTGCAGCAATTTGTTCAGACCGTAGAAGCACAGACCGATCTGATCCGGGATGCCCTTCAGCGAGGCGATCGAGAAACCGTGCGCCGGGAGGCCCATCGGATTCGGGGCGGAGCGGCCAACCTGACAGCGTATCCTTTGGCCGCCATCGCCGGCCGATTAGAAACCCTTGCCAAAGAAGGTGATCCTGCCGACGCCTTGCGCACCTGGGATGACTTTGTGCGGGAATTTCAGCGGCTAAAAGAATACCTCCAATCGAGCACCTTTGCCCACTCCACCCCTAGTTGCTCCAAAGGAGGCCTATGATGCGAGCGTTGATTGTCGATGACGATTATGTCAGCCGATCTAAGCTCAAAGCCCTCTTGGCCCCTTATGCCGACTGCGACGCCGCACCGGATGGGCCGATCGCTTTGCAGCTATTTCAAAAGGCACATGAGGAACGCTGCCCTTATGATCTAATCACTCTGGACATCGACATGCCAGGCATGAACGGCCAGGAAACACTTCAACGCATTCGCCGCTGGGAAGCCGACTACCGAAATTGTAAAGAAGCCAAGGTCCTTATGGTTACTATCCGGGATGCACCAGAAGATATTGTATTGTCGTTTCGGGAAGGCTGCGAATGGTATCTGATCAAACCAGTCAATGCGGAAAAAGTCCGAAATGCTTTACAACGCCTAGAATTGCTCCCTTGCATAGAGCAGGTGCCCACCCGGGCAACATCGGCCAGCTAACAGCTCGATGTCTCCCTGCCTCCCCCACCCTCTACGAAACTCAGAAGGCATTTGCCAGTAGCCTCCCCTCCAGTGCGCTGGCACCGATCTCTTGTAGGGACTTCGATGAACGGAGCAGTAGAAGATCATGGATGAGTGCACTGGCCAGGAACTGATCCACGAATTTGTTGCTGAAGCGCTAGACGCGCTCCGGGAAGTCCCTCGCCTGTTGGAGCCTTTCCGGCAAGACGTTACTCAGACGGAACCCATTCATGCTGACGTTCGGACGCTGCATTCGATCAAAGGCACTGCAGCCTGTCTGGGTTTGGACGCCTATAAACTTTTCGCCCATGGGTTGGAAAACGTCTTAGCTCAACTCCAGACGGCAAAACGTTCTTTTCTGAACCACTCTGGGAGATATTGATCGAAGGGATTGACCATCTGGAGTGGATGCTCCGCTCGGCCGCCGATGGAGCCATCCTCCAGGAGCTGGGGCCGGTGGAACACGCTCTGCTGACGCGTCTGCCGGTGTCTGCCGGTTCCTCCGGTGCGCTGGTTGGCGCTGCTATCCCCGGAGAACCTGCTGAAAGCCTCCAGGCTGCCTTAGAGGAAATGTGTGGCCCCGGCGCCGCCCCAGTTCCCCAGCCTACCTCCCCACCCGCTCAGCACCCCTCCACCGAACCTCCTGGGGGGCGCTCGGATGCTTCTTTCCACCCTACTTCTCCCTCATTTCTCGAAGAAAAAGCAGAACAGGAGACCGTTTCCGGGGCAAGAGATTCTTCCAGTTTTGTCGGCTCACCCAGCCCGATCCGGTATGTGCGGATCAAAGAAAGTTACTTGGATGAGTTTCTCGAAGAGGTCTCTCATCTGTTTATCACCGGCGAACTCTTGCGGGAACTGGAAACCCGTATCCCCGAACACGTACTTGGACGAAACTTGGCCGAGGAACTCCACCGTATTTGCCAAGAT
>JANXAQ010000051.1 GCA_025062105.1 Thermoguttaceae bacterium
ACCTCGTCCGATATCCGCACCGCATCCACATAGCCGTTCCAAAATTCACCCGCCGGCTGATGCCCCACGGTCCCAAACCAAAGCACATCCGTTCGGGTGCTGTTCAAAGTGCCAGTAACACCGGTAATTCTGCCGGCGGGCTGGTAATCGACATAAAACTGCATGGTATCGGCGGTATTGTCGAAGACCAGCGCAATATGATGCATTTGTCCGTCTTGGATGTTGTTGATACCGTTGCTATAGCCGGTACCCAGCCCATCCAGATTGTAATGCATAGAGAAGTAGGGGGTGGTGTTCGGATGGGTTTTGCCGAAGAAAAAGCAACAACCGCCGTTTTGGCCGAAAAACGGCGCCCAATTGCTGATCGTATCCAGCGAACCAATGTATTCCAGGGTAAAGTTCTTACCGGTTAGTTGCTGGAAGATCTGCAGATTGGTTTCGACCCGGGCGGCTTGGGGTTGGCCGGTGTGTCGGCCGAACCGGAGTCTGCCGTCGGTGGTCCAGCCCGGCTCAGTGGCAGGCGGATTCGCATAGCCAGGGTTGGTGTTCGGGAAGTTCACCAAGGTACCGGTCCAGCCACCTACGGAACTGTTGGCCGATGTGCCGCTCCCTTCGTTGAACTCCCACAGGGCAATTACTCCCGCATGGACCTGGCTCTCGAAGCCCGCCAAGCCGATCCCTACATACCCAACCCACAGCAAGAGGCGTCGCATGGCATAGCTCCTTTGGAAAGGGTGAATCATATCGCGTTTTCCCCGCTACTCCACCATTTTCAACATTTTAATTACTGGTTTGCTCTTGTCTATAATTTGGACCTGTTCAGCTAAGCAGGAATATATCCCCCTATTCGGGGGTTGCTATCGAGGCGCTCTGCCTAGTTACCGCCATCCTGAAAAACAAAGGCAGGATGCTTTCCCCCCCGGAAATGTTGCCTCCAAATAGGAAACTGGCTTTGGCGGAGGGAGGGTGAAGATGGTATAACTGGTATAACAAAAAGCCAAGGTGTTCCAGGACGGAGAAAGCGGTGATGGATTGGATCTTAGGCCATAAGGCGTTGTTGGCATGGTTAGGGACGGCTTCGGTGGTAATGTTTCTGGGCACGTTGGCGGCGGTGCCGTTGGTGGTGGCTTGGCTTCCGAAAGACTATTTTCGCCGGCGACGACGTCGGGATTTACTGCGGACAAGTCGTCATCCGGCTCTTCGGATTACCTGGTGGGTGGTAAAAAATCTGCTGGCGGTGCTCCTGATCCTTTTGGGCGTTGCCATGTTGGTTTTGCCCGGGCAAGGAGTCTTGACGATCCTACTGGGCTTAGTGCTTTTGGATTTTCCTGGCAAGCGACGGATGGAATTGGCGTTGGTGCGTCGGCCTCGGGTGCTGGCTTCGCTCAATTGGATTCGCCGCCAAATGGGCCGACCGCCACTGGAACTGTAGCTACCGGTACCCTCCCCCCTCCAAAAAGAGCTGAGGGAGTTTTCCGCCGGGATTTCGGTTGGCTGGCAGCAGTAGAATAAAAAAGGGGGCATCGCTTCAGGCTGGACTGCAGTGGCGCAACCAGCCTTGGAAAAAGAAGCCGTTGTGCTATGCCGCTGCTGATCGACGGATACAATCTGTTGCATATGCTGGGTTGGATAGACCGTCGGCGAGGTGCCAAGGCATTGGAGGAGGCACGCTGGCGGCTGGTGCGTTTTTTGGCCAGTGTGCTTAGCCCGGCCGAACGGGCCGAGACCACGGTGGTTTTTGATGCGGCTCAGCCGCCCCCTTTGGCCGCCCGCTGCGTGCAGGCCGAAGGTATTACCGTCCGATTTGCCGTCGGCTACCGAAGTGCCGACGAACTGCTGGAAGAACTAATTGAACAGGCGTTGGCCCCTCGTAGTTATGTGGTGGTTTCCAGCGATCGGCGTGTGCGGCGGGCGGCCCTACGTCGGCAAATGCAGGCCCTGGATTGCTGGACTTGGTATGAACGGATGATAACCAAACGCGTTCCTCCGCATCGGCCCTCTCGTAGCTCGGTTGCCGACGGGGAAACCCGGCCGCTTTGGACCCATCTGCCCCTTACGGAAGCAGAAGTGGATCGCTGGGTTCGGACCTTCTCGGAACAAAATCAAGCCGAGCCCGGTAAGCCCGAACAAAATATCCCCAGCCATCTGCCTGAACTGTTCGAAAGCCCATTTCCACCAGGGTACGCTGAAGATGTGGAGGAAGAGTAAAAGTTTGGGTAACACCCCAGCCGAATCAAGAAGCTACCTCTGCCCGCCGTGGGAGGGGCCGGCATTGCCGAAGGCAAGGCCATGGCAGGGGAGGGGACCTTTGACACCGAAGGCAGAAGGGCGAAGACAGAGGCAGAACACGTGAAAATAGCGGAACTATCCTTGTACCTTCTGTTCTCCACTTTCTGCCATCGGTGGTTCTTCCCCTCACCTCCCCTTCTGAGGCTGGGGGAGAGAGGAGGAGGTCCCCTCAGCCGGACAACCTGACGGTTGTCCACCCTTTCCCGCGGAGGGGAGAGGGGATGACAAAGGAGCAGCACAAAGGGTCCTGGGTTCCCGCTTGAGCGGGAATGGCAAGATGGCACAGAGGGGAAAGATGCTAAGCAAAGAAGCCTGGATCCCTGCTTGTGCAGGGATGACAACGAAAGTGCCCCCTCACCCGGCTTGGCCTTTGGCCAAGCCACCCTCTCCCGCGGTGGGGAGAGGGTGGAGGCCCCCTCAGCCGGACAACCTGACGGTTGTCCACCCTCTCCCGCGGTGGGGAGAGGGGATGACAAAGGAGCAGGCACAAAGGGGTCTGGGTTCCCGCTTGAGCGGGAATGACAAGATGGCACAGAGGGGAAAGATGCTAAGCAAAGAAGCAGCGCAAAGAAGCCTGGATCCCTGCTTGCGCAGGGATGACAACGAAAGTGCCCCTCAGCCGGCAAGCCACCCTCTCCCGCGGTGGGGAGAGGGTGAGAAAATTAGGCCTACTCCATTCGGCTGAAGTATTAGGCGAAGGATAAAAAGAAAAAGGATAAAAAAAAGAAGGAAGGATTTGCGGATATGCGGCGTTTTTTAACATCGCTGTTTTGGTGGATTTGCTGGGTTTTGTCGAAGATTCGGTATCGGGTTCGGCTAGTGGGTGCGGAAAAACTTCTGGGCCTCCAAGGGCCGGTGCTTGTCATGCCGAATCATCCGGGTAACATTGATCCGCCGATGCTATTAGCCTATTTGCGTCTGCCGGGCGGTTTGCGCCCCACAGTTTATTCCGGGGCCTGGCAGATGCCGCTGTTACGGCCGTTTCTATGGCTGGTGCATGCCATTGAGGTGCCGGAGATTGTGCAGCCAAGCCGAGAGGCGTACCACCAAGTCCATCAGGTCCTAGACCAGATTGCCGAGGCGATCCGCCGGGGAGAGAACATTTTGCTATATCCTTCGGGCCGGATTCAGCGCCGGGGCATAGAAGAGATTGGGGCCAACCGGGCGGCAGCCGAATTGCTCCAAAGATGTCCAAATGTCAATGTGGTGCTGGTCCGGACTCGGGGCCTCTGGGGGAGTATGTTTACGTATGCGGCTACGGGCCAGGCCCCCCGGTTGGGTTGGTGCGCTCTGAAAGGGATCTTTTGGGGACTAGCCAACCTACTGTTTTTCACCCCTCGGCGGGAGGTAACCATCACGATCGAAGTGCTTCGGCCAGAGCAATTGCCGGGCCTCAGCCGACATCAGCTTAATGCGTTTCTAGAAGCCTGGTATAACCAAGACGGGCCGGAAAAGCCGACCTATGTGCCTTACCATTTTCTGGAGAAATGGTTCCGGAGGAAGGAACACCGGTTCCCCTGCTTGCAGGAGCCGGTCTTGGTGAATGCGGAGCGGATTCGGCCAGCCACCCGAGAGGCCATCCGTAGGCTTTTGGAAGAGCGGCTCCGGCGACCTTTGACGGAGGAGGAAGCTCGGCCGGAGGTACGGCTAGATCGGCTGGGCCTGGATAGCCTAGATCGGATGGAACTGACGCTGGCAGTCGAAGATCGGTTCGGCTTCCATTCGGATCAGATCATCGAAACGGTAGGCGATCTGTGGGCACTGGCCGAGGGACTTCGCAGTGCAACCGCTCAAACCCCGTTGGAAGTGCCGGCGGTGTGGCGAAAGCCGCCCAGCACCAACGAACCCCCCGCTGTCCTGTCCGAAACCATCCTAGAAGCCTTCTGGCAACGGGTGCATCGGCATCCGGATGACGTGGTGCTGGCCGACCAAGTGGCCGGAGTGCTGACCTACCGACGGCTTTGGGTGGGTGCGCAGATTTTGGCCCGTCGCTTTCGAAACCTGGGGGGCCAGGTGGTCGGCCTCATGTTGCCCTCGTCGGTTGCCGCCGATGTAAGCTTCCTAGCCCTGCAGATGGCCGGCAAACTGCCGGCCATGCTCAACTGGACGACCGGGCCAGCGTATCTAGCCCATGCGGTGAAAGTGCATGGCATCCGGCAGGTAATTACCTCCCGACGCCTGGTGGACCGATTACACATCGAAGTGCCGGGTGCTGAATATGTGTTTCTGGAAGATCTGCGGGCTGGGGTCAGCCAATGGGAACGCCTGGTTACTTTGCTTCGGACCTATCTAGGTTTCCCCCAGTCGGACCTGCCCAGAGCGAAGCCAGAGGACGATGCGGTCATTTTGTTTACTTCGGGTTCGGAAAGTGCTCCGAAAGCCGTGCCGTTAAGCCATAGGAATTTGATCAGTAATATTCGGTCCTCGTTGGATGTGCTGCAGGCAGCTCGGACGGATGTGGTGCTGGGGATTTTGCCACCGTTTCATAGTTTCGGGCTGATGGCCAATCTGCTGGCGCCGATTTTGGCTGGGGCACGAATGGTGCATCATCCGGATCCGACGGATGCTACTGGGTTGGTGCGGGTGATTGCTGCCTATGGGGCAACGATTGCTGTAACGACGCCCACATTTTTGGGTTATATGCTCAGTGTGGCCCGCCCGGAACAGCTGCGGACCGTCCGCTTGCTGATCACCGGTGCGGAGAAATGTCCGGAGGCGGTCTTCCAGCAGGCCGAGAAGTTGGCCCCCCAGGCAGTGGTGCTGGAAGGGTATGGTATAACTGAATGTTCCCCAGTAGTGGCTGCCAACCGCCCAGACCGCACAAAACGAGGCTCCATCGGCCTGCCGGTTAAAGATGTGGAAGTCTGCGTGGTGGATCCAGAAAGCTTCCAGCCTCTGCCGCCGGGCAAAACCGGCATGTTGCTGGTCCATGGACCATCGGTTTTCCGAGGCTATTTGGCCTATCCGGGTCCGGAACCGTTTGTAGAACTGGGAGGCAAACGCTGGTATGTTACCGGCGACCTAGTCCAGCAGGATGAAGAGGGATTTTTGTTTTTCCAAGGTCGGCTGAAGCGGTTTTTAAAGGCCGGCGGCGAAATGATCTCCCTGCCCGCTTTGGAAGAACCGTTGGCCAACCGTTATCCTCCAACCGAACAAGGTCCCCAGGTGGCCGTCGAAGGCATCGAAACGCCCAACGGCCCGCACATCGCCTTGTTTACCAGCCGACCGATCTCTCTGCAGGAAGCCAACGCCATCCTGGCCGAGGCCGGTTTCCGAGGGGTTATGCGGATCCACCAGGTCATCCGCCTAGAAAAATTGCCGGTACTAGGCACCGGAAAAACCGATTACAAACTCCTGCGGGCCATGCTGGCCGAGAAGGCCGCCAACGATTAATCGCTTTTTGCCAAGAATATGCAACCCGAAAGGGTAAAATTCGTTGGCCGCCCGAAGGCACCTAACCTAGCCAACCGGGGCCTAAGCTCGGCATCCGAGCCAGAGGAATTTTAGCCCTAAGATGCTCTATTCTCGAACTACTCTTGAACTACAATGTGGCCAGCCAACAGGCCAACCTCTCAGGAGCGTCCGATTAATTCCCGAAGAACTCACCGGTTGGATCGCCGCCGTTTCGGGTGAGCAGGAACATGTAGAGACAAAAGTCGATGTTTTTACGGATGCTATGGACGGCCCCGTCGGCCATCAGATGGTTGACCACGCCGGGATGGCCCGCACTGGCCCCGTAGCGAGCAGGCCGACCTGTGGGTTGCAGACTAGAGCTATCCTCTAGATGCTGATAAAACGATGGTTCGCCCAAAGCAAAATCGAAAGATAAATACGTCCTCATCAACCGGATGACCTCCGGTGCATCATCTTCACATTCGCCGTCGTAATTCATCGGAGCATAATAAGCATTCTGAAATAGCACCGCTGACCAATTACCCACATGCGGCAGCTGACTGGGTAGGCCCACCAAAACACACTCCCGGCCATACGTCCATATGCCGTACTGCGGATCAATCGTCTCGGCACACAGCAACGTATGCGAGGCGCCATCTTTGCCAAAGCCGGCCAAGGTGATCCGGCCTCCGGGAAATAATGCGCCATCCGGATGAATGCGGCGCCATTGGTTTTGGTCGGCCCCAGCAGGATATTTCGGCGGCCGTTGGGTGCCGGCATCCCAAGCATAGGAGAGACTTTCAATATGGGTTGCCCCTAAGGCTTTGTAGTTGGTCAGCGCCCCCTGTTTGGCTTGAGGATCATAATAGGTAGGATTGGGGTTGCTCGGGCAGACCAGTTCGCCCAACTGGGTATCCCGGGCCAACTGAGCGGCCGACTTCTGGGCCGGCGTGGAAACCGTATCAATGTTGATGTCTGGGAAACCTGTTTTCAGATTCAGCTTCTCGGCCAAGGAGGCCTGCTCCATATACGGTAGCAAATGGACCAGAAAACTCCAACCACGAACCTTTTGGATCTGCCCGCTGCCCGGATCCCGCTCCACGTCGCTTGCCGGCGGAAACCGCTTAAATGCGTCGTGGAAATTATGGAAGGCCAAGCCGAGCTGTTTTAAATTGTTAATGCAGGTGGCTCGTCGGGCCGACTCCCGAGCTGCTTGAATGGCTGGCAAAAGCAAGGCAATCAATAACCCAATAATAGCAATCACCACTAATAACTCCACCAGCGTAAAACCATGGAAGGTTGGCTGGAAAGTCCTGCCTTTCCGCCCGGGCAATCTTTCACCCGCCTCTCCATAGCTAAAACCGACAGGCCTGTTGAATAGACCTTCTTGTTTTTTATTCCGCAAAGTTGCTCGATTCGGCATAGATACTCGAAATCCTTTGTCAGAAAGGCGATTCCACCAGTTGCCATAGCTCTGCATCGGAAAGCTCCTTTTCAGCCAGGAAGTTACACGGATAGGGAAGAAGCTGGGCCTCTGGGCCTCCCTGCCCAGAGACCCACT
This sequence comes from Thermoguttaceae bacterium, assembly GCA_025062105.1. Classification (GTDB taxonomy): domain Bacteria; phylum Planctomycetota; class Planctomycetia; order Pirellulales; family Thermoguttaceae; genus JANXAQ01. Next base: position 7,244 of record JANXAQ010000051.1, read on the forward strand.
TTCCCAACAACGTCTGCCAGCCCGCCATCCTACTCAGAATCGGCATCCTACCGCTTGCAGAGTAGATTGGGCCATCTGCCGGGCAGATCCATTACCCACATGCACACTCGGACCCACACGGACATTCAGGACCGCAAGGGCATTCAGGACCACAGGCACATTTAGGGCCACAGGGGCATGTTTGGCCACAAGAGCAATTCGGCCCACAAGCACATTTTTGTCCACTTTGTGGGCAAGAAGAGATTTCATTCTGGCGATCCTCTTTGGATGAGGCGGCATTGATGCAGCCCTCTTGGCAAGGGCAATCCGGCCAACAAGGGCACTGCGGTCCACATGGACAGTTCGGCACACAGGTACAGTTTGGACCACACGGACAAGAGGGACCACATGGACAGACAGTTGTACAACCGCCTTCCTTCTTCGGACCGCCAATAGCTCTTTCCTGCTTCGGATGGCAGGTAGCGTGTTGCTTGTTCGGAGCGTCAGGAGATCTTCCATCCTTCAGATCGGCGGTAGATCTTAGCGGAGGGCAAGCACATGCCGACCCACACTGGCATGTCGGGCCACAAACGCAGGAATTACCACAACCAATTTGTTCTCCAGGCAGTTCTGGTCGCCCCGGTAGCCCTGTTGGCTGCGAACCAGGAAAACAAGCGAACGGAGCAGCCGCGGCCACCGGACAGACTCGGACCTGTTGACCTCGCTGCTGACAACCGCCCCCCTGCCAACAGGGACAGTCGGCCCCACATGCACAGGACGGGCCACAGGGACAGGACGTCGGCTTGGCTCCCCCGCCGCCAATAACGACCGCCGAATGCACACTCAGCCACAAAATCGTCCCCAAACAGACTATCTTCGCCAACATCGCTTGATCTCCTCATAAAAAGACCCCAAAAGAAATCCAACCCACTGGGTACCCTGCTCCAAAATGAATTCTTGTGAGTTGGATTATTTCCGCCAGATACAGAAGAGACTTTGCAGAGACTGCTTTCGCGGCGGAGGGGTCTGCAGATCTAGAATGGGCAAACAACCCGAAAACTGTACAAGGATGTGGTTGGCTTGGACAGACCAAATCGCACTGACAAGCTGTTCAAAACGAACCGTCGAGGGTGTGGTCAGATACTTTTCGGTCGGCCGGCACTGACAGAGTCCCGACAAAGGCAGACTTTGCTCAGATGATTCTGAGCTAGGCAGCGGGGAGTCAGTTCGCACAGGACAACACGGGCATCCCGAAGCTTCGGGCACTGCCCAGCAACAGCAGGCCTGAGCCTTCAGTAGCGCCGAGGGACAACTGGGCGCCAGATGTCCCGATAAATAGCCGGCCCATGCAGCCAAAGGCAGCAGCAGGCCGAATAAACTCCATCGAGCCGGTCGCATCGGCCAGCCTCCTTCAGGAGGGCAATTTATGGAAAATCCCTCGGCCAATGGGTTAGCTATTAGGTTAAGGGGAAACTCAAGCACCCGACTAGGAGACCTAAGTGTTTGAAGGAAGGATTTTTGTTAATTATATCTGTCAAAAATCCAGCATGCAATAACTTTTTCCCGATTTTTTTACAGAATTTCCAGCTGGAGTTTTGCCCAAAAAACCCGTTCCCCAGAATCCACTTCGGGGTTTATACCAATAGCTGGCATCGAGGGAAGCGTCATTATCTTCGGTAGCCGGTCCAACGACCCTACTTCGGGGTTTCAATCAATAGCCTCCATCGGGGGATAACCCTGTGGAGGGAGCATACAGAATTCTTTGTGCAAGGTCAATGCCTGATAGGGATATTTTCTCGAAGTCGTGGTAAAATATAAAGAAATAGAAAGAAAGAGGATCCTTCACAAGCGGGCATGGGAGAAAACGTCTATAGGTCGGTTTTCCTCCCCCCGAAAGTAGCATCAAAATGTTCTGCCCCTAGCTCTGACACGGTTCGAAATACCTTCGGAGTTCCGTTATTCGGAGTTCCGTTATAAGTTGTACTGGCTCTGTTGAAAGGTTGTTCGCCGTCAGGGGAAGTTTTGCCCATACTGGTCGATGTTGATGCCGTTTTGGTGGTTTAGGCCTCCGACCGGAAAGGGTTTCAACAGAGCCAGTTGTACCTTTTGAAAAATCTCCTAACTCCTTACCCTGCAAGATGTTAAAGCCACCCCTGCAGCAGGCAATATCCATCTGCTCAGAATATCGCACAAGTCCAAGACGATCCCTTAGAGCCTGGGCTCGTTGTTATCCACATCTTTGGTGGCAACAGCGGCCCTACAAGGCGTCCTCCTGAGGTGGTGGGTACCAAACGGGTTCTGGAACCGATGGATCAGTGGATTTAGGAAATCTGGGAAATACAGGAAAATGTTCTTTAGAGGCAAATAGTTGCTTTTGCAATTTCTGTATGCATATTGTCTATATTAGCCATTTTATTGGATAACACTTCCCCAGGGATTCCACTTGTGTGTACCAGCGTGATACCCTTGGGGGAAGAGTAGGAATCCATAACTCCAGAATTGCCAATAGGTAGGGTAATTACCTTCCCAAGTGTTTGGAAAGAATCGGTGCTAAGAAGTTTTCCCGGAAAGTACGGCTGGCCCTCACTTGCTTTTAACAGTTGTTGGCCTTTTAGGAGAACCGCTGTGAATACAAAGCTTAAGCTTTTGGCGTGGATCCATTCGGTAAATCGGCAAGCAAGACGCTGCGGCATATTTATTACCGCGGTAATAGCCATAGGGATCTTGCTATGGGGTGGGATTGTTCAAAGCTGGGCGGCGGAACCGACCTTTGTCGGTATCTTGGCCTTCCTGGACGATCCGGAAGTAGCCAAGCAGTTGGATCTGTCGGACGAACAACGGGAAAAATTAACCGCTTTGATCGAAAGTCGAGAAGCAGAGGCCTTGGAACTGGCCCTGCAACTGCGGAATCTGTCGCCGGGGGAACGGGCGGAACGTCTCCTGCCGTTCCGGCGCGAATCGGAGCGGCGTGGTTTGGCCCTGCTGACCCCATCTCAGCAGAAGCAGCTCCAGCAGATTCGGCTTCAAAAACTGGGCCTAGCCAGTTTGGCCGAAGAAGATGTCTCCTCTCAACTGGGCCTAACCCAGCAGCAGAAGGCAGAAGTGGCGAAAATTCTGCGGGAGCGAGAAGATCGGCTGGCCGTAACCAGCAAAGACCGAGCGCATATCGTCCGGACAGAGACCGAACGCCAATTAGCCCAGCTTCTCAGCCCAGAGCAGAAAAGCAGGTGGGAGGCCCTATTAAGCAGTGGGCCGGTTTTGGGCAGTAGCCCTCGCAGCTCTGGGGCTAGTCCGCCGAAGGAAACCTCGGCTGTTCCAGCAGCTGCTGAGAAGGGGCCTTCTGAATTAGCGGCTGGTACCAAGCCGGCCTCGGCTTCCGGCAAACCAGAGGAATCCAGCAAACCAGACTCCCCAAAATCAGAATCTGCCTTAGGCAAATCGGAATCGGCTATGGAAAAACCGGAGGGGGGGCCGCTCACGCCAGGCCCAAGCCAGCCTTCTCAAGCGGCCGACCTTTCTAAACCTGCGGAACTTCCCAAACCCGGTGAGCCCGGCGAAGTGAGCAAACCCACAGATCTCTCTCCACCTCCACAACAGTCGAAAAGCACAGATGTTGCTAAAACTCCCACCGAATTCGCCAAACCATCTCCAGAAATTGTCAAAACACCCACAGAAGTTGTTAAACCTTCCACAGAAGTTGCTACCCCACCCCCAGAAGGAGCTACACCATCCGCAGAACTTGTTGTTAAACCTCACCCAGAAGTGACTCCATCCAGTGAACTTCCCAAACCGGGGGAACTGCCCAGCTCCGAAGCTAGTCCCAAATCCGAACCTCTTGGCCAGCCTAAAGAAGGGCCTAAAGCGGAACAAGTGCCCAAAACGGCGGAAGTTCCTAAATTCGGCGAACTTCCTAAACCCACTGGATCTCAACGTTCGGAGTGGCCTAAGTCGGCAGAACCGTCCCAAACGCTCGATCTGGCCAAACCTCAAGAGCGCACGCCTCTGGGACCAACACCCTCGGGACTGCAGCCGGCCGAAGCACCCAAGCCGGACTCCGTTCCCCTCGTGCCGCTGGATCAGGTGAAACTGCGGTTTAATTTCCGGTACCAACCCTGGAAAGATGTTCTGGAGTGGTTTGCTCAACAGGCGGGGCTGTCGCTGATTATGGACGATCCGCCCAAAGGGACGTTCAACTATACAGATGATAAGGCATACAGCCCATCCGAAGCCATTGATCTACTCAACAGCGTACTGCAAACCAAAGGCTATGTGCTGGTGCGGCGGAACCGGATGCTGATGGTCATCAACCTAGAAAACGGAATCCCGCCGCTACTGATCGATACGATTCCGGTCGAGGAGTTGGACCGCCGGGGTACGTACGAGGTGGTTTCGGTGCTCTTCCAACTTCAGAAGCTCACGCCGGAAGAGATCGAAGGTGAAGTACAAAAGATGATCGGGCCGCAGGGCTCAGTCATTTCGTTGCCAAAATCTAGGCAGCTTTTGGTAACTGAGACCGTTGGCCGGCTGCGGGCTATCCGCCGCGCTATTGAGCGGGCCGAAGATCCGGAAGGCATCCATCGGCAACAGCAACTTCGGCAGGTGGCCCTCCAATATGCCAGTCCGCAAGATGTGCTTCCGGTGCTTCGGCAGTTTTTGGATATTCCGGCCGATCAGGCAGCCGCACCGGATGGTTCCATCCGAGTGGTACCGGATCCGACGGGCAAAGCGCTGCTGGTTAGCGGCAAAGAGGAAAAAATCAATCGCCTCATCGAAGTCTTGAAGTTTTTGGACATCCCGGAAAATGCCGTCAAAAGCCAGTTGAACCAGACGCCCCAGTTGGAAGTTTACAGTGTGGCTCCGGCAGATCCCAATTCGGTTTTGGCGGTGATTCAGACGTTGTTAGCTGGTTCTCCAGACGCCCGAGTGGCCATCGATCCGAAGACCGGTAATCTCATCGCCTTATGCAAACCGACTGAACATGCTACCATTCGAGCTACATTAGAACAGATGCAAGCAGACCCTCGAAAAATTGAGGTGATTCAGCTTTCTAAGGTCGATCCGCAGACGGCAGCCACTTCCATTAAGAAACTGTTCGGCATCGGCGATACGCCGGACCCAAATAAACCGCAGATTGAAGTGGATACCACGGCTAAACAGCTTTTGGTCCGAGCCACCCAGTCCCAGCTGGAACAGATCAAGTTGCTTTTGGAGAAGATGGGCGAAACGGGGGAGGTATCGACGGGGCCCAGCCGGGGTGGCAATGTACGTATGGTGCCACTGACCGGCCGAACCGCTCAAGATGCTCTAGATCGGGCCTTGGAAATCTGGCCGACAATGTACAAAAACCGGATCCGAGTGGTCCGGCCTTCAGCAGTCATTCCGACCATGCGCCCCAGCAGTGAACAGGAAGGTTCCCGTTCTGGCAGCGGTTGGTCGTCGGAGTCCGGCAGTTCTGCTTCTGGTGGGATGGAAAGCCCGGAAGGGCTTTTGGAGCAACTGTTTGGGCCGCTGGGGCTGCCGCAACCAGCGGGGGAATCTTCTAGTAGTCCGCTTCGGACGCGGATTATTCGTCCGCCTGCCGGTGCGAGTTCTCCTGGAGGTGGAGCTGGACCAGCCCCGGGCGGTTCACCACCCGGGCCTACCCCGCCTCCAGGATCGGGCAGCCCATCAAGTAAACCTTCTTTTACCCCAGACCAAAGCCCTGGCTCGGCGATTCCAGCTCCTGCAGGAGGTCCAGGAGTATGGCGCCCAGCAGGCCCGCACAATAGTTCCCGACCCAATCCTCCCATGCCGGGCAATATCCCTGTCCGGCCGGAAACCAATCTCCCTGCTGGAACCGAAAAGTCTAATCCCTCTGGGGGTAGTCCCTCTGAGCCCCCTCCGCCTTTGCGAGAAAAAACGGCACAGCGAAGTTCCTCTTCCGCTTTTTCGGGAAAGCCCCGAATTATCCTAGCATCTTGCGACAAGCTGGCCCAACCGGAAGACTCGGGGGGGCAGTCGGCATGCACAGCCTCTTCTGGGACTGAGCGTGGAGGGAGTGTTCCAATGTTACTGGTGTGTCAGTCAGCCGGGCCGTCATTGCCTTCCGGGACAACTCCTTCGACTACGGCCTCCCCCGCAGCATCTTCTTCTGAAAAGCCGATGGCAGACAAACTGCCCGCCGAAAAGCTCTTGCCTGGGAAAGCTTCCACGGAAATGCCAGCCGCTGAGAAGCCGATCCCGGATCAATCGGTTCCTGAGCAACCTGAGCCGCAGTCTTCACCACCCTCTTCTGGTCCACCGATTTCTTCTGGTTCTCCCGCTCCGGCCAGGGGAGCTGGGGGTTCTGGAGATGCCGGTCCCGCTGCGAAACCGACAACATCGACGTCTCCATCGCCGGAGGGCTCTTCTGGAACGGGGAGCCGAAGTTCCGAGGAACCGCCAGTCATTGTGGTAGCGCCTGGGCCGGGCGGCATTATGATCGCTTCGGAAGACCTGGACGCATTGGACGCCTTTGAGAATCTTTTGAACAGCATTGCCTCGAATCTGCCAGAAAGCAATGTAACCGTTTTTTATCTCAAACATGCTAAGGCGGAGGCGGTGGCTGATCTTTTGGAGCGGATTTTCGGCGCTAGTTCCCAGACCAGCGGTGGTGGGCCGCCCATGGGCGGCGGCCGGGGTCTTTTGGGCGATCTGGCCGGCATGGCTCTGGGCGATGCTGGCGGCGGTATTCTGGGCACCCTGCTTGGTCTGGGCGGACCAGGCGGCTCCGGCCCTGGAGGATTTACTCCCACAGGAACCATCCAAATTACGCCCGACCCCAGGCTAAACGCCCTGATCGTCCAGGCCAACCCAAAAGATACCGAAATGATCGAAGAACTTTTGAAGATCTTGGATCAGGAAAAGGGGCCGGAACCAGTGGCCGTTCAGCCCAAAGCCCGAGTCATTCCGGTCTTCAACACCGCAGCCGAGGACATTGCTGACTTGCTTCGGGAGGTATATAGCGATCGACTCATTGGCGGCGGGGGAGGCCAACGACCTCCCAGCCCCCAAGAATTTATCCAGATGCTTCGAGGCGGCGGTGGAGGCCGACGGGGCGCCGGCGGAAGCGGCCAGGTCGATATCCAACAAAAAATGGCTATCGGCGTGGACAGCCGAAATAATGCCATCATCGTAGTGGCCCCGGATCAACTGTTCCAGGAAGTAGAGCAACTGGTCAAGCAACTGGATGCCGCTGCCGCCGAATCCAACCAAACTATCCGCGTCGTAAACCTACGGAACGCTAATCCAGCCGCGGTCCAGCAGGCGTTGTCGGCGTTGATGGGCAGTAATGTTCAGTTTGGGAGGACCTCCGCGGCCAGACGCTCTGGCCAGCAACAAGGCCAACCCGGCCAACAGCAACCCGGCTTCCAAGGCCAGATGCCCTGGATGATGCCCGGCGGCTCCCAGGGGTTTCCCGGCTTTGGGGGGCAATTTCGGCAATTTCAGGGATTTCAAGGGCAGTTGCCTGCTCAAGGGGGTGCCCCCTTCCAGGGAGGAGGTTTCGGCCGACAAGGCCGATTCAGTCGATCTGGACGATAACAGACGGCTTTCTCTTGGAGTGGCCAACGGAGTTGTTCTCAACACTGCATCTTAGCGGCCAAGAGACCGAAAGCCTCTGGCATACTGAACCCTGAGAAATGGACAAATCCTGTTCCAGTTAAACCTATTAGGTGGATTGTTCCGAAGAGAAACAGGGGAGGTTTTTGTTTCGGTTAGGGCAGAAGCCGATAGGTTTGGCGGGTGCTGAGTGTGTGCCTGGTTGGGGCAGCGGGTGGGGGATTGTCTTTTCTTGGCATGGCAAGTAGGATGATAACAAACCGATACGCACAAGGGACCTTTCGATGATCTGGTGCTGGGCAATGGCTGGGTGTCTGTGGTGTTGTCGTCCGGAGTAACTCCGGACGCCTCTTGAACATTTACCCAGCATCTCAATGGTCTATCGCTCGCAGCCCGGTGGTTTTGGTTGCTGCTTACCAGAGGACTTTTCCTACCAGCCAGGTGGGCGCTAGTGTGTATTACTTTCTAGGAGAAGCTGCCGTGGCCATTGATATTTATTTCAAAGAGACCTTGCCAATATTGACCCAGCGGCTGGTGGAGACCTATGCGGAGGTTTCCACGATTCGGCATTTGGGCTATTGCCCGTTGCCCAACTATGAGACAATTATTGCCTGTACCGAGGATTTGAAGGAGATATTGTTTCCGGGGTATCGTCGGCGGGACCATTTACACCTGGCTAATGTGGAGTATTATGTAGGGGATTTGATCGACCGGATTCATGATCGGCTCGTCGCACAGATTGCCCGGGCCCTATGCCATGCTTCCGGCCAAAGTGAACACTGTTCCGCCAAACAGCGGGAGTACTTCGAGGGGATTGCCCAGACGAAGACATTGGCCTTTTTGGAGCGGCTGCCGGAATTGCGCAAGATCTTGGCCCTGGACGTTCAAGCAGCCTATGACGGTGATCCTGCCTGCAAATCCTACGATGAGGTGATCTTCTGCTACCCTGGCTTTGAGGCGGTTACCATCTATCGACTCGCTCATATTCTCTGGGAGCTGGACGTGCCGCTCATCCCCCGCATGATGACCGAATGGGCTCATAGCAAAACCGGCATCGACATCCATCCAGGAGCCAAAATCGGTAAATATTTCTTCATCGATCATGGGACCGGCGTCGTCATCGGCGAAACATGCGAAATCGGCGATTGGGTGAAATTGTATCAGGGCGTTACCCTAGGGGCTTTGAGCTTTCCGACCGATGCCGAAGGGAAACTCATCCGTGGTAAAAAACGCCATCCGACCATCGAAGACCGCGTGGTCATCTACGCTAATGCCACGATTCTGGGCGGCCAGACGGTCATCGGCCACGACTGCGTCATCGGCTCCAACGTTTGGCTTACACGCTCCGTACCACCTAATACCACTGTAACTCTGGAAAAACCGCGGCTGATGATGCGCGGTGCCGAAGTCGAACCAGAATACCAAATTTAGACCCTAGGAGGCAAAGGGCTATTGTGCTCTCTCAGCCCGCGGAGGTAGAGTCGGAACCTCTGCATGATTCACAGGGGATATTTTTATACTATTTTGGTGGTGCTTCCTCTAACACAACATATAGGGGCGCTAGGATTGCTGGCACCCAATAGATAGGAGATACCCAGGTAGGACAACGGAATGACTAAAGTATCAAAAGTTCATAAAGTTCACTGGATGTTCAGGAATTCTGCAGAGTTTCCCTCAATAATAGACCGTTTGTCAGGGCGGATAGTCCTTCGGCAGGATCCGCCACGGACAACCAGACCAGACAAT
>JANXAQ010000076.1 GCA_025062105.1 Thermoguttaceae bacterium
CACGGACAACCGGGTTCAGTTCGGCTCGCATACCTTTGGGACCGAGGGGACCATTTCCATCTGGGCTTACCGGGTCTCAGGCGCCCAATATCTTTTCGATTCCTCTCCCGGGGCCAGAACGCTCCTGTATGCCCAGTTCGCTTTGTTTTTAAACGACACTTATCTGGGCAATATCCCCAACCTGCTGGATGACAACCGCTGGACCCACTTGGTAATTACCTGGGACAATAACGATCCGACGGCCAAGCAGAAGATTTACAAGAACGGCCAGCTTTGGGCCACTTTTAATGTAACGCTCAGTCCGAAGACTCCTGCTACCCTCTGGTTGGGCAACCGCTATAGCAACAACGAACCCTGGCGGGGAGCCATTGACGAATATGCCCTCTGGAACCGGGCTTTAACGCCGGAGGAAATCGCCTGGCTATTCCAGCATTCGCTCCAGGAAATTCCGGAGCCGAGTAGTTGGGTGCTGCTGGCTGCTGGAGCGATCGGCTTGCCAGGGCTTGCACGGCGCTTGCGCCGCCGAAAATTGTAGGCTGCTTCTCCTCAACGGAAGAGCCTTTTTAGTTCCTTCGCCCAGGGATTCCTGGAACATTTCAGCCGAATGATGCAACAAGGCATTCCTGCGTAAGCAGCAGTCCAGGTTTTTTTCGTGTTAATTTTTCTGGATTCCTGCTTAGGCGGGAACAAGCTTGGACTGCCGGTAGAGCGGGAAGACAACATAGGGTTTTCCTAGAAAAAGGCAGGAGAGTTCTTGATTCGGCTGAAATATGCTGAAATAATGGGTTTCCTGAACCAGGACAGGCAGAGACCTCATTGGACGCTAATCTATTTGACAAACACTCTCGTTTTGGTATATTATCCCTAAAGATTTGGGAGATTCCGATCCACAAGCTGAAATGCCTCAAGGATATTTACAACCTCTACCAAAATGAAACTCCTAGACAGATCGGTGGGGCTACCTTGCCGCTCATAAAGGGGGAGGTAACCTCATTTTGTTAGAAACTCTTAATAGGCCTTTTCCAGCATTCTAACGGGGGGATGCATGAAGCGGGGGCTTTTCCTTCGGTGCGGTGTGGCCTGTTTAGGAATTGTTTCTCTTTTGGGTTGCGGTTCTGGCCAGGCGGGCGGTAAACTGGCCATTTCCGGCACGGTAAAACTCAAAGGCCAACCGCTGGACTCCGGTACGATTACCTTCTCTTCGGTTGATCCCCAGCAGCAACAGATGACCGGCGGCCAGATCAAAAACGGCCAGTTTTCTATTCCTGCTGAGCAAGGCTTACCGCCTGGAAAATACCGGGTGCGGATTTCTTCGCCGGTGGGCGGCCCCACCGTAAAGCCGGACGAGGCCCCCGGCGCCGCCACTACCGTGGCCCAAGAACGCATACCCCCAGAATGGGGGAGCAAAAGCACCCAACAAGTGGAGATCAAAGCGGGACAAAAAAATCATTTCACCTTTGAGATCCCGTAACCAGGATTCTCTGGTGCGGAGGATGAGCGGCTTTAGTCATCTGTTTTCCACCCGGAGAGTTCGGAAGGAGAGGCCATACAGATAGGATAGAATAGATCGGTGATCGGACAAAGCTAAAGGTGCCTCAGGTTAAAGGGGGGGACTGTGATGACCAGAACGAGAGAGTGTCAGGGGAAGTGGCAATTTTCTCTTGAGAGGGGTTTCACGTTGGTGGAGCTTTTAGTGGTGATTGCCATTATTGGCATCTTGATTGCATTGCTGTTGCCGGCGGTGTAGGCAGCGCGGGAGGCTGCCCGCCGGGCACAGTGCCTGAATAACCTCAAGCAAATCTCATTGGGGGTGCATAATTATCACGATGCCAATCGGGCCATCATGGTCGGCATGTATAGCTGTTGTTGGGGGACTTGGAAAGTAGCCTTGTTGCCCTATATCGAACAAGGACCGCTGTTTCAATTGTATGAGCATGGGCCAAAAGGCACCGCATCGGACAACTTTGGCGACCCACCTTCTCCTCGGCCCTGGCGGAACCGGTATAACCATCCGGTGAATTTACCGGTTACCACTGCTCATATTGCCACCTTTTTGTGCCCTAGTGATCGGCCCAATGCCCCGTTTTCTGACATTAAGTCCCATAGTTACGCTGGCAATTATGGAAATACCATCATTTTCTACACTGAAGGCGCAAAACATCCTTCGGATTCCACTTTGGTGCACATGGGAGCGCCGTTTGACCATGTTCGGCTTGCCAGTGATGGTTGGATGGAACGAGGCGGCGGCAGGTCCCAAAACTTCTCAGCCATTACTGACGGTCTAAGTAATACGTTGCTTTTTGGCGAGGTGATTATAGGCCAAGGCCGAGATCTGCGCGGTTTTAGCTGGTGGGGCGACGCCTCCGGCTTTACCACCTATCTGCCGCCCAATAGCCCCTTGCCGGATCGAATCTATACGGATTATTATTGCCAGAACGTCAAACCGAATCCGCCTTGTGATGTATCTACTTCGGCGGAGCCGACCCACTTTGCCGCCCGAAGTCGGCATCCCGGCGGAGTGCAGGTGAGCTTTTGCGACGGTTCGGCCCGATTTATCTCCGACACTATAGAACTACGGGTCTGGCGGGCCTTAAGCACCGCCCGGGGAGGCGAAGCGATTAGCAGCGGCCAATATTAGCTTGGTGTGTGCCCCTCCGCGGCCAGTGGTGGGGCGGATTTTTCCCCCTTCTACTCAAAAGTTTGCAAACAGGCAATAATAATTCTTAGGTAACATTGCAGCCCAGTGAAGCAAACTGCCCGGTGCTCACCACGTCAACAGGGTGGCATTACCGATGCCAGAGCGGGGGTGTGGCAAAAGGGCAGTTGCCACTTTTCATTTCCCCTTCACCCTGCCCCTCCCGGCGGGGGAAAGGAAACATTCGGTGGAAGGCTTACACCCCTAAGAAAGCAAAGAAAACCCGGAATGTAGTCTAGGAGGAGGGGTTCTGATGCGAAAGCAATTGCCTTCTTGGCGTTCCTTTACGCTGGTGGAACTGTTGGTGGTGATTGCCATTATAGGGATTTTAATTGCGCTGCTCTTACCGGCGGTGCAAGCAGCCCGTGAGGCAGCCCGGCGGACCCAATGCTCTAATAATGTTAAACAGATTCTCTTGGCTATCCATAATATTCACGATGCTCGAAAAGTACTTCCGCCGCTGGCCGCCCCGTGCGCCGATCCGAATCCCTCCTGGACGGATAACAAAAAGGCCTGTTATACGCCGGTAAGTTCTTCTTATGGAGAGCATATATACACTATGTTCCATTTCCTCCTCCCTTTCATCGAACAGCAACCGATCTATGATCGGATCAGCCCGACCGGTTATGCCGGCGGCGTCTATCATATGGTGGTGCCCACCTATCTATGTCCAGTAGATCCGTCGATTCGGGAGGGGAAAAATCTTACCGCGCACGGAGGCGCCAAATACTGGGCTGCTGGCTGCTATGGCGGCAATAATTACGTCTTCGGCGATCCACCGAAAAGGGTTACCTACGGCGCGGCTACTCTTCCCGGCTCGGTCCCAGATGGCACCTCCAATACCATCTTTCTGGCCGAGATGTATGGCACCTGCGGCAACGACCCAGACGGTAATATCGATAGTAGTAACGTCTGGGGTAGCCTCTGGGCCGACGCCAACAGCATCTGGCGACCCGGCTTTAACCTGGGTCCTACGAAGAGTCAGTATAAGTCAGGGAGCCAGGTGGCCGATTATCCGCCCTCGCCGATGTTCCAAGTCGCCCCGCATTATATCAAGACTTGTGATGCGAGCCGTCCCCAGGCAGCCCATCCGGGCGGAATGCACGTTGGCTTGGGTGACGGCAGTGTTCGGTTTTTGTCCGGCACGATGAATGAGCAGATTTGGGCCCGGTTGGCCGACCCACGCGACGGACAACCCGTCGGAGAGTATTAAAGCTGGCTAACATTTCCGCGGAATCCAGTAGGTTGTCATCCCTGGGCAAACAGGGATCCAGGCTTCTAGGAGTTTGGTACTTCCTCATTTTTAGGAAGACGAAAGGAGAACAAAAGGGGCAGAGCAAAGAAATCTGGATTCCTGCTTCCGCAGGAATGACAATATAGACGCTGGGAGGGGGAATGACAATATAGGACCGGCTAAACAGTGGTTCTCTTCATACAACCGATCAATTCCCATTCTGGACTCTTACAGAAAGTGAACTAATGAATATTCTAAAATATGGTTCCTGGAGTGGCTGGGTTCTCTATTGCCTGGGTTTGTTGGGCCTGATGTGGGGCTGTGGAGGTGGCAAAGGTCGGCCGGAAGGCGAATTGCCGAAGCTCCAACCGGTCCGAGGCCAACTCCTTCGAGCCGGTCAGCCTGTCAGCGGCGGTTCGCTCCAACTGGAACCGCTCTCATCTCAAAAAGCCCCTGCTAGCAGCGGCCAGTCTATGCAAAACCTCTCCATCGGCGCTAACGTAAAGCCCGACGGTGGATTTGAAGTGGTTACTCTCCACACCCTTTCGATGAAAAGCGCTCCTGGCGCTCCTGTAGGCCAATATCGGGTTACTTATCTGCCGCCAGCCAGCGGCAAACCTGAAGATCAAGCCGCCTTCCAGCCGATTACCCTCCCCCAGCCAATTACTATCCAGGAAGGCCAAAATGAATTGAGACTTTCTCTAGATCAGCCGCCAGTTGGCAAACGATAAGCCCATCCCTTAAATCGGCATTGTATGGAGCAGCGGCTGTTGGAAGGTACTTAGAGCCTCTGTGAAAGGTTGTCCGCAGTCTGCGGAGATTTTGCCGATACTGCTCGGTTTTGCTTCAGTTTTGGTGAGTTTAGGCCTCCGACCGGAAAAAATTTCCACTGAGCCAGTCTCTAACAAAATGAGTTTTTTCGTCTCTGTTTATGAGGGGTAAAGTGTCCCCTTCACTTTCGGAGATTTTCATTTTGTTAGAGGCTCTTATTGTGGTAGCCGGCGCCACGCCAGGTTGAGAGACTAGGTTCGAAGCCACGATTCTGCCGATCGCGCGCCGTAAGAATCTAGCGTTATATAAAAATGTTTACTGATATACCAATGGTGCTATTCCACCTGGAGCGATTCGCTCTTACCGGTTGCCCCGAAAAGAAGTTTTTATCAGGAAAGGGAGTTTGCTTCCTAATTCCTAGAATCTCCGAAATCTCTATTTTTAACGAGCATCGGGGGCAGGCACGGGTCGGCCAAAACCCATTGGAAACCCTGAAAATCCCACTTCAAGATCGCTTCTTATTGTGCGCCCATCTCGGCAGAACCGGTTGTGGAGACGGCAGCATTCCGTCGCCAGGCCAAGCTAAGCCAACCGTCGTCGCTTTCCCAGAGAACCAGTTCTAGATGGCCCCGGCCAGGCCAGGTCTCCGGCAGCTCAATTGGTTTTGGCGTCATTTCCGGCGGAAAGATCTTTTCGAATCGGCGCTGTAAGAGGTCTTTGAGCACTTGTTCCTGGACGGAAAGTTGTCGGCCTGGTTCCCAATCCGGCGGGAAAATTTTTAGTTCCTCTACCCGCACCGCCCGGTAGCCTGCTGGGCTCTTTTCGATCCGATACTCTGCAGTAATATTCATCCCTGGATATTTGGTTTGGCCCCGGCGGAAGGCCCGACCGTGGATAGTGATGGTAAATCGGCCATCCCGAAAGGCCACAAACACCGGCTGCTCATGTGCAAAATAGATCGCCCAAGGTTCCCCTTCCGGTTTGGTAGGAGCTTGTTGGAACAGTTGACCGAAAAGGCCGGGTTGTTGGCTGGCCCGATCAAAATGTTCATCAGTAAGAATCATCCCCGAAAGCCCCAAGGCCGCAGTATTGTTGACCATGGTTTCGTGGACATGGAGCACAAGGTCCGCTGAAATCCTACAGGCTGGTGGCGCTAGCGGAGCAGCCAATTGAACTGCCTGAGCCTGGCAGACTTCCAACCCTATGGACCGATCGGTGGAACGGAGTTGAATCTCCGGCGGCCACAAGCGGCGTTCCCATAATGGCAGCCGAATCCGCTCCTGAAATTCCCGATTCCTCTCTGCTACCAACTGTTCTATCTGCTGGTCCAGCCGACATCGGAGCCGATCTTCCGCATGACGGGCGGCAATCCATTCGGCCGTTGGCTTGGTGCGAAAAGTCCGTTTCCAAGCAATTCGCTCCACCACACAGCCGCCACGCACCAGACCGATACCCCGGATCGTGGTTTGGGTATCGGCCTGGGCTTGGGCAGGAGCCACCTGCAGGCCATCCGGCATAACTAGCAGTCTTTTCCAAGCCTGTAATTGCGTCTGTCCGTTAGCATAAATCCGAGCCGGCCCATTGTAGCCGACCGTCTCCGATTCGGTCCTCCCAGTAAAATGCAACAGCATTTCTACCGCGTGAGAATTTGGTATCAAGCTGCTAGTAATCCGTCCTTTGGTGCGGCCAGTGCCATGGATTTCAGTACCTAAAATCCAATCGACCACGGGAGAAACATCTTCTACCTGTCGGTCCAAAGCGGCTTGAACTAATGGGGCGGAAATTTCGGCTTTAAGATTGGTTTGGCCAAATCGCCGGCGAATACTCTTGACTAGCCACGGCGCCTGTCGGGCATCCCGAAGCCAATTTAAAATGGCCCCAATTCGCTCCGTCTGTTCGGCCGTGGGCGTAGGCGGCAGAGATTCCAATTCTTTAGCTAATGTGTCCAACACCGTCCGGTAATTGGCCTCCAATTCCGTCAGATCGGTGGTGCGCAGGATAATCAACCAGTCATGTAAGGCCTGACGAACATCGCTAAACCAATACAGGCCCAGCCCCTCAAATCCGGCGTCCAGTCGGTAGTAAATAGCATCCAGGCGTTCTAGATCGGCCTGCTGGCCACGGTTCAATTGTTCCACAAGTTCCTGCCAACCCAGATACTGTCGCCAATCGTCGCCATTGGGCCCGGCCAACCGAAGACGTTGGTCCAATGCCGCTACTGCCGCCTTCAACTGGGCATGTACCCGCCGGGCTGTCTGGGGGCTAAAGGGCACAAAGGCTTTTTGGGAAGCTTTTGCCTGCCGGGCTAAACCTTGCCAGGAATTCCCTGTGATCTCAGTCAGCCAATCGCTGATCGCCTCCCGCACACGGACAAACGGTGCCAGTTCCAGTCCCTCCGCCTCCGTATAGTAGCGGGCTAAGACTTGGGCCAGAACCTCAGGGTTGACCTCGGTAGGTTTGACCAACTCTTTTTCCAGCCGGGAGATTTGAAGATATTCCAACCATCCATCTTTATAGGGGCTTTGATCTAGCCATTGGTGGAGTCCATCCAGGGCTTTTTGTACCTCCTTCGCTCCGGATTGCCCAAAACATGGTATATTAGCCCCCCACAAAAATACTAAAAAAATCCTTAGAAAAAGCACTCTTCCTTCCCTCACCAGCCGAATAATGGACCACTCCATTGGGATCGCTTTCTTCACAAAAGTCCCAGAAAAGAGGTTGGAAATGGAGTTGTGGGAGGCACACTCCCTAGGAGAAACTCAAGAAACAAGAAAAAAAAGCCCGGCTTATAACTCGGGCGCACTAAAGATAAAAGATGAAAAGAAACATTTACCTATAAACACGTACCTATAAACACGCTGATTCCAAGCACCCCCTACTGCACCCAGAGAGACTCCCTTTCTGGGCTGCCCTACTGATTACCGGCCCCCCTTTGGAGAGCGGCAGAAGGGATTCGAACCCTCGACAACCGGCTTGGGAAGCCGGTGCTCTACCACCTGAGCTACTGCCGCAGAGAGCTGGTTGACAAACACCATGCGTTAGCAAGGCTTATTTCTCTTTTTGTTTTCATTCTATCTAACCGTTGCAGTATTGCAAGAGGCTGGGAAAAATGGGGGCGACTGAAATTCTGTGGCTATGGGGAAGGAGAGTTTAAATATTAAAGACCTCCGCAAAACCCTGAACATATAGAGTGTGAATTTTATGAACCTTTGATTTGGTAGGCTTTAGCTGCCCTCATCCAAACACCCACTATATGTAGGGCGCTAACAGTGCTAGCAACCCTATATATTGGGTCAGACGCAGAGGTAATCAAAATGGTATCAAAATATCTCCCTCGAATTATGCAGAGTTTCCTTAACCAAAACCACCCTGATCCCGGAAAGTCAGCTTTGGACAGAACCTACTGTTTTTCTCGATGCTCCGTCCTTAAACTTATAGCCTCTAGAATCGGAAATACGGACTTTCTTTTCCTGCTTTTCCTGGAGATGCCTGGAGTGAGCCGATTCCAGAGGTAGGGATTACCTATGTTGTCCAAATCTCCCAAATTCACCAAAAATTCAGCCCCCCGGAAAAAAAGAAGTTGAGGTGAAATTTTTGTGGCTCAATTTGGCAAAGATACTCTAAAACAAAATAGGCTTCTGGCTTCTGGAAAGCTACTTTGGACACAATCACCGTTACCCGGTGACAACCCCTGTAAACTCCTCCCAGAAACTTTTAGCTTCGAAATCTCCCAAATAGCCGGTATAGAAAAACACTTTGAAAACACTTTTGTCTTCCAGGATGCCAGGCAGGATCCGTTGTTCAGATGTTTGAGAGAAAGGGAATTTACCCCGCTATCAATTTACCTGTTTTCTCTAAATTGCCTAAACTTTCATAAAAAATCTCCTCTGCTCGGTTTGTCCATCTGCTTGACGGGGGCTGGAAACAGGGATATATTTTTAGTTTCTTTTGACCAGAATTGGCGTTCTGAATTAGCGGCAATCTCTGAAATGGTGGGCTGACGTTTTTGGAGCCCCCAAGGTAGAAGCATAAGATCAGGCGATCTAGGGGTGCACTTGGGGGGCCTAGGCTTCTGTCAGCCGGAATGATGACCCATTGGTGTTTAAGATTAGTTCCTTATTTAAAACAAAAGAAAGGAAATCTTCCCATGGCCACCCAAACAACAACAAAAAAATATGTGTACTATTTTGGTCCCCAAGGGACTGAGGGAAATGCCCGGATGCGAAACACTCTGGGCGGTAAAGGAGCAAACCTTGCAGAAATGGCCCGTTTGGGGTTGCCCGTACCCCCAGGGTTTACGATCATCGCCGAATATTGTAACGATTTTCTGGCTGCTGGGATGAAGTTTTCTCCTGAAGTCCAACAGCAGGTCCGAGAGGCCCTAGCCAAGGTGGAACAAGATACCGGTATGCGATTTGGCGATCCGGACAACCCTTTGCTGGTCTCCTGCCGATCGGGCGCTCGAAAGTCCATGCCTGGGATGATGGAAACCGTCTTGAATGTCGGCCTGTGCTCTAAGACGATTCCTGGCCTGATTCGGAAGACCAACAACGAGCGATTTGTCTATGATGCTTACCGTCGGCTGATTATGATGTATAGCGACGTGGTGATGGAAAAGGCCGAGGACATTGTGCCCGAAGAAGGCAAAGGCGTTCGGGTACAACTGGAACGCCTGATGGAGCAGATGAAACATGAAAAAGGTTATAAGCTGGATACGGACCTAACGGCCGAAGACCTGAAACAATTGGTCGAGCAGTTCAAACAGAAGGTGCAGGAGGTATTAGGACGTCCGTTTCCGGACGATCCTTGGGAGCAGCTCTGGGGGGCAATTGGAGCGGTGTTTAAGAGTTGGAATGGCCGGCGGGCTGTCAGCTATCGCCGCATCGAAGGTATTCCGGACGATTGGGGCACTGCCTGCAATGTGCAGGCGATGGTCTTCGGGAATATGGGCGACAATTCGGCGACCGGCGTGGCATTTACTCGAAACCCAGCCACCGGAGAAAATCAGTTCTACGGCGAATGGTTGATCAATGCCCAGGGCGAAGACGTCGTGGCTGGCATCCGCACGCCTTATCCGTTGAACGAGGCCACCAAAAGCGAGCACAACCGTCATCTGCCCTCGTTGGAAACGGCCATGCCGAAACTATATAAACAGCTTGATCGGATTCGGATCAAGCTCGAACGGCACTATCGGGACATGCAGGACATTGAGTTTACCATCCAGGAAGGCAAACTGTACATGTTGCAGTGCCGGAGTGGCAAACGGACCGGCACAGCTGCTTTGAACATGGCGATGGACATGCTGGAAGAGGGGCTTATTGACGAGCAAACTGCTGTGCTGCGGGTAGAGCCGGCTCAGTTGGACGAACTATTGCATCCGATTGTCGATCCGGCGGCGGAGAAGAATGCCAAACTGTTTGTTACCGGTTTGCCGGCTGGTCCGGGCGGTGCCTGTGGCAAAATTGTATTTACCAGCCAGGATGCCGTGGAATGGACTCGCCGCGGGGAAGATGTCATCCTGGTTCGTGAAGAGACCAATCCGGAAGACATCGAGGGGATGCGGGCGGCCAAAGGAATTTTGACCGCCCGTGGCGGGATGACCAGCCATGCCGCTTTGGTCGCCCGCGGCTGGGGCAAATGCTGCATCGTCGGCGCCAGTGCGCTGAAAATCGATCTGGAAAACAAGACCATTAGCGCCGACGGACAAACCTTACGGGAAGGCGATCTGCTGACTCTTAACGGCACCCGTGGCCGGGCTTATCTGGGTGCTTTGCCCATGATCGAAGGCAAAGAAAATCCGAGACTACAAAAATTCATGGCCCTAGTGGATAAATATCGGAAGTTGGGGGTGCGCACTAATGCGGATACACCCGAAGATGCTCGGGTGGCTCGCAGTTTCGGCGCCGAAGGAATCGGACTATTCCGAACCGAGCATATGTTCTATGGCGCTGGTTCCGAAAAACCGCTATTTATCTTGCGGAAGATGATCCTGGCTTCTTCGACCGAAGAACGCAAAAAGGCCCTAGAAGAGTTAGCCCCCTATATGAAGCGCGATATCCAGGCTACGTTGGAGGCCATGGACGGTTTGCCGGTCACGATCCGGCTTTTGGATCCACCGCTTCATGAGTTTGTGCCGCAGAGTCCCGAAGCACAGCAGGAATTGGCTCAGGCTTTGGGTATTTCCGTCGAAGAGGTCAAAAAACGAGGAGAAGCCCTACATGAAACCAACCCAATGATGGGCCATCGAGGCGTCCGCTTGGGGATTACTTATCCGGAAGTTACCGAAATGCAGATTCGCGCCATCTTGGAGGCGGCTGCCGAACTAAAAAAACAAGGTAAAAATCCGAAACCCGAACTGATGGTGCCAGTTACCTGTGCAGTCAGTGAGTTAAATTTCATCAAACCGATTTTCGACCGAGTGTTGCACGAAGTGGAGCAAAAATACGGTGTGGAATTAGAATGCCCCTACGGCACAATGATCGAAATTCCACGTGCTTGCCTTACCGCCGACAAAATGGCGCAGACGGCCGAGTTCTTTAGCTTCGGCACCAATGACCTGACGCAGATGGGCTTTGGCTTCTCCAGGGACGATATCGGCATCTTTCTCCAAGACTACCTAAATAAGAAGTTGCTCCCGGCCGATCCGTTCCAGACCATTGATCAGGAAGGTATCGGCCAGTTGATCGAGATGGCGGTCCAACGGGGTCGAAAGACTCGGCCGGAGTTGAAAATCGGCATTTGCGGCGAGCAGGGTGGAGACCCGGCCAGTGTGGAATTCTGCCATCGGGTAGGGTTAACTTATGTGAGTTGTTCGCCGTATCGGGTGCCGATTGCTCGGTTGGCAGCTGCTCAGGCCGCCATCAAAGCCAAACCCCGCCGCCGTGCGGAAAAAGGCGACGTGTAATCTCCACCCGTTGGTGGGGCTATCCCGTGGCTTCCGTACCCGTAAGACTTCAGCCAAGTATGAGCTCTAACAAAAGGAAACTCCTACAGAGCGGTGAGAGTCTCTGACCGCTCATATACCAGGAGACGCATTCATTTTGTTAGAAACTGGCTCTGTTGAAAGGTCGTCCGTAGTCCAGGCAGGTTTTGCCCATAGTGATCGGTTTTGCTTCTGTTTTGGTGGGTTTACGCCGACGGGACTGGCTCTCAACAGAGCCTGAGAGGGTGTCTGGAAATGTGTTTTTCCAGGGAAAATCAGTTTGGTAGCTAGATTACCTAGCATCCGAAAAGTACCTATTTCCCAGCCTTTTGCTGTAAGATCCGGTTAATCCCACCCCTATTAGGAAACGGCCAAGTCTTGATTTCCAGACAGCCTCTTAGAAACTCTAAATGACCGCATCTCCGCTGGGCGATAACAGCCCGGAAATTGATGTTGGACGGCTACGGCGGGGCAAACATATCTTTGCTTATTTGTTCCCTTCTGAGGCAGCCCAATCCTGTCGCAGCAGCGGAAAACGGGCAAAAACATATGCCCAGTTCATTCGCCAGAACTGTTATCCGTATCCATTCTAGATTACCTGCTTACCTACTGCCTACCAAACCTCCATTGCTCCTAGAGGGGTGAGTGTTTTTTGTCTGCTGGATGGGGATACCTATGGCTGGTAGTGTAGCGAGTGGCTATCGGCGGATCAATTCCTTTCGATCGGCCGCGGAATTCCGGCAGTATTTACATAGGCTAGATCCATCGGTGCCTTGTGACTTGGAGGTCTTGTCTGCAGGGGATAGGTCTCCGTTGGCTTGGCCTTGCCGGGTCGGCCACCGAACGGTCGGAAACCGCTTTTGCATCCAGCCGATGGAGGGTTGGGACGGCACGCCGGATGGTCGGCCAACGGAAAAGACCCTACGCCGGTGGGCGCATTTCGGTCAATCTGGGGCCAAGCTGATCTGGGGTGGTGAAGCGGTAGCTGTTCGACACGACGGCCGGGCCAATCCTAATCAACTCTGTTATCGGCCCGAACATGCCGACGATTTGGCCTTGTTATTGGAAACGGTGGTTCGTGCGCATCGGGCCCGGTTTGGTTCCGATGCCGATCGAGATCTTCTGGTCGGTCTGCAACTAACCCATTCAGGTCGATTTTCTCGTCCGAATCGGCACGATCGGCCGGAACCGAAAATCATCTATCATCATCCAGTTCTAGATCGCCGAGTGGGCATCCGACCCGACGATGATTCACCGGTGCTTTCGGATGCCGAGATTTCTGCACTGATAGAGGATTTTGTCCGTGCAGCCGAGGCGGCTCAAAAGGCAGGTTTCCATTTCGTCGATATCAAGCATTGCCATGGCTATTTGGGACATGAATTTTTATCTGCTTATGATCGACCAGGCCCCTACGGCGGTGATTTTGAGGGCAGAACCCGTTTTCTACGGCAAACCATTCAGGCCGTACGAGCCGCCTGCCCAAAACTCCTGATCGGTGTTCGCATTTCCATCTTCGATTTTCCCCCTTTTATGCCGGATCCTACCCGAACAGCAAGTGGCAAGCTCGGCCCCGGCATCCCAGAACCCTTTTCGGTCCCTTATCCAGGGTTCGGCTGCAATCGCTTTAATCCGCTTGAAATCGATCTTTCGGAGCCGATCCGGCTTGTCCGATTGCTCCACGAACAACTGCGAGTAGAACTGGTAAATCTGACGGCCGGCTCACCCTACTACAATCCACATATTCAGCGGCCTGCCATGTATCCACCCTGTGACGGTTATCAACCGCCGGAGGACCCGCTGTTAGGTTGCATTCGGCAATTGCAGGCAGCCCGACAGATTAAACAGGCTGTGCCAGGAATGCCGATGGTCGGAAGTGCATATACCTATTTTCAAGATTTTTTCCCCCATGTGGCTCAGGCCGTGGTACGCGAAAGCTGGATCGACTTTGTCGGCCTAGGCCGAATGGTTCTGGCCTATTGGGATCTGCCCGCCGATCTGTTGCAAGGCCGACCCATCGACAAAAACCGCCTCTGCCGAACCTTAAGCGATTGCACCACTGCCCCCCGCCACGGCCTTCCCAGCGGCTGCTACCCGCTAGACCCCTACTACAAAAACTCTCCAGAAGCCGCCCAGTTGCAACAGGCTAAAGCCGCCCTCCGAAAAAAACTCTCCTAACTATCTCTGCCCATTGCAACGGCCACCCATTCTGCAGACAAAGCCCAAGGAATCTCATTCCCGGCAAGCGGAAATGTCGGCTTCTGACTTCCACTTTTGCCATTGTCCCTAACTCCTTTTGCCTCCAGAAGTTACGTAGCAAACCTCATTTGCACATGGGATTTCCTGACGCTAATGCTTATAAAGAGTTAGAACATTGCATCTCCGACCCAGGCTTAAAAATGGCAAAAGTCGAGCTGAGGGCCTACTGTAGCTTCATCCCCGCGGAGGCGGGGAACCCGGATACCATGAGGCTGCTATTTTGTCTTTCTTGACGCCAGCGGCGTTCAAAGCGGTTAGGACCAAGGAAACCTGGTTTCCTGCTTGCGGAGGAATGACAGAGGGCCATTCGGGGGAAATGGCCCGGATTTTCCCCAATTTTTCGGATTTTTCTGTTGGGGAGAGTTGACGGCTCGTCATTGGGAAAGTATGTATTGAAAGCGTTGGTATTTCTTACCTAATTTCCCTATATTCCCATTAAAAAGAGGAGGTTCTCTGATGAAGGCTCGTTGGCTTGTGGTGGGAATCGGATTGATGGTATCGCTGATGGTGCAGATGGGGGCCAGTTGGGCGGAAGCGGCCTATTGTGGGGTAGCCCGGCATGCGTGCTTGCGCCGGGTCTGCTGCGCGGCGTCCTGTTGCCAATGGAATTGCCATACGGTCATGAAAACCTGTGCGGTCGTAGAATATGTGCCTAAACAGGTTACCTGTTATCGCACCGTGTGCCAGCCGATCTATGAACAAAAAATGGTAACCGAGTGCCGCTATGTCCCAGTAGTGAAATATCGGGAGTGCCGAGAAACGGTCTGCAGACCCGTCTATGAAACCCATTGGACCACCCGCACCGAAACGGTTTGCCGACCTATTTATGAAACCAAAACCCGGCAGGTAACTTATACAGTTTGTCGGCCAGTGTATGAGACACACTACCGGGAAGAGTGCTACACGGTCTGCAAGCCGGTCGTGGAGACCAAGAAGGTGAGGGTCTGCTCCGGTCGATGGGAAACCCGACAGGTAACCGTCCCAAGTACCTGTACCCCTGCCACTTGCCAACCGGCAACCTGTGTGCCGGCAACCTGTGTCCCGGTGACCTGCCAACCGGCAACCTGTGCCCCCAGGGTGGTCTGCCAGCGGGTCTGGGTGCCTGAAGTGGTGGAAAAGGAGGTCCAATGTGTTCGCTATGTTCAAGAGGTTCGGACTCGGAAAGTCCCTTACACTGTTTGCCGATGGGTTACCGAACTAAAAACGGGCACTTGCACCTATACGGTCTGCCGATGGGTTCCCCAGACGGTTACTCGTAAAGTGCCGGTCCAGACTTGCCGATGGGTGCAGCAGGAAGTCGTCCGCCGAGTTCCTTACACGGAAATGCAACTTCGCCACTATCAGCGTCCGGTAACCACCGTCCGGTACGTAGAAAAACAAGTACCTTATACGGTAACCCAATGTGAGCCACGGGTGGTCTATAAGCAAGTGCCGGTGCAAGTTTGTTGTCCCGTGCCTTGCTGCAAGGTAAGCTGTTGTCCCAACTAAACCTCTAGGCAAGGGGCAGCTCGGCCCTCCGCTGGCATCTGGCCGGGGACGGTTTGGGTTGCACCAACTTACCGGCTAGACAAGGATGGATGCTGATGAGATGGATCTCGGATGTGTTTTGGCCGCGGTTATGGCGGGCGATGCAAAACTGGCAGGCTGATCAGGCAGACCAGTTGGCCGCCGCGTTGGCTTATTATGCGCTGTTATCGCTTTTTCCGCTTGTGCTGATTCTATTGGCGGCCTTTGGTTATGTGCTTCGGTTTGTGCCCCAGGCGCAGTCCGCGCAGCAAGAGCTTCTAGAACTTACGGCGGAAAACATCTCCCCGGTAATAGCGGGGTATCTGGAACAAATTTTTACGCAGGTCCAAACCCAGGCGGATGTAAGTGGGCCGGTGGGGCTGCTGGTTCTGGTGCTAACAGCCATAGGGATCTTTTCCCAATTGGAGACGGCGTTTGATCGGATTTGGCAGGTGCCGCCAGCGCCCTGGCAGGGGCTTTGGGGAGCAGTAGGAAACGCCTTGATCTATCGGTTCCGGGCGTTCCTGATCCTGCTGGGGGTGGTCCTGGGGATGGTGGCGGCGTTTTTTGGCAGCATGGCCCTGGCTGCCGTACGAACTTTTACAACCTCTCTTTGGGGCGGACAGTTGCTCTGGAACGCTCTGGAAACGGCCGTTGGACTGTTAGCCAGTTGGGCCTTATTTGCCGTTATGTACAAAACGATTCCGCGGGCCCAGGTTTCTTGGTCAGCAGCTTCCGAAGGGGCGGCCGTGGCCGCCGTGTTGTGGGAACTCCTCCGCCGCTTTCTTGCCGCCTTCCTGATCAGCCCCCAATACTCCGCCTACGGTGTGGTCGGCGCTGTATTGGCCCTTTTGGTCTGGATGCAGCTTACCGGTTGCATCCTCCTGCTAGGCGCCGAATACGCCCGAAGCGTTCAAAAGATGATTGAACAGACGGCTTCCAGCGGCTCGCATTAAGGGTCCACTATCGCTTGTGCAACATGTTCTGTCGGTGTCCCAGTTGCAAGGGAGCCGGTTGAACTCTTTTCGATCTTCGCTGGAAGGCAATAACCAAATCTAGTTTTCCCTGCTTCTTTTGGGTGGCTCTATTGAAAGGTTACCCGCGGTATGGGGTTTTGCCTATACTGGTCGGTTTTGCTCAGTTTTGGGGGGTTTAGGCCACCGACCGGAAAGGGTTTCCACTGAGCCTCTTTGGCTTAAACACCTTGATACGCCACCTTGCTTTACGGACTTCACCAAGTCCTGGTTTTGGCCAAATCCGGCTTTTGCGATTCTCTGTTTTGCCTTCGATAAACGACTCTGAAAATTCAAATCCCATCTGAGCGCAATTGTGGTTTTTGCAAGCAGTCACGTTTTCTGGGGTTACGGACTTTTTATCCTTCAAAACATAGTTCCTTGGAGACCCCGTTGCTATATATGGAAAAGAGGATATATTGGAAGAAATATCTACTTATGTATGAAAGGAGATCGCTTGATGAGCGAAGAGTCCCTTTTAGATCGAACCTGGCAGCAAACGGAAAACGTTGCTTTTTTAGAGGAGCGCTTTGCAGAAGTTTTCTCCTTTTTGACCGGGCATGAACCGTTTCCTTGGCAGGCGTCGCTTTACCAACGGCTGGTCCAAGGGGACATCCCAGCCCGCTGTAATATCCCGACCGGCTTGGGCAAAACAGCGGCGGTCGCCGTTTGGCTCATCGCCCTGGCCCACGCCCCAGAAAAACTCCCCCGCCGCTTAGTCTATGTGGTCAACCGCCGCACCGTAGTGGATCAAACTACCCAGGAGGTAGAGCAATACCGAAAGAAGCTCCTCGAGCCGGAGCTGGCCCAGCTTCGAGAGCACTTGCAGGCACTATGTGCCTTACCGTTGAGTGATGGCGAGCCGCCGTTGGCCATTAGCACTCTGCGGGGCCAATTTGCGGATAATCGGCAGTGGTCGGCTGATCCTGCCCGACCCGCTGTGGTCGTAGGCACAGTGGATATGATCGGTAGTCGGCTTCTGTTTGGGGGGTATCTAATTGGTTTTCGTCGGCGGCCATTTCATGCGGGGCTTTTGGGTCAGGATGTCTTGCTGGTGCACGACGAAGCCCATCTGGAACCTGCTTTTCAACAGCTTCTGGAGCAGATTGAGCGGGAGATTCAGAAGGAACAGCAGCGGTCCGGCGGGGTATTGGTGCGACCGTTTCGGTTGATGGCCCTATCGGCCACGCTGAGGACCAATGCAGCCGACAAGGAGGGGGAACCGGTTTTTCGGCTTACCGACCAGGAACGCAATCCTCCTCCACAGCTTCCTGATCCGCCGCAGCGACCGCTGGAGCATCTTTGGCGTCGGCTGTATGCCCCCAAGAGACTTCGCCTTGTGCAACTCGAAGACGAAAAAGAACTTGTGAAACGGATGGTGGAATTAGCATTGGAATTTAAGGACTCCGGTCGGGCGATTTTGATCTTTGCTCGGGGTGTGGAGGATGTGGAAAAGATCGCTGCGGCCCTTGCCAAAAAGAAACAACAGGTCGTCCCGTTGACTGGGACGCTGCGCGGCTATGAGCGGGACCGGTTGCCAGGGGATCCGGTATTTGCTCGATTTCTTCCGGCCAGCAGTCGGCCGGAAGGCGTTCAAATAGCCGAAGGCACGGTGTATCTGGTTTGCACGTCGGCGGGCGAGGTTGGGGTGAATCTGTCCGGTGATCACCTAATATGCGATCTTACGACCTGGGAAAGCATGGTGCAGCGGTTTGGCCGAGTCAACCGCTTCGGCCAATCAAAAGATACCCAGATTATCGTTGTGCATCCTACTGAATTTGAGCAAAAGGATTCCTACGAGCAGGCCCGGCAGAAGACGCTTCACCTGTTGAAACGTTTGGAGGAGCAGCAGGAAGGGGATGCCAGTCCAGCCAGTTTGGCTCGGTTGGATCCGGTGGTCTGTGCGGACGCTTTTGCTCCGGCGCCTACGATCCTACCGATCACCGACATCCTGCTAGACGCCTGGAGCTTAACCAGTATCCGGGAGGACCTGCCCGGCCGCCCCGAACTGGAGCCTTACTTGCATGGAGTAGCCGCTTGGGAGCCGCCGGAAACCTATGTGGCCTGGCGGGAAGAAGTAGAAGTGATTACTGGCTGGTTGCTGGATATCTACCCGCCAGAAGATCTCTTGGATGATTATCCTCTCAAGCCGCACGAACTGCTTCGGGACCAAAGTGACCGGGTGTGGAAACATTTGAAGGCTATTGGCGAACGGCATCCGGACAGTCCGGTTTGGCTCATAGATCCTACAGATCGAGTGCGAGTCTCGAAGCTCGGACAATTGATCCAAGAAGATAAAAGTGTGATTCACTACCGGACGGTGCTTTTACCGCCTTCGGTGGGCGGCCTGGAAAATGGGCTGTTGAAATCGGATGGCAAGGAAAGCCTTTCTCCCACACAACCGATGGACGTAGCCGATGAGTGGTTTGCCGACAAAGAAAAGACCAAGCGTCGGCGGTGTCGGATTTGGTCGGAGCAGTCCCAACTCGATCCACCACCTGGAATGCGTCTGATTCAGACCATCGACACCCAACCGGATGCAGAAGAGTTCGAACCGGAGGAATCGGAATCCCTCGGTTTAGGAGAGGAGGCTTTGAGTACAGAAGCAAACCAACAGCAGAAGCGGGCCCGCTATTGGCACTGGTACGAGTCGCTGGAAGCCGGGGATACGGAAGGCTCTCTCTCAGCCCCGCAACCTGTGGGCTTAGACGAGCACACCGAACAGGTGGTCCATTTTGCCCAGGCGATTGCCCAGAGACTTCAGCTCCCGGACTGGTTGAGGTCGGCCCTAAGTTTGGCGGCCAAGTGGCATGACCGTGGAAAAGACCGAGCGATCTGGCAACGAGCCATCGGCAACTGGCAGGATCAGCCTGGTACGCAGAGCCCCGTCTTGGCGAAGGCAGGTGGGAAAAACCTCAACTGGCGATTACTCAGTGGTTATCGGCATGAGTTTGGTTCGTTGTTGGAAGCAGAGCAGGACGAACAGATCCAGAAGCATCCGGAAAGGGATTTAATTCTTCACTTGATTGCTGCGCATCATGGCCGGGCCAGGCCCCATTTCGATCCGGAATCGTTTGATACGGAACGCTTTACTACCGAGCAGAATCTAACCGCAGCTCAGCAAGTCATGCGCCGTTTCGGCCGATTGCAGCAACGATTTGGTCGGTGGGGATTGGCCTGGCTGGAGTCCCTCCTGCGATGTGCTGATGTTTTGGTTTCTCAAATACAAAAGGACTCGGAACATGAACACTCTTAAACCCAGTTTCTCAGTGCAGGTGGATGTCACCAATCCGGGGCAATTTTTTGCCTGCTGCGGCCTGCTGGAACTTGCCAGCAGGCTCTGGCCCGGCTGCGAAGGCTGGTTCGATTCTCAGAACCCCTATTTCCATGTCTGGTCTGAGGACTCCTCCGCAACTTTGGAAAGAATTATCCATTTTTTGTCCACCTGTGAAATCTCTGGTTTGACTGAGGAACAACGGAAGGAAAGAGAAGCTCTCGAAGCAGAAAAGAGGCGACTCAAGAAGGAAGGATATGAGCTACCGGACGCTCAAGAGGCACGCCGTAAAATGCTTGGCGAGATGGCGAGGGAAGGATCCCTTTTTATAGGAACACCTTTTCACCTGCGTCTTGATTGGTGGCAAGGGAAAGACGAAGACCCTAATACGCCTAAAACGTGGGCAGGTCGTCAAGAGCTGCATAAAGTAGCCAGATCTGCTCAAGATGCGATCTCCCACATTCCTGATCTGTGTCAACTTTTCGATTATTGTTGTGTGTTGTATCTTCCTCAAGAATACCGAAAGAGAAAATCCGATCAGAGCAAGTCGGTAGAACCGTTTTATTTCGACGCTAGAAGGTTTGCCCATGCCTTGGATGTCGGATTTTCTCTCGATGTCCAGGAGTTTGATACTCTGGCTTATCCCGCCGTTGAACTCCTCTGCTTGATCGGCTTACAACGCTTTCGCCCCGCTCCCCCGAAGATGCAATGGCAGTTTGCTTATTCGGTCTGGTTTAGCCCTGTGTCTGCTCCTATAGCAGCTGCCATTGTAAGTGGGGCAGTGCCAGTGTATCCAGTGGACCGGTATTGCTTTTCTCTGGTATTTCGAGATGACCAACGTCGGTATAAAGCGTTCGATTTCGCAACTCTTTTAGGAGGTTGAACAATGACTGATCAATCTATCCTGCAGCGTTTTGACGAGTGGCTTGCCGAGGAGAGTCCTTTTGCCGCACTGGTCATGCGCCAGTGGTTGATGCCTGTCGAAGGCAAAGACGCTGTCATCTTCCCGCCTACGTACACCCTAGATAGGACCGATGTAGGTTCTCGGTTCAGCAAAGGCGAGCAGGTCCCCGGCGTGTATCAAGGCGCCAAAGGACCGTATGGTTACAACATTGATCTATTTCAAGATGGTACTTCCGTTTGTCTGATTGATAGCGTTGGCTCACAGGCTAACCGAATGGAACCCATCTTCCTGCGAGAGCCTTATTGTAAGTTAGTACCTCAGGTACGCATCCGCGCCGGCGATAAGGAGGTCAATTTACTACAGGCGGGACATCGAGCCGCTGACGCCATCGTCCGTTTCTCCGACTTGGCTGGTGAACTCGAGCGTGCTTTCCGTGCTATTGGGGAGACTGGCAATGCCGAACCCCTTGCCAAGATTGCTCCTACCTCCATCGTCTTTGGCGTGTGGGATTCTCGTCTCACTCAGGTCAAACTGCCTCGGATTGTTCGTTCTGTCATCCGAGCGTATGATGTCCGCCCGTTGCATCGCTCCGCCCAATATATTCCTCCAGTAGATTATGTAGGCCAACACTTGTTAGATCCCCCAGAAGGACAACCACAAAAGGAAGCTATGTCCGAACAGGGACTGGCCCATGCTCCTGCGGCTTGGACGCACGGAGGCGTGCAGGTCTTAAAGGAAATTCGTCGAGAGGCTGCGTTGAATCTTACCGCCATCCGGACTTTAGGCGCCTCCGATCGAGGTCAACGGCTTCAGAAGCTCCGCCGTTATATCCTTGGTCTGGCCCTGGTAGCTTTCACCGCTCCTCAGGAACCCTTCTTGCGAGAAGGCTGTCAGCTTGTCCCAGATCCCGACCGTCCTCCCCTCTGGGAGCTTGTCCGCTACGATGGAACCCGTACCTCTTGTCAAATCGCTCACAAAGATGCTCTCGAGTACGCTGAATTGGCTGCTCAGGACTTCGGCGTCGGTGAGGACCGTATTGGGACCTTCGACGCCGAAACCGCCAGGTCAGCCCTTGGCCAGTCGAAAGCAGAACGCAAAGAAACCCGCCGTCGTCGTCAATCCACTGCTGAAGAGGAAGGCAATTAACCATGACTCATTATCTTTGTGTCTCTGTTACCTTTCTTGATCCGCTTTTTCATGGTCAGGCGGATCAGGGAGAGCCGGAGTGGCCACCTTCGCCTTGGAGAGTGTTTCAGGCCCTGGTGGCCGGCGCTTATACCGGATGTCGAAAAACCGAACTCCCAGAGTCCAAAGCCGAAGCATTTCGGTATATGGAACGTCTCCCGCCGCCCGAAATCGTTGCGCCTCATGCACGTCTGGCGGCTAGCTACACCCTGTTTGTCCCCAACAACGACAGCGACAAAAAGTTCGATCGCCACGACCGTTTGACCACGAAGCTGGTCCAACCATATCGGCTGCTGGACGGTCAAACGGTGCATTATCTCTGGGCCTTATCTGACTCGGCAGTTTCCAGCAGTTCTTGTTGGGATTTGTGGAAGCTTATTTGCCGATCTGCCCGGCAAATCTTAGCTCTAGGTTGGGGCATCGACATGGTGGTAGCCGATGCGCGAATCCTTACCGCTGAGGAAGCTTCTCGGCTATCAGGGCACCGCTGGTTACCATCTCCATCCCCCATGCTCCACCATCGCCGCCGGGTTCCCAAGTCAGGCAGTTTTGACGATCTCGTTCGGGCGTATCAGTCTTTTGTCCACAGTGTCCAAACCAAACGCTTCCGTCCTCCTGATAAACCTCGTGTTTTTGATGTTGTTACTTATCGGAGGATTTGTGAGGTGCCGCCTCGACCTTATGCCGCTTTTGACCTCTGCAATTCCAAGGGCAAATGGCGCCCTTTTCCACAAACCCATATCGTCTATGTGGCTGCCATGCTCCGCCATCGAGCCTGCGAGGAGGCGAAACACGACACCCACCAATTTGAAGGCGGTCCTGAGGTCTATGTGGCCGGCCATGTCCCAAACTCGAAGATCACGCCTCCCCGATTTTCTTATCTGCCTTTGCCTACGATCCGCCCCGGCGGCTATGCCGATGGCTTGATCCGGCGCGTCCTGATTGCCGAACCCTATGGCAGCCACGGCCGTCATGCCCACTGGGCTCAGATGCGATTGACCAATAAGCAGTTGGTCAATACGGATCGCCAGCGCTGCGCCATTTTATCCCGGCCCCATCCCCGCGATCCGGTCTATTCCCTCTATGTTGAACCCAGTCGGGCTTGGGCTACCGTAACTCCGGTTGCACTGCCCGGCTACGACGATGGCAAACAAACCAAGGCCGAGCTCCTCTTCCTAAAGGCCGTTTGGCAAGCAGGCCTCCCACTGGAAGCTGTCGAGGAATTCACCTTGCGCAAGGCTCCTTTTTGGCCCGGTTCCCATCATCCAGCCCTGTATCGACGGCCTCAGGAGTATCTCAAACGTTGCCCGCTCTGGCATGTCCATGTTCGGTTCAAAGAGGAAATCCCCGGCCCGTTAGCCATCGGCGTAGGCCGTCATTGCGGCTTGGGACTGTTTGCCCACTGGAATGAGTAGCCGCCAAAGTAAATAAAGTAAATAAAAACTCCTTTTGTTCTTTGACAATTCAGTCTTTTGCGAATTCGATGGGGATGGAGGTTTTTCTTGGCAGGTGGCTTACGGCATCCTGTCGGCGTCCATGGATGGCATCCAGTACTCATCTGCTTTGCCGCCTGCTTTCGTCCTGGTCTCTTGATGCCGACTTCGGCCAAGGGTTTTCCTCCGCGCCGGTGGTCCGGCTGGGCCGCCGGCGCGGAGGACCCTTTTCTCGTCGTTGTCTCTCTTCTAAGTCAAGTTAACTGAAGGATAGTTCTTCTGTCTCCTGCGAGTGTCCCTGTCCGGCCAATGGCCAACACAAGCTGGCACAAATTTTCTCCCGCCAAGACCGTGTTGGGAATTGTTTCAATGGGGCCAACTCTAATGGCCAACGCAAGCTGACGATCTCCTTGCTCTTTACCTGATCCCCGCAAGAACTGCTGAGGAAGCCAACGGCACACAAGCTGACCAGAATCTCTTCTATAATCTGGCCGGTCCATCTCCGCTCTGGCTGTTGGGCCTAACACAAGTTAGCTCTCATATTTTCCTTGTCTATCTCGAATGCACTTTTCTCTTGGATGCTGCTTCAGGACTTCTTGGCAGCACGGACGCCTTGGGGTTCTGCGTGCTTTGTTTTTTTCGGAGGTGCTGCCATGACCTTAACTGATCTTTATCCTCGCGGCCAACTGGATGTGCCGGATCTAGTCCCCGTTCGGATGTTGAATGAATTTTGTTATTGTCCTCGGTTAGCGTATCTAGAGTGGGTTCAGGGCGAGTTTGCCGACAATTTGGATACTCTTCAGGGCCGATTTGATCATCGTCGGGTGGATGGTTCTGAGGCTGTTGCCCTGCCTGAGCCTTTGTCGTTGGGCCAGGCTGAATCGGCTATGTCCGACGTCAAATCCTCGGCCTCTGTCGCAGCTCCTTCTGGTTCCCCACCGTTTGAGCCGATTCATGCTCGCAGTGTGCTTCTGTCGGCTCCGGAGGAAGGCCTGATCGCCCGGATTGATCTTATTGAGCTGGAAAACTCCACCGCGGTGCCCGTCGATTACAAGCATGGGGCCATTCCCGACCTACCGGAGCAGGCTTGGGAGCCCGAGCGTGTGCAGCTTTGTGCTCAGGGTCTGATTCTTCGGGCCAATGGCTATCATTGTGAAGGCGGCATCCTCTATTATGTCCAATCTCGTCGGCGCATTGGGGTGCCTTTTGACGATGCGCTGATCCAACGCACTCGTCAATTGCTCCGCGAGCTTCGTCAGATGGCCTCCTCGGGCAGGATTCCTCCTCCTTTGCAGGATAGTCCTAAGTGTCCTCGTTGTTCTCTGGTTGGTATCTGTCTGCCCGACGAAACCCGCCTTTTTCTCTCGGAGGAGGCAGGGCCCTCTTTAGCGGATGTCCGTTCACTGGCACAAGACCAAGCGGCTTTGGACCAGGTTCATGTCCGTCGCCTTATCCCCGCCCGTGACGACGCCTTACCGCTCTACCTCCAGGAGCAAGGGCTTACTCTCGGTAAACAAGGCGATCTATTGGTCGTTCGGCGTCGACAGGAAACCGTTCAGCAGGTTCGGATGTTGGACATCTCGCAGGTCTGTCTATTTGGCAATGTCCAGGTTACTACTCAGGCTCTGCGCGACCTCTGTGCCGCCGGCATTCCGATCTGTTATTTCTCTTATGGTGGGTGGTTCTATGGCCTGACCACCGGTCTGGTGCATAAGAATGTGGAGCTTCGGCTTGCTCAGTTTCGTTGGGCTACTCATCCACGCCGGGCTTTATGTCTGGCCAGGCGATTTGTGGTCGGCAAAATCAAAAACTCCCGCACCCTCATCCGCCGGCATCTGCCCGACCAGCTGGGCGTCCTACAGCAACTGGCACACTTGGCTCGCCAGGCCGCCGTTGCTACCGATCCTAATTCCCTGTTGGGCATCGAAGGAGCGGCGGCTCAAACCTATTTTGCCGCCTTCGCCAAACTCCTAAAACCAGACACCTCCTTCAATTTCCAGGCCCGCAATCGCCGACCTCCTCGCGATCCGGTCAACGCCTTACTCAGTTTCCTCTATGCCCTCCTGGTTAAGGAGCTGACCATCGGGGTCCACACCATCGGCTTCGATCCCATGTTGGGATTTTTCCACAGACCCCGTTATGGTCGGCCTTCCTTAGCTCTGGATTTGGCTGAGGAGTTTCGGCCCCTGTTGGCAGACTCGGTGGTCCTATCTCTCATCAATACCGGTCAGATCAACCAGGACCATTTCATCCGCCGTGCAGGTGCCGTGGCTCTTACCGACCAGGGCCGACGCACCGTCATCGCCGCCTTCGAACGCCGTTTGGATTCTCTGATCCGGCACCCATTGTTCGGCTACCGGATCAGTTATCGACGCATCTTGCACGTCCAGGCTCGACTCCTGGCCCGGACCCTCCTGGCCGAAATCCCCCGTTACCCAAACTTCCTTACCCGATAACCACCTCTCCCCTGACGGTACATTTCCCCTCTGCCCTCAACCCCTCTGCCCTCCGCTCTTTCACCCCACTCCCCACTCCCCACTCCCCTCCCCCACCCCCCTCTCCCCTCCGCGGGAGAGGGCGGCTTGGCCTTCGG
>JANXAQ010000083.1 GCA_025062105.1 Thermoguttaceae bacterium
TCAAAATTTAGTGAACGGATAATACTTATCTGTAACTCTTTAATGTATAAGAACTTAGAAAAAGCATCTTTCTTCTGCCCGAAAACCTTCCGGAGATGTTTTCCAAGGGGTTTTTGCTCTGGCCTGCCAGAGCACCCAGTAGAAATCAAAGAGGCGAAGGCGTCCAAAATAACTCTTTCGTGGTATATCCAAGACCTCTTAAGAAGGCCAATTAACCTAACTTAACTCATAATGATTCCATATGTTAGGGCAAGGTTTTCCCGTCTCCCTGTATGGCCTGGATCGAACCGGCTGGACCGGCCCTCCCACAGAGGCTCGCTGTTATACACATCTTTGGGATGGATTTACCCCTCACAGCAGCAGCAAACGAGTGCCCCAATCAGGGGATAAATCCACCTTTCAAAACAAGCCAACGGTTACTTTGGATAAATTGCACAATTTAGGAAAATCATTTAGAAGATCAGGAGGTCTTTGGTTTCAGAAAATGGTTTGCCTATATTTTCTATTTGATCCATTCTATGTTGTTCAACGAGTTTTCCTGCTTTGCCTGAAGTGATGTCCGAGCGTCTGAACTCCAACTTGCGTATAACAGCGAGCCCACAGAGGCTGGGCAGCCCAGCGGGAACAGCCAACCGTTTTTGGTCCTTGCCCCCACAAGGGGTGTAAAGAGAAGGTGATATAAGTCCTTTAAAGATAAAAGGTTAGAACTATTTTGTTCTGGCAACCCGACTTGGAACTCCTGGGGAATAACGAACCTTTCTAAAGAAACTAATTGGTACTTTGGAGAAATCGCAGCATTTAGGAAAGAAGCACTTCCCAGAGCAAAAAGGTGTTTGGTTTCAAAGACAGTCTTAGCTAGATCACCTATTTTATCCATTCTGCGTTGTTCAACGAGCTTTTGGTATTTGCCTGAAGTGAAGTTCGAGCGCTTCAACGCCAACTTGTGTAGAACAGCGAGCCAAAAAAGTGGAAGCACTGCTTCGTTTGGGCGAAAGTAACATTTAACCGAGGGGAACAAAAGCCTTGGGCCCCGATTTTTGGGTATGTTAGGGAAGGGATAACAATTCTACTGAAAGGCGGGTCCATGAATTTGGAGATTTGGAGAAACTGAGGAAAATAGAGAAATAGGAAAATTTTCGGGTTCTTCAGAATTTAGGACGCCTCAACACCCTCGAATAGCTTTGGGGCCAAGGCAGCTTCTGGCTAACTGTTCGCGTAGAAGGGAAAAGAGCTTGGGTCGGTGTGTTTACTTCCGAATGAGCTCGTGCACGCTCATACCAGCAGGGATCATGGGAAGCACATGTTCCTGATAAGGGATGTGGACGTCTAGCAGGAAGGGGCCATCGGATTGGATCATAACCCGAATTCCTTCGATGAGTTCTTTTGGGTCTCTAGCTGCCCGGGCTTCCCAGCCGAAACTGCGAGCCACAGCCACAAAATCGGGATAGCGTACTTTTGGGTTAATTCCATCCCCCCTGCCGATGGCCTCTGGATGATGGATCGGGCCTAAATAAGTATGGGCCCGATTGCCTTGATGGAACCGATCCTCCCATTGGACCACCATGCCCAGATGCATATTGTTCATGAGCATGACTTTGACCGGCACTTCCTCGCAGTAGCAGGTAGCCATCTCCTGGATGTTCATCAGCAGACTGCCATCGCCATCGATGTCGATGACCAGCATATCTGGATGGGCAATTTTAGCACCAATAGCCGCCGGCAATCCAAACCCCATCGTCCCTAACCCCCCGCTGGAAAGAAAACTGCGGGGCCGAGAGAACTTGTAAAACTGGGCAGTCCACATCTGATGTTGTCCCACCCCGGTAGTAATAATGGTGGGGCGATCCTTTGTGAGTTTCCATAATTCATGGATTGCCCGTTGCGGCAGGATACCGGGGAACGAATGGTCATATGTTAAAGGATCGGCCTTTTTCCAGGCGTCGATCTTTCGATGCCACTCCGACAGGTCTTCCGGCGGCTGGACGATTTCGTTGAGCATCTGCAGAGCGTATTTCAAATCGCTGACGATGCCCAGATATGCCTGTTTGACCTTATTGATTTCGGAGGGATCGATGTCGATATGAACAATTTTAGCGTGTTTGGCAAACTCGCTGACCTTTCCCGTTACTCGATCATCAAAGCGAACTCCCAGTGCTAACAGCAGATCACATTCATAGGCAGCATAATTGGCATAGACACTTCCATGCATGCCGATCATATCCAGCGACAGGGGATGATCGCCGGGGAAGCAGCCCAAGCCACGCAGGGTCATCGCTACTGGAATGCCGGTCTTTTCTACCAACAGGCGAAGTTCTTCGGAGGCTTCCGCCGAGATGATGCCACCGCCGGCCAAGATCAGTGGCCGTTTCGACGCCCGGATCAAACGGGCTAGCTGTTCGATCTGCTCGGGTTGCGCTCCCTGCTCCGGCACCTGATAGCCGGGCAGATCCATCGGAACGTTGTAATCCGGAATGGTTTGGGCCTGTTGGATATTTTTCGGTAGATCCACGAGGACCGGGCCGGGTCGGCCTGTGGTAGCCACATAAAAAGCTTCCCGCATAATGCGCGGCAGATCGTGAACATTAGTTACTAAATAGTGGTGCTTCGTTACACTCCGGCAGACTTCCACAATCGGCGTCTCTTGAAAAGCGTCGGTGCCGATGACAGGCGTGCTAACTTGCCCGGTCAGCGCCAAAAGCGGGACACTATCCAATTTGGCGTCAGCAATCGGGGTAACCAGATTCGTAGCTCCCGGCCCACTGGTGCTCATACACACGCCAATTCGCCCGGTACTCCGAGCATACCCTTGGGCCGCAAACCCGCCTCCCTGCTCATGCCGTGGCAAAACCACCCGTATTTTATCCCGATACCGAGTCAGAGCCTGATGCAATGGCATACTGGCTCCGCCCGGATAGGCAAAAATCGTCGTAACCCCATGGTGCAGCAGGCTTTGTACCACCACCTCCGCCCCACTGATCGGTTCCGTAGGTCGAGGCAGGTCCAACGACGGCTGGGAAACCACCATCCGGGGCACGACACCAAACTCCTTGACCCAAAAAGACTTTTCAAGCAGATAAAAATACGGATCCTATTAACTTTTCGAGTTTTGCTATTTTGTGTAACTTCTTTTATTTTAAATAGTTACGCTTTGTAGTCCTTGGTCAATCCATTTCCTAACCCAGGTTTTCAAAAGGCTAGACCATTCAATGGGAACTACACTCTGGAAATTGGCAAAAGTCAAGATTAACCCAGAATATGTTAGAATATGCCACTTGGCTTACGAAGGCAAGAGGTTTTTTCAGCCTGAGTATGTTCGCCCGCCAGCTAGTTCTATTAAAAAGTTATCCACACGCTTAGAAAGTTATCCACACGCTGGGCAGTTTTGACCATGCCGGTCGTTTTTGATCCGCTTTTTTGGGATAGGCCTCTCTGGGTGGCCGTAGATCGGCCCCTAGAGACCACGGCGGTCGGTTTTGAGTCTGTTTTTTTCGTAGGCTTCTGTTCGGAATCAGGTTCCACACAGTCAACGGCGACCAGCAGCTTCCCTCTTCTGCCTTACGCAGGGAGCCATCCAAGTTCGCTAGGAACCTTTCCATAATTCAAAGGAGATATTTTGAGATCAACTTTTGCCATTTTCCCTAACCCCCTTTGTTTCCAGCAGCTACGACGAGACCTCTTTTTGTTCACCCAATTTCCTAACTCCAATAGTTACAAGAAGTTAGAACTTTCTCCTTCCGGGACGAGGGCAAAAATGGCAAAAGTCGAGCTTAGAACTCCTGAGATTAGAAGGATAGGCGGTTTATATAGCCGGCTTAGGAGGTCGAGGAGGTTCTGGCCGTTCGGCTCGGCAGATCGGGCACCCGGCCTCTTCGACATGGTAGCGGATGTCCTGATACTGGGGGGCGTCGGGGTTAAGCCAATACCCAGCCAATCGCTCCGGACTAGGGCAGAAGGCCCCTAATTCTTCCACCACCCATCGGACCACATCACCAAAACTATTCATCGGCGGTGGTTCTTTCATGGACTACTGCGCCGTCAAAAGCGGACAAAAATAACCTCAGAACCATTCGACCAATAAGCATATCCAGGTAGTTTCATTGTGGCCTGCTCGTCTGGAGTCTTAGGGGAAATTTCAGCTGGTCGGTTCCCCTTTCTGGGCGAACAAGGTCAAAAAGACCGATCGATCCACATCCGCCTGTTGAATCCGGGTTAATATCCACTGGCGTGCTCGATAAAGAAGCTGATGCACTTGTGCAGGAGGCAGTTGCATGGCTGATGCAATCTGTTCGGGTTTTTGACCTCGGAGGGCCCGTTCGTAGGCTTCCTTCATAGGCAAGCGAGTGGGTTTGGCCTCGCAGAATCGGCAAAAAGCCACCAATACCTCGCTCAGAAGCAGTCCTTGCCTGTGGCGGCGTTGTTTTTCAGCGGCTTGGGTAGCAGGGCCAGGGCTGGGATCGCTCGGGTCCGGAAAGGAGCTCTCCTTCCAGGAGGAACCTTCCCAACTGCTAGAGCTGCTGGAAGTGCTTTGGCCGCTCAACTGGCGAAACGCCCGCCGTTCCCACTGCCGAAGCCGATCAATCGCCCGATGCCGAACTACCGTCCGAAACCATCTTGGCCAATCTTCCACAGGCGGCTCCTGGGGACAGCGAGCCCGCTCCAAAGCTTGTAAGAAGACCTCTTGCAGGATGTCCTCCGCTTCGCTTTGAAGCCGGGGGAAGGCCCTCACCAAATACCGCCGCAGCGGCTCCTGAAGCTCATGCCAACCTGGAAATGGTTCCTGATCGGATTCCATCTAGCTCCACCCTCTTCAAACCCATTAGCCCAGGCAACTGAAACTGTCTTGACGCCAAAAGCTGTCTTAAATTGTCATTCCACGCAACCGGGAATCCAGAAAAAGGCAATCCAGTTTCAAGGGATTGGAATCCTACTTACGGAGCAGTACTGAGTAAGAAAGTCCCTCCCCCATTCGGGCGATAGGCTCCCTAGTTTCAATATATTCCTTTGGAATGGGGAATACTAGAGAGGGTTGGGCCATGGTTTCGGCTTGGTCGGCTGAGTCGAGGCCAATGGGTACTTGGTTTCCCTCTTAAGAACCGGTGCGTGGCCGAGCACTCTGGTAGCAGCGATTCCCCAGCACCACCTGGTGATCCCTACTTGAACAGTCTCCCCACCTCCCCCAAATTTGCGTGGAAGGGGGTTTTCAATACCGTCCGGCGCATTCATAATGGGTTAGGCAAAGCCAAACGTTCTGCCAGGTCTTACTGGGGTATATTCAGGAGAGAAATTGCGCAGGCTAGAAGGCTTCTTTTCGGTGAGGGTAAAGCTATGCCAGAAAAACCCGTATCGGTGAATCGGCGAACATTTTTGAAGGCTTCGGCCCACTTAAGTGGTGGGGGAGTGGTTTTGGGAGCATTGGCCATCAGAAGTACTTTTCCAGCGCCTGCGGTGCTAGGTGCCGAAAAGGTAAAACGCTATCGGACCGCCCTGATCGGCTGCGGTTGGTGGGGGATGAATATTTTGAACGAGGCGATGGCCGCTGGCCGATCCGAGGTGGTTGGCCTATGCGATGTGGACGGTCGGCATTTGAAGGCCGCCCTGAATACGGTGGAACAGAAGATCGGCCAAACCCCCAAACTGTACAAAGATTATCGGGAACTTTTAGACAAGGAAAAGCCGGAAATTGTGATCATTGCCACGCCGGATCATTGGCATCCGCTGATGACCATCGACGCTTGCCGAGCGGGCGCCCATGTGTATGTGGAAAAGCCGATCAGCCATACCATTCGCGAAGGCCGAGCCATGGTCAAAGCAGCCCGGGAGGCTAACCGGGTAGTTCAGGTGGGCACCCATCGGCGGATTTCGCCGCACAACATTTCTGGGATGGAATTCTTGCGATCAGGCAAGGCGGGCAAGATCGGCATGATCCGGGCCTTTGTCCTTTACGGCGGTAGTGGACCAGAACAACCTCAACCCAACGAAGAACCGCCGCCAGAACTGGATTGGGAACTTTGGTGCGGCCCAGCACCAAAACGGCCCTTCAACCGCAAAATCCATCCCCGAGGCTTCCGGAACTTCCTGGATTATGCCAACGGAACCTTGGGCGATTGGGGTATCCACTGGATGGATCAGATTCTCTGGTGGAGCGAAGAACAATGGCCCAAACAGGTAGCTTCCGTAGGAGGCCGACCCATTCTAGGCCCGCCGGTCAATGACGGCAAACAGCAGACTACCGACGCCCCTGACCATCAGATTGCCATCTATCAGTTTGACAATTTTTCGGTTACCTGGGAACATCGGCGGTTTGGGGGCAATAATGCCGAAAAAACTCGGCCGGACCAACCGGTGGGCGTATATTTCTATGGTACCGAAGGCACATTCCACATGGGTTGGCTAGATGGATGGACCTTCTATCCAGCCGATCCGAAAAAACCCGTCCTGCATCAGGATGCCCAACTCCATTTGCCTGACCACCAAAACATCCGAGAACATTGGGCCGACTTCCTCCAAGCCATTGAAACCG
Source organism: Thermoguttaceae bacterium (assembly GCA_025062105.1). Classification (GTDB taxonomy): domain Bacteria; phylum Planctomycetota; class Planctomycetia; order Pirellulales; family Thermoguttaceae; genus JANXAQ01. Next base: position 6,521 of record JANXAQ010000083.1, read on the forward strand.
GCCGACGGCCCGTATCAGATATCGAAGTGAGCCATCGCTCCACCACCCTGAGCTTGTTGGGCATGTTAGCATGGCGGTTGGGCCGAAGCATCCGCTGGGACGGCGAAAAAGAAATCTGTATCGGCGATGAGGAGGCCAACCGACTCCTGGAACGCCCCTACCGGGCCCCCTGGCAATATCCGAAAGCATAGCCCCCTTTGCTCCCTCAGTGGAAATTTTGCAAAAACCTCTGGTAAATCCGGGAGGAAAGTTTAGGAGCCAAAGTTTAGGGGCCGTTGATTCGGTAGGCAGTCGGCTGCCCAAGCCCACTACCTATTATCGATCGGCTGCTAGCACCGCTAACAATACCATCCCTTCCGGCCGAAGCAGAATGAACCAAAACAGCATAAAAAGGAAGGGAACACTTCGGCCGAAGAAGGGGATTTCAGCCAAATTCTGAACATACAGTAATCTTTATGAACCTTTGATTCAGTAGGAATTCGTTCGTCTAATACAAATGAGATAAAGACTGCTACCAGGGGTAGCAACCTGATAGAGTGGAGGGTGTCAATAAGATGGCCTACTGCCCAAGATTGGGACACCTTGGCTACCCAGACTCTTCCTCAGTCAGTGGCAAAAGAAGTCTGGTTCAGTCCTTTTCAGACGGGCTCTGGCTCTGTTGAAACCCTTTCCGGTCGGAAGCCTAAACCCACCAAAAACTGAAGCAAACCCGACCAGTATGGCCAAACCTCCCCAGACTGGGGCCACCTTTCAACATAGCCACAGCCTCTGAGCTCGACTTTTGCCATTTTTGGCGTTCCCCTCGAAAGGACAAAACTCTAACTCCTTGTAACTATTGGAGTTAGGAAATTGGGTGGACAAAGGGAAGTTTCGTCGTAACCGCCGATGGCAAAACCAGTTAGGAAAAATGGCA
>JANXAQ010000092.1 GCA_025062105.1 Thermoguttaceae bacterium
CTCGCTGTTATACACAAGTTAGAGTTCAGACGCTTGAACATCACTTTAGGCAAAGCAAAAAAACTCGTTGAACAACACAGACAAACCATTTTCTGAAACTAAAGCTCTCCTGATCTTCTAAATGATTTTTCCTAAATTGTACAATTTATCCAAAGTAACCTTTGGCTTGTTTTGAAAGGTTGATTTATCCCCCTGATTGGGGCAATCGTTTGCTGCTACTGTGAGGGTGAATCCATCCCAAAGATGTGTATAACAGCGAGCCACTTAAGAGGGGCTCCAGCCCAGGATTGGGAGCCCTTGCCTACCCAATGTCTTCACCGGCCAGTGGAATGAGGAAGTCTGGTTCATCCCTTTTCAAACAGCCTCTAAAATCTTGCCCAATTGCCCCACAAAATTATTTTTATTTTAGCTACATCCCGCATCGCTCCCCCCGTTGTCCTCTTAGGAAAACTTTCTTTAAAATGAAGAGTTCTAGAAGGGGCAAATCTGCCGTTTGCTCTTTAGCCCCTAAGAGGGTGGGTTTACCGAGAGGTAAGCCGACTGCTTGGACAAAAAGAAGGTGGATTCCGAGTACCCCTTTCGCTCCACCATGCCCGAATATTTGTTAAAGGGGCTGTGGAGTTGGGGGCTCTGGGTAAAGGCTTTGGCTTAAGAGGCTACGAATGAGATCCGTTATTCAACCGAGTTAATACTGAAAATTGATCCCTTTCAGAATCTACATGTCTGGAGATTCTTATGGTGCATCCGTTAGATTGTCCTAGTGTGCCGAAGACTGATTTGCGTCGGGTAGCGGTGTTATTTTCCGGTGGACCTGCTCCGGCCGCTAATGCCGTCATCGGCAGTGTCGCCCAATGTTTTACCCAAGCGGGCATTGAAGTGCTGGGGATCCGGAACGGTTATACCTATCTGATGGACTATAAACCTGGCCAAGCCCTTCAGGAGGGCAAAGCTTACATCCGGCTAGATCAGATGGAATTGGAAGGCTTACGCTCTAGCACCGGGATTCTGATTGGTACTGCTCGGGCTAACCCTGGGAAAAAGGTCAAATCCGCCGCCGATCTGCACAATCAAGAGGCTACCGCTCCACTTCGGGCCGTCTATGAGGCTTTGCGCAGCCTGGGTGTAGATGCGCTGATTTCTATTGGTGGCGATGATACCCTGACGACAGCTGCCAAATTCCATCTTTGGCAACAGAGTCTACCTGCTGGTAGTCCACGGATTCGGGTGGTCCATCTGCCCAAGACGATCGACAACGACTATCGGGGCATTGATTTTACCTTTGGGTATTTTACGGCCGTGGAGATGTTGGCTCAGCAGGTGCGGAACCTGTTGGCCGACGCCCGGTCTACCGGTGCCTATTATGTGGTGCAGGTGATGGGCCGAGCAGCTGGGTGGTTGGCTTACGGGGCTGCCATTGCCGGGGAGGCCAGCTTCGTGCTGAGCCTGGAAGACATCCCCCCCGAATGGTGGACGACCGAAGAGACGTTCGATCCGAAAAGTGGTCAAAAGGTCCTTGACGCCCAGGGGAAGCCTCTGACACGAAAAGTCATTCATATCCAGGCAGTGGTAGATCGGATCGTGCAAACGGTCATAGCCCGGGATCAGGCCGGCAAACCCTATGGAGTGATCTTGATGGCTGAGGGCCTGGTGGAATATCTCCCCCTGGAGGAGTTTCGCCAGACGCTTTCCGAAGATGAATATCGGGTTTTGACGCCCGACGAGTTCGGCCACTTCCCTGTCTCGCAGTTGAAATATTCCGGACGATTGGGCCGGCTGATCAACGACGAATACCAGAAGCGGACCGGCAAGAAGAAAAAGATTACCGGCCTGCAGTTTGGGTACGAAGTCCGCTGCCATCCGGCCACGGCTTTTGACATTGTGCTGGGAAGCCAACTGGGTGTCGGTGCGTATCGGGCCTTGGTCGAGCAGGGGTTGGATGCGGTTATGGTCTCTGTGGGCCGCCAGTTGAGTCTAGTTTATGAACCCTTCAGCACCTTAGTTGATAGTACCAAACTGCGGGCCATTGCTCGGCCACTGGATCCCCAGGAAGATTTCCACCAACTGGCCCGATACCTGGAAGTGCGCGTAAAAACCTAGCCCGGGAATTCTCCTCCAGCAGGTCAATCCTAAGCCAAAGAGCATAGCTCGGTCTTCCCGCTCAAGCGGTCAGCCAGACGCCTGGGAGCTTGGAACTTTGGATGTCCTTTGAGGGAATTGCCAAAGTCGCTCCTCCCTTACGGTTGTCTGGAGGCCATCTTGCCCAGCAGCGCCAGGGGGGCTGTGAGTGCAGAAGTTATCAACGAACATTTCCGGGCGGCCAAGGGGGTGCCGGTCGGTTTTCCGAGCGGCTCTCTGGTGGGCCGGAGTACTTGCAGTGACTTATCTCGTCATCTGTGCCTTGATGATGTGGCTAGAGGAAGCCTTCATTTTCTTTCCGAGCCGGTTTCCCTATGGGGACTGGAACCCTGGTTTGCCGGTGGAGGAGGCGTGGTTTGAAGCGGCCGATGGGGTTCGGCTGCACGGCTGGTTTTTGGCCCATCCGAAGCCCCGCTGGGTAGTGCTTTATTCCCACGGCAATGCTGGCAATATTACCCACCGGGCCGAGATCCTGGAGGATATCCATCGGTATTTGGAGGCTTCGGTTTTGGTGTGGGATTACCGGGGCTATGGCCGGAGTGAAGGTCGGCCTACGGAACAAGGGGTGCTTCTGGATGCGGAAGCAGCTCGGCAGTGGTTGGCCCAGCGGACCGGCTGGCCGCCGGATCGGCTAGTGCTCTGGGGGCATTCGTTGGGCGGGGCCGTGGCTGTAAAGCTTGCTGTCTCTGGCGGCGCCGCCGCTTTGGTCCTGGAAAGCACCTTTCCTAGCTTGCCCGATGTGGCCGCTTACCACTATCCCTGGTTGCCGGTCCGCTGGCTGATGCGAAATCGTTTAGATGTATATAGTATCATCGACCAATACCATGGCCCTCTTTTTCAAAGTCACGGGGAGGCTGATACCATCGTACCGATCGAACTGGGCCGAAAACTATTTGATGCCGCCAATCCTCCCAAACAGTTTCTTGAAATCTCCCAGGCCGACCACAACGATCCCCTCCCGCTGGAATATTACCGGCAGGTGAAAAAGTTTCTCGAAACCCATGCGCCTCCGCCGGGCAGCTGATCAAAGTTTAGACTAATCATCTGGCCATTTTAGGCCAATGACTCGTTTCTGCGCGACTTTTGGCAATTTTTGCAACGCCTTTTATGTCAACAAGTTAAGCTGTGAGGATTCCCTGTTCAGCAAATTGCCTAACGTCAATATTTTCAAAGGGTTAGACCATCCAAACGGGGCCGGCACCCTGGGAAATGGCAAAAGTCGAGTTCAGAGGCTGTCCTGAAAAGCATTTTCTATGATAAAAATAAGTTCCCTTCCTAAATTTCCTAGAACCTCCAAACTTCCTATTTTTAAAAAGTGTTGAGGAGAGGCCAAATGTGACCAAAAATACATCAGAAACCATCCAAAATCCTAATTTCAGGACAGCCACTCAGATGATCGAACTGCTCCGAGAGCGGTTACTTCTGGATGGGCCGGTCCATGGCGTCCCGGCAGTCTTCCACCACAAAGCCTTCGCCTAAGTGTTGCTTCACTAGTCCGGCCAAGTCCGGCAGGTCGTACACCTCTAATGCCCCATGTACCAGGTTGACTAGCCGGATTTTGTTGTAGCCTAATTCCACGCCGCTTGTCCAGGAAACCAACGGCCGAACCAGTTTGACGGCACAAAACAGTTCCGGTTCCAGTGCAGCGGCATGAAGGGCACAGATGCTCACATGGCCCACGGCCACCAGTTCCACCGCCTTAGCCCGCTCTTTTTCGGACGATTTGGACGGCTCTTCGCCTACCTGGGGAGTTGGCAGGCGATTTTGGAGCCACCGAGCACACAGGAGAATATCTTCAGTCCTCATCCCTACATAGGATCGGCCCAAAAGATACGCCAGGAAGAAATCCTGGCCATCCGGCCCATGCAGGTCTTTGGAAAAGTAGCGTTGGATGCCCGATTGGGTTTGGCCGGTGCCCCGAAGATCCACGGCCAGCACCATTTTCCCTGTCCGGACCATGGTTTCGATGGGGCCGCCGGGGGAAGCATCCGCTTGTTTGCCGTCTTCATGAATATAGACCACTGCAGCCCTCGGCCCATTGCCTGCTGGCACAAACAATAAAGCCGGCAAATAGATTCCCTTTTCCGGGCGGAACAGAAGTTTTTCCACCCGGTAGCCATCCCTCTGAACAACCCCTCGTTCAATCACTTGCGGCGGAGGCAGGTCGGCTAACCGCCCAATGCCGGCAATTTGCCGAATCCGTTCCAGCAGCTCCGGCCTAGGCGTTTCAGCCCACAGTTTCCTTCTGTGTTCGGCCAATTGCCGGGCGTAATCCCGGTTCAGATCATAGACCGATCTGGCCCCCTCCAACAGCATCACTTCGCCTTCCGGCGTGCACTGGAGGTCTTGTTTGGTGGGTACATCTAAGTCTTTCGGCTCGAAGAGGGCTTCTTCCCGGCCAGCCAACCACCGAAGCATCCACCGAACTGCCGCCTCGCGCAATTGCACCGAAAAACCGTGCTTTTCGTCCGTCTCGGCCAGTTCCATCCGTTCCGGATAGCCCAGCCGGGCGTACAGGCGTTTTGCCATCCGGTAGCTCATCCAGGCGTCTTCGATGTTGAAGTAATCCTGGGTGGCGGCTAGAATCAGTGTGGGCAACGGCGCCCGCATCATGCAATAGTCCGCATGGTCCATGCCCAGGGCCAATTGGCCGAAGATGTTCTGTTCAGCGTCTTGGGGACCGTTGGTTTTCAGTAGTCTCCCGTACAGGCTGCATAGATAACAGCCTGGAGCGGCGGCTACGATTCGGCTGTCCAGGGCCATCAAGTAGGCCGTCTGGGTGCCGCCGCCGCTAATGCCAGTGGCCCCGATCCGCTTCGGATCGACATCGGGCCGGGATTGCAGATAATCCACTGCCCGCATAGCATCCCAGATTTCAAACCGGGCAGTGTTTCGGCCCAAGAGGATACTGCCTTTGCCGATCATCGTATGACCGGCAGTGCCCCAGAGGGTAAATTTGCCGTCCGGGTCCCGCCATTGGTGGCGTTCACCCTGGTCGATCGGATCGAACACCAAGCAAGCAATGCCGTTAAGAGCCATCAGGGCTGAGGCCGCCGCATAGGCCGGGTAGGCCTTCGCCTCGTTGGAGTGCCCACAGGCAAGCACCACCCCAGGCCAGGGCGGCTTAAACCGCTCTGGATCGGGCAAAAACAAAACGGCCGTTACAAAATGTCTCGGCTGACTCTCAAAAATGATCTTCTCCAGTCGATAGCCGCGCCGCTTCTGCTGACCGACCACCTTGGCATTTAAGGGCGTTCGTTCCGTCGGCAACCCGCCGATCCTCCGGAGGAACTCCTTTTTCAGATACTCCTGATAGGCGGCGATCTGCTCCGGTGTTTTACGGGCTTCATACTTTTGGAGCCATTTCTTTTCCGCCTGGGCGATTTGGTCCAGCAGATACCGGGTCATCATTTCGCCCGGCTTTTCCAGTTCGGCAAAGCCCGCTAAGACATCCAGCTCATCCGGTTGTGCCGGTTTGGCCGGTTGGCTTGGCTTCGATGGAGTCGGTTTAGCGGATGACGCTGTTGGTTTGGCTGGTGGTTCCACCGCTGGGGGCTTGGTAGACACTGCCGCTGGTAATATAAGCGCTGGAGAGATAGTAGATACAGACTCGGTGGAGATAGCTGATCCGGATACCGGTTGCTGACCAGTCTCTGCCAAGCCCACCCCCATACTCCCTAGCACCAACAGCCTGAGCACCTTTACACCCCACTTTCTCACCCCAAAAACGGCCCATCGCATGGAAGCATCTCCTTTGCAGAAAGACACCTTCCCCAAGACGTTCCCAGCATATACCAACCCGGCGTGGAAAACAATCTTCGACATCTGGGGGGCGGCGGAAATTCTGTGGGCAAGTAGGCAAGATATAAGTCTAATCACTCTGGATCCTAGCTTTGCACAGCAACTAGCCGTTTCCTGATATAAAAACCTGCTCTTCTCAGAGACCTAAACTCCTTGCAGAAACTCCCTGACTCTGGCATCTGGAATATGGGCCCCTGTTTCCTAAAGATGCCGGCAAAAGCAGATGGACTAAAGACTACCTATCTTACTCAACCCCTCTTAACCCGACTTTTGCCATTTTAGCTCTTGTGCAGAAAGGAGGATGCTCTAACTCCCCGTAAGTATTAGAGTTAGGAAATCGGGTGAGGAAAAGGGCGTTTCGCCCTTAACTACTGGAGGAAAAACGAGTTAGGGGAAATGGCAAAACTCGGGGTTAAATGGATTCCAACAATCAACCCCAGCCACATCGTCCCGAAGGGATGATTCTGGCAATAGGTGCTGAAATCCATTTATTCACGGAGGCCCCGCTGGCGCAAAGATTCGTAGAATAGAACAGCGGCAGCTACAGAAATGTTCAGGCTATCGGCCTCGCCGCACATGGGAATCCGAATGGCTTGAATATCGGGGCCGGTCCAAAGGCTGGAAAGCCCCTGGGCTTCGCTGCCAAGAATGATAGCGGCTGGGGGACGGAGATCGGCATCGGTGTACAGAATAGCCCCATCTACCCGGGCTGCATACATCCGCACTCCCTGCCTCCGGAGCCATGCCAGAATCTGCTGGCTCCTACCGGCGGCAATCGGCATACTGAATACACAACCCAGGCTGGCCCGGATGCAGTTGGGGTTCCATGGATCGGCCGGGCACTCGGCCAAAAGGACCGCTGATAGCCCAGCGCCGTCGGCACTGCGGAGCACCGCTCCGATATTACCCGGCTTTTCCACTGCTTCCAACACGGCGACTACCGGCTGGGCCGGCAGAACCAACTCCTCTAAACTCCGGGAGGGGATTTCGGCCACGGCCACTAGGCCTTCTTGCCGCTTGCCATAGGCCAGTTTTTCCATGACTGCTGGGCTTACCTGCCAAAGAGGGGCGCCGGTACCCGCCCAAAGTTCTAGCAATTTTTGAAGTTCGGAAGAATCCGCTTGATGAGGGCATAGAAACCCCTCAATAAGGTGTATCCCGGCTTGAATCGCCCGGCTAATTTCCCGAAGTCCGTCGATGAGGAACCGTCCCTGTTTTCGCCGTTGCCGACCGGAACGTAATCGGAGAGCCGACTTGATCCGAGGATTTTGCAAGCTGGTGATTTCAAGCATAACTGCCCCCTAAATAAACTAGAATAATACCCCCAATTCTGGTAAACTAGAGGATTGCTCTATTTCCTTCTGAGCGCTATAGGGGTACCACTTTCAGCCAAATAGCTGCACAGCCTCGGAATTTATCATTTTTGGAGAAAATAGGCAATTTAGGAAAATCAATCTTAGCCAGACTTTGGCCATTTTTAGCTTCCCCCCGGATAAAGAACTCTCTAACTGCTTGTAACTATTGGAGATAGGAAATTAGTGGAACAGCGGGAGGGTTCGCCGTAACTACCGGAAGCAAAAGGAGTTAAGGAAAATGGCAAAAGTCGACCTTAGAAGGTTCCCCAAAATGCTTGGAGCAAAAAAGGTTTTCCCCAAAATTAGAATCCCCCCAAATGCTCATTTTCGAAGGAATGACAAGAAAGCTGCTGATAGCCAAAAACCCTTAGAAACCGCCAAAATCCCAACTTCAGGAGCTACACGCTCGATTTTGCTCAATTTTCCAGAAAGCAGCTTTTTTAAGGAACCTCTGCAAAATTCTGAACATCCAGTGAACTTTATGTACTTTTGATTCTCTCGCCGTTCCGTTCTCCTACCAGGCCCCCTACTATCTATTGTGGGCTAGCAATGCTAGCGCTCCTATATGTTGTGTTACAGGAAGAATCAGCCAAAATGGTATAAAAATATCCCCTTTGAATTATGCAGAGGTTCCTTAAGGATGTTCTAATCGTTTGAAAATATTCGGGTTAGGGAATTCGCCGACCAAAGAAATCTCAAAGCCTAACTCTTTGAAATAACTGTAC
>JANXAQ010000097.1 GCA_025062105.1 Thermoguttaceae bacterium
TTGCCATTTTTGGCGTTCCCCTCGAAAGGACAAAACTCTAACTCCTTGTAACTATTGGAGTTAGGAAATTGGGTGAACAAAGGGAAGTTTCGTCGTAACTGCTGATGGCAAAACCATTTAGGAAAAATGGCAAAAGTCGAGTTTAGGTGATTTAGCGAAGATAGGTTGCCCTCTGCCCCATCGAACCGTCCCTCCCCAGGTCCCTTCCACAGGCCAATAGGCTCCGTATTCCAGGGCCAAGAGTCGCTCGAAGGTGGTTAGGGTCCTGTCTTAGAAGGATAGAAGAAAAAGAGGAAGTAAAGGGTTTTTCTATGGGTAGGTACTAGGAAGAGCTGGTTTGCCTGGGCATAAGCCCATTTTTACCTGTATTGCCTATCTTGCCCAATTAACCCACAGAATTTCAGCCGTCCCCGAAAGATCATTTGGAAGATCGGGAACTAATCGGGTTCAGAAACTATTTTTCTTATATTGCCTATTTTATCTATTCTGTGCAATTCAACCAACTTTTGGGATTTGACTAAAGTCGTGTTCGAGCAATTCAACTCCAAGTTTATGCCTAACAGCGTGCTAAGACCGGAGTGGCGAATTACCACCACTTAGCTGGGGGTGGCCAAATAATTTTTTTCCAAAATCCCCGTGATTCCAAAGGAGCTGCCTAACACAACTCCTTTTTCAGCCTCAAGCACTGGAGGTCTCTGCCTTGCATGACTGAATTAAAAAATTCGCTTTGACATGGGAGAGAAAGGCCGTTATTCTTTGGCCTGCCTATTGGCACAGGGGAGGGGAATAATTTAAGGAATGGACATACAAAGATAGGAAAGATATAGAATTTGTTAAATTTGATGTATTTGGATAAATTAGTGGATATAGAAAAAGGGGGGCTTACAAATAGGATCCTTGGCCCCCGAAAGGAGTAGGACCTTGGAGCGGAAGCCGAGTGTGTTGATCGTCGATGCAGGGGAAGAAACCCGAGAGGTGTTAGGCACTGTCCTTCAACGGAGGGGTATGGAGACCTTTTGGGCTGAGGCCCCGGAAGAGGCCCTCCAATTAGCCCAAATCCATCAGCCCGATTTAATTATTCTGGATCTGCAGGGGGAAGATGGCTCGGTGGATCGGATCTGCCAACCGTTGGCGCAAAAAGTCCAACAGACACAAACCCCCCTAGTGGTGCTAGGCACCTGGCGGCGTCAGAATAGAATGATTCCGGGAGAGGTTTTTCCCAAACCCTATCATTACGGCCCATTAATTCGTAAAATTGAACAGTTGATCCAGGGGAGTAGCTCGGCTAAAAAGGGCCAAGCATAATTGAGGCCCGGAGCTGGAACAACCTCCCCTGGGAGCGGGCGGTCTTGCCAGGGGAGCGCCAGGCGTGCCTTCTCTATTTGTGATTCGTGGCAACGATCAGGGCACCCGATTTGAGCTGACCGAGCCTCGCATGGGCATCGGCCGGGATCCGGCCAATGCCATTCAGATTCATGATAGCGAGGTCTCCCGGCATCATGCGGAGATCCGACTTCAAGAACATCGGCATCTTTTGGTGGACTTGGGCAGCTCCAATGGCACTTACGTCAATGGGCGGCGGATTAGCCAGGTAGAGCTAGCCACCGGTGACCATATCCAGATTGGCCGAACCGTTCTGCTTTATACGGGTCTGACGCTGGAACCCGGGGAAGAGGCTGGGGTTAGTGTGGACATCAGCGCAGCTGCTCCTGCCGAAAAACCTTCCCATATTGTCCATTCGCTTGCTCAGGAGGAAGGCAGCCGACTACTGGACCCTGCAGCGGTCTTACCGCCCGATTCTTGGCTGGCCCGCGCACGAAGCAATCTGCAGGTGATGTATCGGACTGCCCTGGCCGTCAGCCGAACCCTGGACATCGACCAACTCCTGCAGCGGATCATGGATCTTATTTTCGAATGGATCGAGGCGGACCGCGGCTGCATCATGCTGGTCGATCCGGAAACCAAGGCCTTAGTGCCCAAGGTGCGCCGGAGCCGTCAAAAGGTCCGAACCGATGAAAAAATTACCATTAGCCGAACCATCCTCGATTATGTCATGAACCGCCGGGAAGGCGTACTCACAAGCGACGCCAGCCGAGACCGCCGCTGGGACCCAGCAGCTAGCATCCTTCAGGCAGGTGTACGAGAAGCCATCTGTGTCCCCATGCAGGGCCGCTACGAGATGGTAGGCGTCCTGTATGTCGATACCATGATCAGCCCCCAGCAGATCTTGCAGACGGGCCAAGAGACTAAGTTCAAAGAAGATCACCTAAAACTGATGATTGCTATCGCTCATCAGGCTGCCTTGGCCGTCGAAGATACCAGGTATTACTCGGCCATGGTCCAGGCGGAGCGCTTGGCCGCCATCGGCCAGACCATCGCCGTCCTTTCTCATCATATCAAAAACATCCTCCAAGGCATTCGAGGCGGAAGCTACTTAATCGAACTGGGTCTGGCAGAACACGATGAAAACCTGATTCGCCGAGGGTGGAAAATTGTGGAAAAAAACCAGGCCAAAATCTCCGCCCTGGTCATGGATATGCTCACATTCAGCAAAGAACGCGAACCTGACCTTCGACCCGCTAACCTTAACCGCGTGGTGAGCGATGTGGTGGAATTGGTTCAGGCCAGGGCCGAAGAAATGCACGTCGATTTGCAGGTTCGGTTGGCGGAACCGATACCCGAGTTAGTCTTCGATCCGGAAGGCATCCATCATGCACTGCTCAATGTGGTTACCAATGCTCTGGATGCCCTCAGCGAGCTCCCTGAAGGAGAAAAAAGAGCACTAGAAATCCAAACCGACTACGACGGCCGCCATGCCCGGATTCATGTCCGTGACAACGGTCCCGGCATCCGCCCGGGAGAAATAGAAAATCTATTTCGGCCTTTTGTTTCGACCAAAGGAGCTCGGGGGACTGGACTAGGATTGCCCGTCAGTCAAAAAATCCTCTTAGAACACGGAGGTCGTATCTTGGTGGAAAGCCAACCCGGACAGGGAAGTTGTTTTACTTTGGAACTGCCCGTGGTGTTTCCCTCGGCCCCCTCCGCCCAAACAGCGGAACACTAGCGGCTGCTTCCCTCCAGCAAAGTATCAGTTGGTTCCCCCTGGTTATTCTCCATTATTGAGCTTTGGAACCTCTGCATAATTTTAAAGCGGATATTTTTATTGTTGGCTTATCTTCCCTCTAACCCAATATTTAGGGGTGCTAGCATTACTTGCCCTCAATAGTAAGTGTTCAAATAGTAGCACCGAACAGCTATAGAATCAAAAATTGCTAAAGTTCACTCTATGTTCAGGATTTTGCGGAGGTTCCTTTATTACCGTTTTGGTTTCCTCCGCGTTTGACCAACCAATATGTTGGGTTGCTAGCACCTGTTATCACCCTAAATACACTAGGTGGATGGTGGGAGCAGCTAAAGCCGACCAAATCAGCAGTTCATGAAGTTCCTTATATATAGGATTATGGAGCTCGACTTTTGCCGTTTTTCCTAAACTGCTTTTGCTTCCAGGAGTTACAATGAATCCTCCTTTTGTTCACCCAATTTCCTAACTTCAATAGTTACAAGAACTTAGAACTTTTCCCCTCCGGGAGGAAGCTAAAATGGCAAAAGTCGAGTGGAGGGGTTCCGGGAAATATAAAAGGTTTATCTATTCATGTTCTCCAAAATCATGGGCACTCCATTCGGCTGAATAGTGCTCCTAAAAAAGAATCTTTCAAGCCCCATGTTGGGCGTCCGCTCCTAGGTACACTATTATCAGAAACTCCAGAATGTGGATGGGGTTAAAAGGAGGAGGAGAAGAAGAAAAGGATGAGAGGGGCTCTTTTGGTGCGATTTCACAAAATAAACAATCTGGGTAAAATAAAGAAAATAAGTAAGTAAATCGCTGGATCCTAATAAGTTTTCTTCTGGGGGCCGTAAACTCCGAAAATCTTTCCAGACTCCCGCCCAAGGTATAAACACTTCAGCCGAAAGGAGTGGCCTGATTTTATTCCCTTGTTTGAAGAGGAAAGGGAAAAGAGTTCTTTTTGTTTGTTGTTTGAAATGTTAGCAAAAGGGGTAGAGTTTGGGAGCAGGCCCTTTTTAAGGAGCCGTGGGTTATGAAACGCACCACAGTGAAAGCCATAGGGATTCTGGCCGCCGTTTTGATGGCGGGCATAGGGAGGCAAGAGAGGGTCTTTGGTCAGTTAAGCAGTACATCGCGTCAAACGATGTTTGGCTCTCGGACGTTGGGCGGCTTCCCAACCGCTGGAACTCGGACCTTTTCTGGTTCGAGTCTTGGCAGTTCTAGTATTTCTGGGTTTGGCAGTTCCAGGTTGGGGCGTACTGGCACGTTAGGCACTGGAAGCAGTTTAGGACGGACAGGCTTAGGCATCGGAACCGGGCTGGGCAGTTTGCAACTGAGTGGTACGGAGCGCTTTATGCGGGGCGCCCGCCAACCAGGCCAGTTTGTCGGGGCCGACACTCAGGATGTTAGCGGTATTCTGAGCGCTGTTGGCGCTGGTGCCCGTGGAATGAGCGCGCAGAACTTTAATGCCCGTGCTATTTCCGGCATGGGCCAAAGTCGCCTCAATCAACCCGCCGCTCAACCTGGGGGAGGCGGTGGGGGGCGAACCGCTCGGGCCGCTCGATCTGCCGCCGACCAACTGGCTGTAACCCTACAGCTAGGCTTTCAAGCTCCTCAGGTTTCTAACCCCGCGGTACTCAGTGAAACTTTGACCGCCAAGATCGGCCAGAGTAAACGGATTCAGGCCCTTCGGCCAATTCAAGTCTTACTGGCCGAGGATGGTACTGCTGTGCTTAAGGGAGTGGTGGCAACCCCACACGACCGCGAGCTTGCGGCCCTATGGCTCCTGCTGGAGCCTGGGGTCCGAGCGGTCCGGAACGAATTAGAGGTCGGCTTGTCGGGTAGCGGCCAGACTGCGCCGGACTCTGCGCAGAATCGCTAACCGGAGTGCCAACAGCATTGGTTGGATAAGAGCCATTGGCCCAGTGGGGGTGGGTCCCCCCGGCAAAACTCTGGGAGCCTGGGATCGGTACCCATTGGCCGTTAGACAGCTTTTCGGTCTCCATCCGCTGAGCAGGAGTAGTTGGGGTTTCTGCAGGTTGGCCTCTGGTGGATGGCGATCCAATGCTTCCTCTGTACGAAGGCACACCATATCCGGAAGACGATCCGTTGCTTGCCCGAATTAACGGCGATGGAACCGCAATGGTGGCCGTGCGCATCCGCGTGCTGGGCTGAGGAGTTTGGTTCTGGAGCACTGAGGACGTCGGAGCGGCGGAGGTTTCTTCATAATTGGTTGCCCGAAGTGGATTGATGGCTGTTGATTCGCCTCCGGCCGGGGCCAACCTGAGAACGTCGGGGGCTTCGGGGATACTCTGGGAGGGTTGGCCGAATTGTCTGGCTGTTTGTCCCGGCGAGGAGATGTGGGGGGTAGGTTGTTGGGTTGACGGTGCCATGCCCGAGGCAGGGGTGGCTTCGGATCGGTTGCTGCTAATGGTTTGCCCTGCTCCAGCCGGACCTCCAGAGGACATGGCCGAATAAGCCGGGTCTTCCGCAGGCGGTAGGCCGGGCAAAATCTGCCGAGATTGCCCACTGACAATGGCCGCCCCGTTCTTAGGAATGAACCGAGCAATCAGGCTAATTTCCTTTCGAGGGCCACCTACCTCGTCCCAGGGAATCCAGACACTGTAGGAATGCCCCAGTTTCGATTTGCTGTAATGCTGGGCAAACTGGTCGGGAGGAAAGACATATTTACGGTCCGGCTTGACATCGGTGGGCGAACGGCCTTCTTCGTCAAAAGCATAGACGATTAATGTACCATCCACTTTGATCGGAGCACTTTCGTCCGGCCCGTAGAACATCAGTCGGCCGCCAAAACCGCGTGTAGGTGGTTTGCCGGTCACATGTAAGACGGCATCCGTCCAAATGGCTACCATCTTGGTAGGCGTCTTCGGCGGAACCACCTCACCAATCCGCCAGGGTATGTCCCGACGCAAATCAAAATCAAACTGGGCGCATCCGGGACTGCTCATCGCCATCAACACACTAAAGCTAATTACCATGAGGAATTTCGTACGAGCTGCCATCTATCTACCCACCTCCTTTAAAGAGGTTCCAAATCATGAACAGTTAGCCGAATAAAGGAAAAGTTTACAGAACAATTCCGCTGAGTGGCCGGGAAAATGATTTTTCCATCTGGAAGGTATCCTCCAACTGGTATTCCCGCACAAGCGAGCCGCCCGATTTTGGGAACCTCTGCATCATTCGAGGAAAATATTTTTATACCATTTTGGTTTCCTCCACGTCTGGCCAGCATATTGGATCACTAGCACTGCTAACACCCTCCATATAGTTAGGTGTTTAGATGGGGGGAGCGAAAGCCTATCGAAACTAAGGCTCATTAAGTTCACTATATGTTCAGTATTACGGAGAGGTTCCATGTCTTTTTGAAACCACAATGGGTTGGAGTAAACTGGGGACTAGGGCACAACATGGTATAGGAGAAGGCCGTGATGTAAATACCCGTGCTATGTGGGATAGGCCGACATTGCCGAAAGCAATCCTGGTTGCGGCGGCAGAAAAGACAGTTGCTCCTTTCATTGCCCTTCACCCTGCGGGTGTCCCGCGGAGGGGAAGAGGGACAAACAAGGTTTCTTCCGTCGGCTGACGTGTTACCAGATGTTTCTTCCAGTGTTTTTGAGCCCCTGGATCCCTCTTCTGCAGGGATAACAAGGGCGGCTTTTTTTCTTGAGCTGAAGTGTTACCAAAATCCTGGAAAGAATCTTTATGGTTTATTTATTGTGGATTCGGCAGTGGGTTGGTGGGGTAAAAGCGGTTTTTCAATTACTATGGTTCCGTCCGGCAGAGTGGTGGGGGTACCCGAGGAGTTTTTTCGGGTTAACCGGGCCCGGAGCTTTTCCCAAGGCCTAGTTTTACCCTGAGGGAGAAACTCTGTTGCCGAGGCGGAAAAGCCTTCCTGTTGGAGCGTGGGAGCTGTTGACATCGGTTCTGGCGGGGGTGTGGGAACTACTTCCGGCTCTGGCAGTTGTCCAGAGGGGGTTGGAAGTGTGGGGGCTGGGGTTAGTTGCCTTGGCAGATGGTCCGGGAGGAGTTCCTCGCTATGGCTCGCTGGTTGCCTGGGGAGTTGGGCCAACGGTGCCGGCCGACACCCCGGGCCGTCACAGGCCGATGCCATCGGGGCTAAATCTCGACGGGGTTCCAGGCGATTTTGGGGGAAGACACACCGGCTGGCCCGTTCCCGGAGGCTGCGTAGGCGTGCTCGGCAAGCTGGCAATCGGTCGGCAGTGGGTGATAGAACCGGATAGACGGTCGGTACCTCATCGTCGCCCCAGTCGTCGCTTCGGCCCCGCAGGCCGGCATCGCCATGAATGGCTACCACATCGCCCAAGCACCAACTCATTCGGGCAGCCTCCAACTGCCGGACTCGATCGGCGTCCTGCTCATTGTTGACGATGTGCGGCGTCATGATAATTAAAAGTTCTGTCCTCTTGCCCGCTACATAATCATATCGAAATAGATTCCCCACAACCGGAATATCCGAAAGCACCGGTACCCGTCGATGCACTTTGGAGCCGGTCCGTGTGATCAACCCACCCAGGACAATTGTCTGGCCATTCAACGCACTCACAGTTGTCTGTGCCCGAGTGGTATTAATCCGGGGCGATCGGATCACATCGCCGGTGGCGGAGATGGAAATGGGGATTCCCTCGGCTTCCGGACCGACCTCACTTTTGACCGCGTCGATTTCCATGACTACCAGACCATCCGGGCTGATCCGGGGCGTCACACCAAGGATTAAACCCACACTAGCATACTCAATATTATTTACTTGACCTGTCTCTGTGATGGTTACGCCTCGGATGGTGGGAACCTCTTGGCCCACCTGAATGAAGGCTGGCTGGTTGTCCAGGGTCATCAGTTGCGGCCGGGCCAGGATGTCCATGCGTCGGCTATCCTTTAAGGCCCGAAGCAAAATGCTAACGCTTTCACTGGAAGCCGACAGCACCAAGCCGCCAAAACCCAACTCGCTGTTAAGCCGACCTAGTCCAAAATGGCTTAGGCCCTGCGTGCCGATGACATCGGCATGCTCAATTGCTTTTGTGGCGCCACTATTGCCGAGGGGCTGGTTGTTGAAATTAAAGCCCGGCTCGATATTTGCACTAATGATTTCCTGAGTAGTCGTTTGGGCGCCGGTAGGTAATGTGGTCGTTACCGAACGAGTAACCACATTGCTGAGCACACTTCGGTCAAACAAAATCGGATCTTGTAAACCGAGTTCCACGCCAAACTCATCCACGTTGTTCAGTGTTACCTCGGCAATAAGTACCTGGATGAGCACCATGGGCGGCCGTTTATCCAGGTCCTCAATCAGCCGGACTATCTCGTCGTAAAAGCGGGGTGTAGCGCTGACGATCAGACTGTTGCTAACGATTTCTGGCACCACGACCACTTCCCGCTCAATCTGTTCAAAGGCACTGACCAGCCCTGGAGCTACCTGCTGGACTTGCCGTTCGCTCCGCAGGAACTCATTCAGCGCATTGGCCACGTCTGCTGCTGGGGCATTTCGGAGCCGATATACCAGGCTCTTTCGTGCCCGCACCTCGGCTTCATCCAAGCGGAGCAAAATGGCTTCCACTACATTGAGAAAGCCGGGGGTGCCAACCGCAATGATACTGTTAGTTCGTACATCAACGGCAAACCGAAGCGGCACCAGCGAACTTTCTCCCTCGACAGCCATCTGCTGCAGTTGGACGCCGGCAGTAGCCGGAGCCGCCTGGGCAGTGCCAAACAGCGCTTGAAGCATCTCCGCTAAACTGCTGGCATCGCCATTGACAATGGTAAACACTTTAATCTGGGCTTCCGCCGCCGGCAGGACGTCTAACTGTTTGATCAAGGCCTCCAGAAGAGGCATCGTCTGTGCCGGGGCCGACACTACTAGCGAATTGCTCCGTGGGTCGGCGGTAACACGCACCCCAGTCAAAATGCCCGATTTTAATAGTCGACGCCCTTGGGCATCGAGCGTAATAAAACTAAGCACCGTAGATTTCGTTTCCGGGGCGCCGGCTTGAGCGGCCGGTGCTGCCTGTCCAGGAGCTGGCGCCGGCGCTTGGCCTGCTCCGATGGCCGATTGGATAATCGGCGCTAAATCCTCCGCTAACGTATTTTGCAACTTAAATACCCGAATTTCATGCTCGGCCTCTGCCGTATCAGTGTCTAAACGTTCAATCAACGCCGCGATTTCTACCATGTCCCTTGGCCGAGCCATCACCACCAAGGAATTCGATCGGAAATCCGAAGTTACAATCACCCGAACCCCAAGACCGCCCCGTTGAGCATAAAACTGCTGAATCTGGCTCTGCACCGTCTGGGCTGGGGCATGTTTGAGCCGAAACACCCGAAATTGCGTCTCCGGCGGCACCGGCTTGTCTAGCTTCCGTACCAAATTGAGCACCTTATCCACATTGCCCCGAGGACCAATCAATAAAAGGGCGTTCGGCTTCACAAGAGCGGTTACACTGACTATCCCCTGCCGAGGTTCGTAAATAGCTGTATAAAGTTGCTGAACCAAACTGGCCACCGCCTCACAATCGACGTATCGGAGCTGATAGATTTCGATGACCGGTTCGGTAACCTTAGCCAATTGTTCAATCTGCTGGATAACCGATAAAACCTGTTCGACATCCCGGCGAAGCCCCCGGATGACCAGAACATCCAAACCTTCTAGAAGTTGCACCTGGACTGGGCCCATGACAGCGGGTTTTTCGGCAGGTGGTTGGTCGGGTTGGACCGCTTCAGCCCCAGGCTGGGCAGCAGGCTCAGGAGCTGGCGGTTGTGGTCCCCCTGGAGCAGGCCCAGCAGGAGTGATCGGTGCACCCGGGCCGCTCGGCGGAGTCGGCCCGGGTGATGGGGCGGCTGGCTCTGGCCCGGCCGGGGCTCCCGCTTCTGGAGCTGTACCCCCAGCAATAGCTGCTTGAGCCAATGCAGGAGAGGACTCTATTTTAGGAGAGGTCTCTTTTCCAAGTTGTCCAGATTCTCCATCTGCCTTTTCTTGGCCAATCTCGGTATCGGATGTATTTTGGATTCCGGGAAGTTTCTGGCTTGTTTGAATAGCCCGCACAGCACGCTGAAAATGTTCCGAACCAGCAGACGACAGGGGTACCACCCGAGTTTGCACCCCTTCCTTATCCGCCGGCAAATCTAAGGCATGGAACAACCGGACCGAAGCTTCCACCGCCGAAGCAGTACCTTCCACCACGATCCGATCTGTCTGCGGGTCAAACTGCAAAGTAAGCTCCCGGCCTCCAGAAACATGCAACCGATACTGGCCGGGACTGATCGGTTCCATTCGGCTGCCTAACATCTCCACCAGAGCTGATTCCACCACCCGAGCATTCGTTTGCCAAAGCTGGACCGTTTGCCTGTGGGATGCAGCCCCTCCGGCGGCCACTTGGGAAGCAGGCGGACTAGCCGGTCGAACACTTTGGCCACCTGAAGGGGTTTCAACCGGTTTAACTCCCGAAGTTCCGGAGCTGTTAGAATTAGGAGAAATAGCCTTGGTACTTTGGGAAAATTGAGTAGTTTGGGGGATTTGGGAAGCCGCTAAAGCATGCTCGCTCCATTTGCCAGAGATTGCTCCCCCAGTAGAACTAGCCAGACCTCGTTGGTCCAATTGAGCTGCAATTTCCCGCTGAATTTCTGGCGGCGCTAACACTAACACCTGAGAAGTCCTAGGATCGGCTACAATGCGCACGTCTGGGTTGTTGCCCCATTGGGTTCGGAGTCGATTAGCCGTGCTCTGGGCAGTGCCCTCTGGACAAAGATAAGCGGCCACGACCGGCTGGGTGGAGGGGGAGGCCTTCTCCCGATAGTCTGGTTTCGGGGTAAGGGACGGCGGAGACCGATCCAGAGAAGCTAATGCCTGTTGGACAATTTGATGGGCCTGGTCCGAACCACTGAGGAGAATCCGATTCTTTTGGCTATCGATTAGCAGTTCAGTCCCTTCAGGCAAGATAGCCTGAAGAGTGCTTTGAATCTGGTCGGCCTGGACATGAGACAGTTGGTAGGCTTTAAACTCGCTAGCCTGGGCTTTTTGGATAAGATAGAAAACTACTCCCGCCAATAGTCCCCCTATCACACACACTCCTATCCAAGTAATTACCGAGCTTTTCGTCCATGGAACTAACTTCATGGGCAACAATCCTTTTAGAGTGCCCCCGCCCAGTCGGTGTCGCTCTGCAGGAGTAACGTTCGAGTGGAAGCCAGGCTTTTCTCTAAGGAAAGAGAAAGCCCGCACAGTTTGCGCCATAGGAATATTCGTCAAAGTTTTCCTAGACATTCAGTTTTTCTTCCTTGCCCGGGAAGTTCTCCCTTATATGGGGCAAGAGGACTGAGATCCCTCTTGTTGATCGGGGTGTGCCTGAAATTCTGTAGAGTAATTGGGCAAAATAGATAATATAGGCAAATTAAGCCTGACTCCCCGAAAATCCGGCTTTCCACAGCACCTACCCGCCTTCCTGAGATAACCACCTATTAACTTTCAGATAACCTTCAGAGAACTAAACCTCTTCAAAAAGGCATAGCCTCTGGAATCTGGAATACAGGCCACGTGTTTCCTGTGCTAGAGAAGCAAGGAAGAAGTTCGATTGGACCGAGGTCTATCTATCTTTCTCCATACCTCTACACGGGAGTGCGGCTGAAATTCTGTGGGTTAATTAGGCAAGATAGACAATATAGGCAAATAGCCTCACCCCCAGAAAGCCAACTTTGCACAGAACCTGCCCATTTTACTTCCAGATATAGAGACCTAAACTCCTTGCAGAGACTCATACCCCCTGGAATCTGGAATTCGGAGCTTTTTGCTTCTGGAAATGCCTGTGGGAGGGCTAGTTCCATGGGCCTGGCGATTGTCTATGTTCCCCAAATCCCCTAACCTGACTACAAAAATCAGTCTTACCCCTTGGTTGCCAACAGCTCTTCCACCAGGGATAATACGCCGGTGGAGGAGTTCCTGCCTACGAAGCCCACATTCACTCCCCCGGAAAAGGACAATTTCCGGGGCCTGCCTCTTGGGAACGAAATCCTTTCGGAGCACTCCTTCGACTTTTGCCATTTGGGGCCTTTGCCGGGAAAACCAATGTTCTAACTCCTCGTAAGTTAGGAAATTGGGTGAACAAAACGAGGTGGCACTGGAACTGCAGGAAAAAAACAAGTTCGGAAAAATGGCAAAAGTCGAGCTTTAGGCCCCCCTTTCTGGTTAATTTCCCAATGGTTATAACGTTTGCTTCTATTGGAAAAGCTCTGATCTTCTTCCCAAATTGGCTGGTATACACATGAGATAGATTTGCCCTCCCCATCCCAGAAAATGGATTACCCCCATCTAGGGGGATAACAAACTTCTCAAAAGAAACCAACCGTTCCTCTGGAGAAATCACACCATTAGGGAAAAACATTGGGAATATGAAGTGTTTGGTTCAGAAATTATTTTGTCTATGTTGCCTGTTTTATCTATTCGATTTCCTTTAACCAGCTTTCGGCGTTTTTTCCCTAAAGTGAGGGTCCGTCCCCTGAACTCTCCCTTGTGTATATCAGCGAGCCCAAATCCTCTGGAGGTTTACTTTCCACTGCTTGAAGGAGTTTTGCGATGAGAACAAAGCTTTTGATGGGCTTTGTCTGGGTAGCTATGTGGGTGGAAATACTGGGTACCAAAGGGTATCCACTAGGAGTCGGTTTCGGACAGGCATTTTGCGGAGGCAACTTGGCCGAGGCAGCTTCGGCCGAAGTCCGGCAGGGCGAAAGTTCTTCTGCTGAGGGCATTAAAAACACGGATGTTTTTATTCGTGTTAGTCCCCGGGATCCGAGGTATTTTGAGTTTTCGGACGGTCGGCCCTATGTGCCGATTGGGCTGAATCTGGCGGTTTCGCCCACTGGGGTCCAGCTAGGAGTTTCTAACGTCCCGGAGCTTCCAGATTATCAGCGGTGGTTTCGACGCCTAGCAGAGAACCGGGGCAATTTTGCGCGGATTTGGCTGAGCAGTAGTACCTTTGATGTAGAGCATCAGCGAAGCGGGCAGTATGATTCGGAGCGGGCCAAGCGGATTGACCAGCTCCTGGCCCTAGCCCGGCAGTATGGGATTCGATTGAAACTTTGTTTAGAGTATTTCCGGCATATTGGCGATGGTCCCCAACCACACTTTGCTAAACGATTGCACCATGTGTCCCAAGGCGGCCCGGCTGAGAAAACGGCCGACTTTTTCGACACTGCCCGCTGCCGAGAACAATTCAAAGGGAAATTGGCCTGGTATCAGAAGCGGTATGGGGACGATCCTATCATTTTCGGCTGGGAGCTATGGAACGAGATCAATTGCATTGCCGGGGGCGATTGGGTTGCCTGGAGCGAGGTGATGTTGGCCGAGCTGCATCGGCTGTTTCCGAAGAATTTGGCCATGCAAAGTGTGGGGAGCTTTGACGACGCGGCATATAGGGAGCGCCTGTATAGGCCGCTTTGTACCCTACCGGGCAATGATGTCTTGCAGGTGCATCGGTATTTAGACTTGGGGGCTCGGTTGGAAGTTTGCCGTGGGCCGGTGGATGTACTAGCGGCGGATGCCGTGCGGGAACTTACTGCCTTTGGCATTCAGAAACCGATTCTTTTAGCAGAAAGCGGCGCCGTGGAACCTCGGCATACCGGACCATTCAAGCTCTACCAAAAAGACACGGCGGGAATCATCTTGCATGATGTGCTTTTTGCACCGTTTTTTGCCGGGGCGGCAGGCCCTGGGCATATCTGGCACTGGGATGTGTATGTGGATCGGATGAATCTGTGGTGGCATTTTGGCCGATTTGCCTCGGCCATCGAAGGAATTGATCCCCCTGCCGAACGGTTCCAGGTTCAGCAGATCGAGCATCCGAGGCTTCGGATATATGTGTTGGCTGGTCGGAAGACCTGGCTGGCATGGTGCCGGGATAAGGAGAACACCTGGCAGAGGGAATTGGCCGAGGGCCGAGTGCCTCTGCCGGTCCGAGAGGCATCGATCCGGGTAAAGCTGCCAGCCGAGTGGATCCAGTCGGCCCAATGGCGCACGTATGACCCTTGGACGGACAAATGGCAAGAGCTAAAGCCGGAAGGCGACCGACTGCTCCTCCCAGAGTTTACCCGCTCTCTAGTGGTTCGAGCCGAACGACGCTAATCGGAAGGAAAACCGATGAAAATTCGGATCCTCTGCATAATTTAAAGGGGATATTTTTATACCATGTTGGTTTATCTTCCGCTAACACAATATCTAGGGGTTCTAGGATTGCTGGCACCCAATAGATTGTCGATGTTCGGATAGTAGAACCGAACAGCTATAGAATCAAAAGTTCCTAAAGCTCGCTGAATGGTCAGGATTTTGCAGAGGTTCCTTCGTTATTTTGCAGATACCCCTACGGCGATGTTCG
Organism: Thermoguttaceae bacterium; assembly: GCA_025062105.1. Taxonomy (GTDB): domain Bacteria; phylum Planctomycetota; class Planctomycetia; order Pirellulales; family Thermoguttaceae; genus JANXAQ01. Next base: position 14,458 of record JANXAQ010000097.1, read on the forward strand.
AATTTTTGAATCGGGCGGTGGTGGAAACAAGACAGATCCAGTTACATCGATTTGGATGCGAAGGGGAAAGTTGGTAGATATGACTATTGACCATGCTAGAGAAAAAGCGGAGATTTCCGAAGACTCTTTATTTCATATTGAATGTGCAGTTACAGAATAAGGCCAACTAGAGGCGGGAGGCGTTTTTCGTTTTGTTCCTTATAAGGAGCTCATTTATGCACGTATGGCTGTTTTGGAGGGTTATAGCGATCGGGCTGTGGCTGGGGGCGTTAGGTGTTGGGATGGGCAGTGCCGGGGCGGCTGAAGGCCAAACTTCGCCAAGCAAACCGGCGGAAAAGCCTTGGTGGCAAGGCAGTCAAGCAGGGATAACAGATCGCCTGCTGCCGCCGTGGACGCCGGTGGAAGCAGCTGAGGGACAGGTGAAAGTTTGGGGGCGTACGTACCGCTTTGACGGGCCTTTGCCGATGCCCACCGGAGTAGAAACCCGGCAAAAACAGGTGTTGGCCGGCCCGATTACTCTGTTGGCGAAAGCAGAAGGCCAGGAGGTTCGTTGGACTGGCGGGGTGTGCAAACTGCGGGAACGTCGTCCTTCAATGGTCCGGCTCCAGGGGCAAGCTGACTCAGCCTATCTGCAATGCGAAGGGGCTGTTACCGTGGAATTCGACGGCATGATTCGCTGCGAGCTGGTGCTTCGGCCCAAGCAGGCATCGGTACAACTGCAAGAGCTAGTTTTGGAAATGCCGATGCCTGCGGAGTGCGGAAGATATTTTCACTTTTATCCCGGCCGATGGGGAAGTTCTTATAATTCTCGTGCTTTGCCACCAGAAGGGCTGAAGAGTGAATTCAAACCGTTCTTTTGGCTGGGCGACCAGTGGCGGGGGTTAGCATGGTTTAGCGAATCAGACCGAAACTTCTTTCATCCCGAGGGGGTGCAACCGATCCAGGTGGTTCGGCGGGATGGCCAAGTAGTGCTTCGGGTTTTATTGATCAGCCAGCCTCAAAAGGTATCGCAATCGTTGGAATATACATTTGGTTTTCAGGCCACGCCGGTAAAGCCGGATCGGCCTGATGCATGGGATTTCCGCACCGTGCATATGGGCGCTTACGATCTGGACGAAGCGTTTTTGGATCAGCTTGCGGAGGCCGGCGTTCGCACAATGTGTTTTCACGAGCACTGGACAGATATTCAGGCATACCCGACCACCACCCACGGCGAGAAACTCCGCCGATTGGCCGAGGCCTGTAAAAAACGAAATATCCAACTTTTGCTTTATCTGGGCTATGAGATGAGCACCATCGCTCCGGAATGGCCCGATTATCATGAGCTGTGTTTGGTGGCACCCCGGGCAGGCGGATATAAACGCAGTTACCAGCCGGTGCCAGATCAAACGGCCTATATCGTCTGCTATCGGAGCATTTGGCAGGATTTTATTGCTGCCCATCTGGAAAAGCTGCTAAAAGAATACCCGATTAGCGGCGTGTATTTGGACGGAACGGCCAATCCCTGGGGTTGCCGGAACACCAAGCACGGCTGCGGCTACCAACGTCCGGACGGTTCCATCGGTACAACCTATCCGATCTTTGCCACCCGTTCGATGATGAAGCGAATTTACACTTTGGTGCGGGAGCATGTGCCGGACGGCCAAGTCAATGTACATCAATCGACCTGTATGACGATCCCCACCCTTGCCTTTGCCACCAGCTACTGGGACGGCGAACAACTGCAAGGCCTCAAACGCCCAGAAAACCTCCAAGAAGTAATGGGGATTTTGCCGTTGGACGCTTTCCGGGCTGAATTCATGGGAAAAAACTGGGGCGTACCGGCAGAACTGCTCCATTATACCTCTGGACCGTTCAAACGTTCCGAAGCGATGGCGGTGGCCCTACTGCATGATGTGCCGGTCCGGCCCAGCTCTAGGAAAGACCTAGAAGAGCTGGCCAAAATTTGGAAGCTCTGGGACCAGTTTGGCCGACATGAAGCCGATTGGATCCCCTACTGGGTCGAAGACGCTCGGATCAAAACCAATCGCCCAGAAATCAAGGTAAGTATGTATAACAGGCCTGGGAAAGGGCTGGTAGCAGTGGTAGTCAATACCTCTGGCCAACAGGTGCAGGCAGAGGTCCGTTTAGACCTGGCCGCTTTGGGCCATCCCAAACCGCTCCGTGCCCGGAATGTGCTTACTGATGCGGAGGTACCGATGGCCGAGGGCCGCCTCCAGGCTACTTTGCCCAGCTTGGGTTTTGTGCTTTTCTATGCCCACGGTTCGTAAAATCTTTGGACCACTTCCGTCCAATCCAGTAGGCTGTTGACCGGAGGGAGAGCTTATCTACTGTCCAGCGGGAGCTGATTTTTTTGGTCGGTTTGGGAAGGATGGGGAAAAGAGCTCGACTTTTGTCAATTTTTTAACTGCTTTTATTTTCAGAAGTTAGGACGAATGCAGTCTTTGTTCACCGAATTTCCTAACGCCAATATTCTCAAAAGGTTGGCAGTGCCAAAGGGGGCTGCTTTCTTGAAATTGGTAAAACTGGACCGGTAAGGCCTATGAGAGTCAAGGGCCAAAAATTTTGGAAAGGGAGGTTATTGGTTTCGAAAAGCTTTCCGGCGGGAGTGGGGGGCATGGAAAACTTTTACGGTTAGGCAAAATGTTTGGGGGAGGATGGCCCTTACAATCGTTAAAGTTTTCCTAGTTTCTACCAGAGGAAAAGTTTGCCTAACAAAAGCCGTAAGTCTTTTGCAGAAAATCGGTTCGGTTCATTCAAGCCCTCTTGGCGGAAAAGCCGATACCGTAGTTGACCCCTTTGCTCAGAATGGCCTAATTTCCAGGCATGCTTGCAAGGGGGCGTCAGGAGAACCGGATCGGCGTTATCGAGCCACGGAGCGGCTCGACGGCCCTGACGCAAGGGAGGGTCTGAACGGGCTGTGGTCTTTGCCCCGGAGGCCCTCGGGAGCCCTCCAGAAGCAGAAATGGTTCTGCTTTCCGGAAGGCTTCTGAAGGTCTGCGGGGAAGAAGGTCTTGGCCTAGTTCTCAGTACAGGAGAGTTCACTCGATGAAGGGGAAATTGGCTGTTGGAGCGCTCCTAGTGAGCATGGCCCTTGTCAGCCAGGGTTTGGCAGTGGAACTGCTGCCTGGTTTACGGGGTCTGAAACGCGGCCCCTGCTGTGAACCGTGCGGGGAGCCGGTCAAATGTGCCGTGCCAGAACCTAAGGCATGTGACGCCGCATGCGAGCCCTGTGAAGTTTGCTGCAAGCCGAAACATGACCTGCTGGCCGGCCTGAAGCAGCTATTCCAAAAAAAGTGCTGCTGTGATTCGTGTGGGGCAGCCGCACCAGTCTGCGAACCGGTCAAATGCGTGGTGCCTGAACCTAAAGCCTGCGAGCCCTGCGAACCGGTCTGCTGCCCGGTGTGCCGTCAGCGGCCTTTGAAGAACCTACTATGCAAAAAGTGCTGCTGCCCACCAGGCGAGGAAAAACCTTCCGAACCAGTCTGTTGTCCACCATGCAAAGAAAAGCTGCTCTGCAAACTATTGGGCGCCGACTGCTCTGCGGTCTGCGAGCCAAAGCCCTGTGAACCTAAAGCCGACGGCAAAGAAACCTGTGAAGTGACTTGTCCAGGTTGTTGCAAGTGCCGTCCGCAAGTGGTTCTGAAGATGTTGCATGCGCTGTTTGGCAAAAAGTGCTGCTGCCCGGTGGAGCAGTGCGATGTGTGCGGTCCTGCGGCTCCGGCAGCGCCGACGCCTGCTGCCCCGAAAGCCGCTGAACCAGCCCCCTTGCCCAAGGCCCCAAAACCAGATGCTGAGGCCGTGTTGAATCCGCCTCGAAGCATCTTACAGACCAGCCGACAAATGGCTCGGTACTAGTGCCTTTTCCCTCACCACGAAGTTCGAGCTAGGGTTTCCGCCATAGACGCAGTTGGTTCGCCGTAGCCAGTCGCTTCTGTTGAATCCAAAAGCAGGTCTGCCCCCTAGGGCAGATCTGCTTTTTTTATCACACCTCCCCTGGAGGGGATAGGGCTTCTGGCCTCCTGCCAACATTAAGGGAAGCTATGCATCATTATATGGAAATATTTTTATACCATTTTGGTTTCCCGCCTCTGAACCAATATATTGGGTTGCCAGCACTGCAGACACCTTCCATATGACATATAGTAACTATTTATAGAGGGGGAGAGCTAAAGCATATGGGATCAAAGTTTCATATAGCTCACTATATGTTCAGGATCCTGCAAGAGTCCCGAGATTTCAGAGGCTGCCCTGAAATTGGGATTTGGCTGGTTTCCAATGGGTTTTGGCCGACCGCTTCCTATCCTCTAGACTCCTTAAACACAGGGAATTTGGGGCTTCTGGGGTATTGAGGAAGGAAACCTCTCAGCATAGACAATGTTTTTTAGGAAAGCCTCTTAGCTCGACTTTTGCCATTTTAGGCCTTCTCCTGGTGTCCCTTTTGGATATCCTAACCCTCTGACAATATTGGAGTTAGAGAATGTGCTAAACCAAGAATCCTCAAAACCTAACTCCTTGGAATAAAAGAAGTTAGAAAAATTGGCCAAAGTCAAGCTTAGAGGCTGTCTGGCTCTGTGGAAACCGTTTCGGGTCGGAGGCCTACGGCCACCAAAACTGAAGCAAAACCGACCCGCATGGCCAAAACCACTCCAGACTGTAGACCCCCTTTCACCAGAGCCAGGCTGTCTGAAAAGAATGTTTTGGCTCCCTCGGCTATCAAGTTGTGTGCCCCACTAGCAGAGCTACAGCCCTGCATTTGCCCATCTTGGTTATCTAAAGCTCTCCCCGGCCAATGGAATAGGGAAGACTGGCTCACCTCTTTTCAGAACACCCTATTAGTCTTTTCGGAGGGGTTTGGTCTATCCGACCTCTTGAGAGCTTTTTTAAAATATGGGAATCTAGGGATTCTAGAGAATAGGAGATGAAACTCCTTTCGTCATGGAAAAGGCTTTTGAGGATTGCCTTTGAATTGTTGTTCGTACAAAATTCCGAAAATTGCGATTTTGGAGCTCCTGATGACTACTTGTCCAGCATGGGAACAGAGCTTGTTGCTCAAGGCCATCCGAAGAGAGCCTACCCCTTACACGCCCGTCTGGCTTATGCGTCAGGCTGGTCGCTACTTGCCAGAATATCGGGCCCTACGGAGCAAAATCCCTTTTGCTCAGCTTTGCAAAACCCCCAGCTTATGTGCGCAGATCATGGTCCAGACGGTACAACGCCTGGGTGTGGATGCTGCCATTTTGTTCTCCGATCTGCTTTTGGTCTTAGAACCTATGGGCTTTCCGGTGGAATACACTGCCGGCGAAGGACCGGTGTTTGAGCGGCCTATCCGTTCTGCGCAAGAAGTAGATCGTCTGCAGGAATTAGAATCTCTGGAACCATTGGCCTATGTGCTGGAGGCGATGCGGCTAACCCGAGCCGCTCTACCGAACCATATTCCGCTTATCGGCTTTGCGGGGGCGCCGTTTACCTTAGCCAGTTATCTGATTGAAGGTCAAGGCGGCAGCAATTTCCGATATACCAAAGGGCTGATGTATTCGGATTCGGGCGCTTGGCGGGCGATGATGGATCGGTTGGCTCGTGCGGTAGCTCAGTTTCTGCTCGCTCAAATCCAAGCCGGCGCCCAAGCAGTGCAACTATTCGACACCTGGGCCGGCTGTTTGGGGCCGGAGGATTATCGCCAGTATGTACTCCCGTTTAGTCAGGCGGTCATCCAGGCGGTCGAATCCGCAGCGCCTGTTATTCATTTTAGTACCGGGAATCCTGCCTTGTTGCCTCTGATCCGAGAAGCGGGCGGACAGGTCATTGGGGTGGATTGGCGCGTTCGGCTCGACCAGGCGTGGCAGCAGATCGGCTATGATCGGGCCATCCAAGGCAACCTTGATCCGGCGGTGCTTCTCGGGCCGCCGGAGCTGATCCGCCAACGCGTCCAACAGATCCTTTGCCAAGCTGCTGGCCGAGCCGGCCATATCTTCAACCTCGGCCACGGCCTCCTGCCGGACACCCCTGTTGAAAACGTTTTAATCCTGGTCGATGCCGTTCACCAACTTAGCCAACGCCCCACAGCTGCCAGCCGAATCCCCAGCGAAAGCGTTTCTCTTGGCTCAGGCTCAGATCAAATGCCGCCAGAGTTGGCTTGAACTTCTACCAGTCTTTCCCCACTGCCATCCTATTCCATCCCAATCCGCGATCAAGGCACTTTCTTTCTTTGGCAACTGATCTGGTCGAGCCGGTAAAGCCACAGCTATTCCTTATGCCCACCTACATGGCAGCGCCTTCCATTGCAAGGCGCCTTTGGGCATAATGAGTTTTTAGGAGCAGGGTTAGCCCAGAGGGAGCTCACGGACCTAGCACGGGACTTCGAACGGAGGAGAACGCCGCGATGTTTGGAGCGATGCGGGGTCATTTGCAGGCGCAATTGGCTGAGATTCGTTCCGCTGGACTATGGAAGTCCGAACGGGTGCTTCGGAGTCCGCAGCGGGCGCATGTGGCCGTTTTGGATCGGCCCGATGTGCTCAATATGTGCGCCAATAATTATTTAGGTTTGGCCAATCATCCGGAGGTGATTGCTGCTGCCCATGAGGCGTTAGACCGCTGGGGCTACGGGTTAGCCTCGGTCCGCTTTATCTGTGGCACCCAGGAATTGCACAAACAGATGGAACGGGCACTGACCGAATTCCTAGGTACTGAGGATACCATTTTGTATTCCTCCTGCTTCGATGCCAATACGGGATTTTTTGAAACTTTTTTCGGCCCGGAGGATGCCATTTTATCGGATGAGTTGAATCATGCTAGCATTATCGACGGCATTCGCCTATGCAAAGCGCAGCGCTTCCGGTACCGAAATAACGACATGGCTGATTTGGAAGCGAAACTCAAAGAAGCGCGCCATGCTCGGTTTCGGGTCATTGCCACGGACGGGGTATTTTCGATGGATGGCATCATTGCCAATTTACCGGACATCTGCGAACTGGCCGACCGGTACGACGCCCTGGTGATGGTGGATGATTCTCATGGGGTGGGCGTTTTAGGCCGCTGGGGTAGAGGAACTCATGAATATCATGATGTCATGGGGCGCATAGATGTGATCACCGGCACCTTGGGCAAAGCCCTCGGCGGGGCAAGCGGCGGTTATACCAGCGGGCGCCGAGAAATCATTGAGATGCTTCGCCAACGAAGTCGACCTTATCTCTTCTCCAACACGGTAGCTCCGCCCATCTTGGGTGCGGCCTTGAAAGCCTTGGAAATCTTGCGTCGTTCTACGGAGCTTCGGGACCGGTTGGCCGCCAATACCCGCCTGTTTCGCGAAGGTATGATCGAGCGAGGCTTCCACATCCTACCCGGCGAGCATCCCATTGTGCCTATTATGTTGGGCGATGCCGTCTTGGCCAACCGAATGGCTGATGCGTTGCTAGAGCGCGGCGTGTATGTGATTGGATTTTCCTATCCGGTGGTGCCTCAAGGCAAGGCCCGTATCCGGGTCCAAGTTTCCGCCGCCCACACGGAAGACGATCTTTATTTTGCCATGGAGGCCTTCTCCGCAGTCAAAGAAGAATTGGGTATCTGAACATTTCATCGGGGTATCAAAAAGTTCTGTAAACTTTTGTCCCCGGCCCACGCACGGATCTCTTCTTCCGGTTGCCGCTAGTTTGATTCCCGTCTGCGCGGAAATGACGAAAACACCCAGGCCTCCCTACCGGAACGGTTCCGGTCTAAAATCGCTAAGCCTCAACCAAAATGAAAATATATAGAGGGTTCTGAGGAGCTATTTTCCCCTTGGGGGATTGGGGATGAAACCTCATGTGGTTAAAGGCCCCAAGCAGATGTCTCGGGGGTTAGGCTTTAGCCAGTTCGGCGGCGTGTTTATGGATCTTGGCTACTGCAGCGGCGATTTGCTCCATCTGCTCCTTGGTGGTCAAAAGTACTGTATGCAGCATCCAGCACCCCTCTTCGCAGAGTTTGTCGTTTTCCGGGCACTGGTTTCGTTCGGGCCACTGATCGAGGGTCTTTTTGCCATAGACCCGCACATATGGTTCGCTCCGCAGGGCGTCCAGCAGGAATCGTTCTTTATTTAAGGGAGTATAACCAGCGCTAACTGGTACGCCTTCGGCCCGAAGTGCCCGCAAGAATTTTTCTCGGCTCAGTCCGGCAAACTGAGTAGGATCATACCGGAACATATACAGATGATAGGCATTCCGGGTGCATCCTTCGTACTCTTTGGCCGGATGAATGCCAGGGATTTCTCGAAGCAGTTTTGTCAAATGTGCGGCGTTTTCGCTCCGCAGTTGCGCCCGTTCTTCCAGGCCTTGCATCTGGCTTAAAAGCAGTGCTCCTTGAAATTCTGTCATGCGGAAGTTACCATTTCGGCCAAACCGATAATTGGCAGCGCCTCGACCATTAGGCCGATTCCGGCAGCAATTGTGGAAAGCGAAACAGGCGTCGGCCACCGCCTCGTCATTGGTCAGGATCGCCCCGCCTTCCCCAGAGCAGAGGTTTTTACTTAGTTGGAAGCTGTAGCAGCCGGTCGTTCCCCAACTGCCAGCGCTGCGGCCCCGCCACTGCGCCAAATGCGCCTGGCAAGCGTCGCCTACCACGGGGATTTTGTGCTTCTCGGCCACCGCCAAGATGCGATCCAGATCGGCCACATTGCCGCCAATATGCACTGGGATGATCGCCTTGGTCTTTTCGGTGATGGCTGCTTCTAGTTTGGCCGGATCCATTAGGAACGTCTCCCGATCCGAATCCACAAACACCGGCAGTGCATAATGCAGAAGCACCACGGTTACGGTGGCCATGAACGTGTACGGCGGCACAATCACTTCATCGCCAGGCCCCACCCCCAGCGCACCCAAGGAGGTATAAAGGGCCGTTGTCCCGCTGGAAGTGGCAATACAGTATTTGGCCTGATTCAAGGCGGCGTATTTTTCCTCAAATTCCTGCACAGATCGGCTCCGATACCACCGGGCCGCCCGAAGCACTTCGAGGATCGCCTCCTCATCGGATTTACCAGCTCTGGGCCAACCGGGCCAGGAGCCAGTGCAAACCGGTTTACCGCCTAAAAGGGCCGGTTTTTCCGTCGCCGCCGTGGACAGGATGGGCGGCTTCCCCTGTTCAAGCATACCAGCCAAACTTCGGGTTTTGGCTACACTCAGAGCCGCCCCAGCCAAACCGACCGAGTGCAAAAACCGCCGCCGCGTCGTTTTGCGAGCCATGGAATTCTTCCCTCACTCCAAAAGAGAACTAATATAATGACCATGTGAACAAATTTTATAATCTTTGTATTATGGAACTCCACTCCCATTACAAAGACGTCTCATCCCGGGCGGGAAATAAACTTGGCAGAGAAACAACTTTTATTGTAGCATTTCAGCCGGGTTGAAAAAAGCCGCCTCTTGGCAGAGGGTGCGGCTGAAAATCTGTGGGGCAACTACCCCTTTCCCCCCTGCGCAAGCAGGGATCCAGGCCTCCTTGTGCTGCTCCTTCGCTCACCCCTCCGCCCACCCCCACCGCCCACTCCCCTCTACCCTCCACCCACCCCCTCTCCCCTCTGCGGGAGAGGGTGGCATTGCCTTCGGCAATGCCGGGTGAGGGGGCCTTCCTTCGAAAGCAGAGGGCCGAAGGCAGAGGGCAGTAGGAGGTGGGGAGTAAGGGAGTTTTGACAGCTGCAAGCCAGAACATAGAGCCGCGTCTTGTAAGGAAGTAATGTTGATTCCCCCTCACCCGGCGTCGCCTTCGGCTCCGCCGGCCTCTCCCACGGAGGGGAGAGGCGTGATCTTTTTTCCTC
>JANXAQ010000102.1 GCA_025062105.1 Thermoguttaceae bacterium
TTGCCATTTTTGGCGTTCCCCTCGAAAGGACAAAACTCTAACTCCTTGTAACTATTGGAGTTAGGAAATTGGGTGAACAAAGGGAAGTTTCGTCGTAACTGCTGATGGCAAAACCATTTAGGAAAAATGGCAAAAGTCGAGCTAGAGAAGGAGCCTCTGCCAAATCCTGAACACATAGGGTTTTTGATTCCGTAGGCTTTAACTGGCTCCTCATCTAACCTACATGGGGGCGTGAACAGTGTGAGCAACATATTTATATTGGGTCAGAGGTGAGGGAACCAAAAAATTAAATCTCCTTCGAATTCTGCAGAGGTTCCACAACGCAACTCCTCACATCCCCAAAGGGATTAGGAAATGGGGTGAATGAAGGGGGCCCAGTGTAACTCCTGAACACAAAACAACTTATGGAAAATGGCAGAAGTCCAGTCAGCAATCCGGACTTGAAACTACTGTGTGAGACCAACAGGAGGCTTCTCCATTCGGCTGCAATGTTCTAAAAAAGGCCAACAAGGGACAAAAGGGGCTGACTGGTCGGGGTGCAAAGGGGCCACAGGAGGCTTTTACTAGAATGCCCCGTCGGAGACCGTATGGACCTGGATCATATTATGGGTTCGGTCGGTAACTTCGGAGCCGGTTAGCAGGACCAGCCGGTCGCCGGGTTGCAACTGGCCTAGCTGGCGGCCTTTCTGGATAGCATAAGTTAATAGTTCAGCGCTAGTTTTAATGGGTGCTCCTGGCAGGGGGACAACGCCCCAATAGAGGCACATCCGGCGCAGGACAGCCTCCGAGGGGCTGGCGCCCCAGACGGGGACTCGGAACCGGTATTTCGACAGGCACAAGGCGGTGGCTCCGGTGGCAGTGGCCACTAGGAGGATTTTAGCTCGGAGCTGTTCGGCCAATTGGCCTGCTGCCCGGGCAGTGGCTTCGGTAACTGGGTCTAGGCCTTGGTCAGGCGGTTGCTCAGAGGAGGACCAGTGGGGTCGATCAAAGGGCTCCGTAGCCAGGGCAATCCGGTGCATCATTTGCACAGCGGCTACGGGATACTGTCCAATGGCTGTTTCCGCCGAAAGCATACAGGCGTCTGCGCCGTCTAGGATGGCGTTAGCCACGTCGGTGGCCTCGGCTCGGGTGGGCAGTTGCTCATGCGTCATGCTCTCGAGCATTTGCGTGGCGATGATGACAGGTCGTCGCCAGCGTCGACAAGCTGCCACGATCTGCTTTTGCACTACGGCAATCTGTGCGATATCGGTTTCCACGCCCAGGTCGCCCCGGGCGACCATAACGGCATCAGCTGCCTGGACAATTGCCTCCAGATGCTGAAGGGCTTCGGGTTTTTCGATTTTGGCCACAATTTGGGGAGCGGTTTCATATCCTTGCAGCAGATCCCGCAAAATTGCCACATCCTCAGGCCGTCGAACGAAGCTTAAGCCCAAGAAATCCGCACCTTGTTGGGCGGCCCAACGGGCAGCCGCCACATCGGCTTCGCTTAATGCAGGGAGGCTGAGTTTGACCCAAGGCAGATTGACCCCTTGTCGGCTCCGCAGGATTCCTGGCTGAACGACTTCACATTCGACATAATCAGCGGATCGGCTTCGGACCACTAGGCCGACGGTGCCGTCGGCCAGCATCAGCCGGTCGCCTACCTGCAGCTCTTCTATCAGGCGGGGATAGGTAGTTGTCAGTTCTCCTGGCAGCAAGGGGCCGTTGGAGCGTACAAACCGAAGCCGTTGCCCAGGCAGACAATGCAGTTGGCCGCCGGGGATGTCGCCCAATCGGATTTTTGGCCCGGCCAAATCCACCAACACCGCCACCGGCTGACCAACCTGTTGGCTCGCTTGGCGAATCCGAGCTAGGGTCTCGGTGTGTTCGGCCAATTGGCCGTGGGCTGTGTTAATCCGAAACACATCTACACCAGCCTGGATTAACTGAGCTAAACATTCCACCGACCGGCAAGCCGGGCCTACGGTAGCTACAATCTTCGTATAAGAAGCTGTTGTTCGATGGAAAAGGCCTGCTGCCATGGGCAAATTACTCCTTTCCGGGTAAGATGCAGGTAAACAGTATTTTTTAAAGGAACCTCTGCATAATGCTGAACATCCAGTGAACTTTATGCACTTTTGATTCTCTAGCCGTTCCGTGGTCCTACCAGGCCCCCTACTATCTATTGTGGGCTAGCAATCCTAATACCTCTATATGTTGTGTTAGAGGTAGGATCAGCCAAAATGGTATAAAAATATCCCCTTTGAATTATGCAGAGGTTCCTAAAGTTTAATAAGCTAGCCAGTTAGAACTTTCCGCTTCTCCCGGAGAGCCACCATGCCAAAACTCCAGTAAAGGGGCAGATAGCACCTCCGTCCCCCCCTGGCTTCGATTTTGTTAGTGTATGGCGTAGTTGAACCCTTTCCGCTCGGAGGCCTAAACCCACCAAAACTTAAGCAAAGCCGACCAGTATGGGCAAAACCTCCCCAGACTGCGGACAACCTTTCCACAGAGCCTTGGTGTTTGTCAACTCGACTTTTCCCAATTTTGGGTCTTCTGCCGAAATGGGAAGCATCGAACTCTTTGGAAGTATTGGACGTAGGAAACAGTGTGGACAAAAGGGCAGTTCGTCGTAGCCCTTGGAGAAAAAATAAGTTAGGGAAATTGGCAAAAGTCGAGCTAAGAGCGTGTCTGAAAAGGGATGTAGACAGTCTTCCATTTCAACGGCCAGTGAATGCTCTAGGTAGCTAAGGTGCCCAAATCCTCGGCTGTAACCCCTCCTGGTGGGGGAAACAACTTGGCTACCGAGTGTGCCAAAAAACTCTTTTCAGACAG
>JANXAQ010000111.1 GCA_025062105.1 Thermoguttaceae bacterium
ATTCCCGCTTGTCCGGCAAGTAAGTATGTAACCTTTTGGACCAAAAATAGAATTGACGTTTGCTATTTTTCCATAAGAAACCTCTGCATAATTCAAGGAGGATATTTTTATACTATTTTGCTTTTACTCCAACATATAGAGTTGCTAGCATTGCTAGCAGCCAATCGATAGTAGATGTTCGACTAGGAGAACGGGAGGGCTTAAGAATCAAGAGTTCATAAAGTTCACTAAAAGTTCAGTATTTTGCAGAGGTTCCTTATATCTCGACTTTTGCCATTTTCCCTAACTTATTTTGTCTCCAAGGGTTACGACAAAACGCCTTTTTGTCCACAAATTTCCTAAGTCCAATGGTCCCAGAGAGTTAGAATGTTTCCATTCCGGTAGAAGACCAAAAATGGCAAAAGTCGAGTTATATATGTTTCGCCTTTTAGAGAAGTTCCACAAAGCTCTTCTCTGATTCGTGGAAAATATCCTAGATCATGAAGAGGGGGAAAATTGTTGATCGGTAGAAGGCCCAGCTCAGAAAGTGGCGGCGGGAGCGGTTTTTTTGGCACGTTTGCGAGCTGTGGTTGGAAATCGATCTTGGAGAGCTTCGACTTCGATGGACTCGTAGCGTAAGGTATGCATGGCCTGCACCGCAGCTTCCATACTCCGGATTGTCGTTAGATATGGGATACTATAGCGGACAGCAGCTGCGCGGATGCGGCCTTCATCGGTATGGGCCCCTTTGCCGGTGGGGGTAATCATAATTAAATGGACATCTCCATTCCGCATCAGGTCGATCAGGTTGGGATGTCCTTCTTGCACCTTTTTGATCACTTCGACACTGATACCAGCTTGGCGGAGGACCTGAGCGGTGCCGCGAGTGGCGATGAGTCGATAACCCATCTGGTCCAACTGTCGGGCAATTGGAACAATGCGGCCCTTATCCCGGTCGGCGACACTGATGAAAATACAGCCGCTTGTCGGCAGCACCGTACCAGCGGCCAATTGGCTTTTGGCAAAGGCCATGGGGAAATGTCGGCTAACGCCCATTACCTCTCCGGTGGACTTCATTTCCGGGCCTAGGATAGTATCGACCCCAATAAATTTTGGGAACGGAAATACACTCTCTTTGATGTTCACTCGATTGGGTTTCGGTTCTTCCAGAACTCCTTGTTCGGCCAAAGAAATACCCACCATGACCTTGGCTGCCACTTTGGCAAAGGGCACCCCGGTGGCTTTGGAGACAAATGGAACCGTTCGGCTTGCCCGGGGGTTGACCTCCAAGACATAAAGGAGCGGCCGGCCATTTTCCCACTTCACCGCATATTGAACATTCATGAGGCCTCGGACGTTTAGGTACCGAGCCAGGGCCACCGTGGCTTGCCGAATTTCTTCAATGCTTTCCTGGGGCAAACTATACGGCGGAATCACACAGGCCGAATCCCCCGAATGGATACCAGCGGCTTCAATATGTTCCATGATGCCGGCCAGGACCACATGTTGGCCGTCGCTGACGGCATCCACATCTACTTCGGTGGCGTCGTCTAGGAAACGGTCGATTAGCACTGGCTGGCCGTCGGAGACTGCAAACGCCTCATGCATAAACCGTTCGAATTGGCTGTGATCATAGCAGATTTCCATGGCCCGTCCGCCTAGCACAAAGCTAGGCCGTACCAGCAGGGGGAAGCCCAACCGGGCTGCCTCTTGGCGGGCCTGGGTGATAGTTCGAGCTACTCCGTTGGCCGGTTGCCGAAGCCCCAGCCGCTCCAAAACACGCTTGAACTTCTCCCGATCTTCAGCGTCTTCGATCGTATCCACCGAAGTGCCTAGGATTGGCAAACCGGCGTTGGCCAAAGCCCGGGCCAAATTCAGCGGCGTCTGCCCGCCAAATTGCACGATCACGCCATCGGCCTGCACCCGGTCGTAGATATTCAGTACGTCTTCGGTCGTCAGCGGTTCAAAAAACAGGATATCACTAGTATCGAAATCCGTGGAGACGGTTTCCGGGTTGGAGTTGACCATGATGGTCTCAATGCCTAGTTCGCGAAGAGCAAAGCAGGCATGGCAACAGCAGTAGTCGAACTCGATCCCTTGTCCAATCCGGTTGGGCCCACCGCCCAGGATCATCACCCGGCGGACGCCCGGCTTTTTCGGCGGCGTTTCGTCTTCTTCTTCGTACGTGGAATAGTAATAGGGTGTATAGGCTTCAAATTCCGCTGCACAAGTATCTACCGCTTTGAACGTGGCCACAATCCCCCGCCGACATCGCTCCCGCCGAACTTCCATCTCGCTGCTGTTCCAGAGGGTGGCCAATTGCCGATCCGAAAAACCAGCCTGCTTGGCCTTCCGAAACACCTCATCGGGCACTTCGTTCACCGAGCGATATTGCCCCAGCTGCTCTTCCATTTCCACCAGCTCATAAATTTCCCGCAAAAACCAAGGATCGATCGCACTGAGGGAATAGACTTCTTCGATTGTCATGCCGTATTTGAAGGCATACCGCAGATACCAAGCCCGTTCGGCATTCGGGATGGCCAATTTCTGACGGACTTCTTCTATCGATGGCTGCTGCGGCGTCCCCCAAAGGTCTTTGGAATCGCAGCCTAGACCGAAGCGTCCCGTCTCTAAGCCCCGCAGAGCCTTTTGGAAAGCTTCTTTGAAGGTTCGGCCTATGGCCATCGTTTCCCCTACGCTTTTCATCTGCGTGGTAAGTCGCGGATCAGCTTCCGGAAATTTCTCAAAGGCAAAACGCGGGACTTTCACCACCACATAGTCGATCGATGGTTCAAAACTGGCTGGTGTCTTGCGCGTAATCTGGTTGCGCAGCTCATGGAGCCGATAACCGACAGCCAACTTGGCGGCAATCCGGGCGATCGGATATCCGGTGGCTTTGGAGGCCAAGGCACTAGATCGGCTCACTCGGGGATTCATTTCAATGACTACAGTTCGGCCGGTCTGGGGATGGATAGCAAATTGGATGTTCGCTCCCCCTGCCGAGACTCCTACTGCTCGAATTACTGCAAAAGAAGCATCCCGAAGCATCTGATACTCTTTGTTGGTCAGCGTCTGCGAAGGGGCCACCGTGATGGAATCCCCAGTATGCACCCCCATCGGATCAAAGTTTTCAATCGTACAGACCAAAATTACCGTATCGTCAAGATCCCGCATCACTTCGGTTTCAAATTCTTTCCATCCAAGCACCGATTCTTCCAGCAGGACTTCGGAGATGGGGGAGGCGGCCAAGCCTCGGGCCACCAACTCCTCAAATTCCTCCCGGTTATATGCCACATTCGACCCGGTTCCTCCAAGCGTGTAAGCAGGCCGAATCACACATGGAAGTCCTATTTCATGAATCGCCTCTTTGGCCTCGGGCAAGCTGTGGACAATCCGGCCACGACAAACCTCCAGTCCTATGCTTTCTACGGTCTTTTTGAATAATTCCCGATCTTCCGCTCGTGCGATGGCTTCGGCATCAGCCCCGATCAGTTCGACCCCATATTGCTCTAGCACTCCATGCCGATGCAAATCCATGGCGATGTTCAGCCCCGTTTGGCCTCCCAACGTGGGGAGAATAGCATCGGGCCGCTCTTTTTCCACCACCTTGGCAACCACTTCCCAGGTGAGCGGCTCGATATAAGTGCGGTCAGCCATTTCCGGATCCGTCATGATGGTGGCTGGATTGGAGTTGACCAACACCACCTCATAGCCTTCCTCTTGAAGGGCCTTACAAGCCTGCGTGCCAGAATAGTCAAACTCACAAGCCTGCCCGATAACAATCGGCCCTGAACCGATAATTAGGATTTTGTGTAAATCATCGCGGCGGGGCATAGATTCTCCTGTTGGCTAGAAAAGTTCTTTCCAGAACAACCTCCAAACACCTCTGCGTAATTGAATGGGGATATTTTTATATACGATATTGCCCTTATCCTCCCTTTCAGCCAAGATCCAGGGTGCTACCATTATTGGCACCCAATAGATCGTAGGTGTCAGGGTAGAAGAACCAAAAGGCTATAGAAACAGAACTTCGTAAAGTTCACTATACGTTCAGTATTTTGGAGAAGTCCCCCCAAAAAGCTCCAAAATTACTTTATTTTAACATCACACCCCCCCTATGGAAAAGCCCCTGTGTGACTCATTGCATTTCTTCGCCCTCTTGAGAGGGCGATTTTCGCTAGTTGGGGCTTCCTGCCAAAAGTCGAAAGTTCTAACTCCCTAAAATTAGAGTTAGGAAATTGGACGAACAAAAGGGGGCACCTAACTCTTGGACTCAACCTAAGTTAGGAAAAATGTCCTAACTCGAGCTGATGGCTGTGGGAAAAGGTATTTTCTCTCAAGAAAAGGAATCTGGATTCTTTCCAAAAGCCCTGGCATCTCCAAATCTCTAATTTTGATTTTAGCGACTGTGAGCCCACGGCAGGTCAGCCAAACCCGATCGGAAACCGTCAAAAATCGCAATTTTAGCGGAGCCTGTACGTTTCGGTACTACAGACACGGACCGATCTTGGAAAAGTTCCGTCGAACAGCTACACACAATCAGGAGGTCGAGGCTGGGGGAGTACCTAGAGCTTTCAAGACTAACCGGAGCGGCTGGGTCCAGGTTTCCATCAGATTCGCCACGTTCTCAAACGACATCCGTGCATCCCAGATGCATTTGCCGATCAGCCCTCCTTGTCCGTTGTCCAACGCTTGGCGAATCCGGCCAACCCATTGCCGACACTCCGCCGGGTTGCCCCGGAGTAATACCTCTGTCGGATTCCCTCCCCAGAAGGTAATTTTTCCTTGAAACCGATTAGCTAAATCCTGCAAGTCCACTCCCCCAAGATCACATTCTACCGCATCGACTCCGATTTCGATCAGATCGGGTAGGATGGATAGGAGATTGCCCGAGGACTCAAAAAACACATACTTATCCTGCTCCCGAAGGCTCTGGCAGTATTGGCGGTAGAGGGGTTTGAAAAGATCCCGCCAAAGATCAACCGATACCACTAAACCTTCAGCAGTGCCCCAGGCATCCCGGAAACAAACTCCATCCACGTTGGTCTTGGCCCACCACTGAATTTCCAGCAAATAACACTCATGAACCAATTGAAGCAAATCCCGAAGGGCCCGGTTCCCACAAGCCAAATCCACCCGGGTGGCTTCCCAGCCGTGCAAAAACTGTAACCGTTCAAATGGTCGAACATCCGTCTTGGCCAATACAAATCGGCTGGTAGCCGCACAGGACCGATTGACCTGCTCCGGACTGAGTTTTTCGAACAGCTCTTTGGGCGGCTTATAACTGGGTGCCAGGGCTAGATCCGCCAGCGGAGATTCCAGCAGTTGAAGCGGTTTGCCCAGCTCTTTGACTTCCCACACACAACCCCAAGCATCCGTAAAACGCCCTACCCGATCAGGGCTCCCTCGAGTCCGCTTCCCGCGAGGATATTCAAAATCAGGCTCCTGAATATCGCTCGGGTACCGAAAACACATCTCTTCCACGTCGTCTTTTTGTACTAGCTCAAGCCCGGGAAAAATCTCCAATTGCCGGGCAATTCGTTCCACTGGATAATGACACAGCGTATGAATCACCAACTGCCGGGATGTCATCCTTCCACTCTCCCCAAAAG
This sequence comes from Thermoguttaceae bacterium, assembly GCA_025062105.1. Classification (GTDB taxonomy): domain Bacteria; phylum Planctomycetota; class Planctomycetia; order Pirellulales; family Thermoguttaceae; genus JANXAQ01. Next base: position 5,592 of record JANXAQ010000111.1, read on the forward strand.
GTTTGTTTTTAACCGTGGTGCTCTCCTTTCCTCACTCCCAACACACTTACTCCTCACTAAAAGTCCTTTATACACCAAGTAGAGTTCAAGTACTCGGACATCCCTTTAAGCAAATCCCAAACGATCTTTGAAGACCACAAAACGGAGAAAATAAGCAATATATGCGAAAAGTTTCCGAAACCAAACCCCCGATCCCCAAATAATCTCTCCTATCTACAACCATTTTTCCAACGGAACCGGTGACTTCTTTTAAAAAGTTCGTCCTCCCCCTATGTGGGAGAATCATTTTCTTCTCAAGAGATGGCATATCCATCCCAAAAAGATGTGTATAACCGCAAGCCCTAAACTCGACTTTTGCCATTTTCCCTAAGTTCTTTTGGCATCGAAAGTTATGGAGGACCTTTCATTTGTACATGCAATTTCCTAACCCTAATGCCGACAAAGAGTTAGAGAATGTGGCCATTCCCTCCATGGTCAAAAATGGCAA
>JANXAQ010000116.1 GCA_025062105.1 Thermoguttaceae bacterium
GCGTCTCGGGCGGCCCCGGTGCCTCGGCCGCCGCAGCCAATCAGCCCCACCCGAATCACTTCGCTTGCGCCTGCACCATGCGCAAAGCGGGCAATCGACAAACTACCCAACAAACCACTGCCTGCAGCCAGACTAGCACTCTTCAAAAAATCACGACGAGTATTCATTCTACGTAAAAGGCGGCTAGCAGATTGCATCGGCAAAACTCCTATAAGAAAGCCCTAGGGTAACATATACAAGGTGGGTAACGCCTTCTATCATAACTCTATCGGCAAGCTCAAACAAGCAAACCCGCACGGAATCGTCTGGCATTCCTTCTCCGCAAAACGAGCTTGGGAACCTAAGTGAACCTGGAGGGACCTACTGCGACAGCAGGTTCGGACAAACCGGCTTGCAGGAGGGACGGGGCGGATTTTGGGAGTCGGCTATTGCCGGGTAGGAATTTTATTTTCGGTCGGTGGTTTTTTTCTTTTTAAAGCTTCGAAGTTCCGTACCGTCGGGACTCCAGAGCTTTTGTAATTTTTGCCAGAATCCCATCCGTTGTCTCGCTTGGGCAGAAGGTTCCTGGTCCGGTAATGTTTTGGGCAAAAACCGCCGCTCGGCCATGCCCCAAAGCGTAGAGGCAATGAAATACAAACACAGGCCGCTAGCCACCTTATAAAACAATAGCCCCATAAAGATGAGCATCCAGGTCATCACTTTCTGCTGCATAGCAGCCTGTTCATCGGCTGGCGGCGGCATCATCTTCTTCTGCTGCCATAAAAACAAAGCGATCGTCAGAATCGGCAACAGGTTCAAATACGGTCCCAGGCCAAAAAAACCTTGGCCGCGACTAACAAACTCCGGCATCAGCCAGCTCCAGTCCAAAAACATATCCGGCGCCGAGAGATTCGAGCACCATCGGATTGCCTCCGAAAATAGCGGTGCCTGCCGCAATTCCACATCCACCATCAACGCTCGATATAAAGCCACAAAGATCGGCAGTTGCAGCAGTAGGATGAGGCAGCCACTCATTGGGTTATAATTATGTTTACGGAACAGTTCCTGCTGCGCCCGGGTTCGAGCCTGTAGGTCATTTTTGTATTTTTCATAGATTTTCTTCAGTTCCGGCTGGATCTGTTGCATCTTCAGTACATTGAGCGTTTGCTTTTTGCTTAAGGGAAACATGGCCAGCCGAACTACTACCGTCAGCAGCACGATCGCAATCCCGTAATTGCCCACTAGTCGGTAAAATAGATGTAATAGTCCAGCCAGCGGCTTGGCCACCCATCCATACCACCCATAATAAACCAATTCGCTCAGTCCATAATGGGCCAATAGTGCCGTCTGCTTCGGCCCAACAAATACGGTAAACTCCTGCCGCAGGGACTGGCCCGGTTTCAATTCATGCACCGCCCCCACCAGCCGGAAACTTACATTGCCCAGTTGCTTATGCTCCGGATGTACAGGCCCAACCAACATGGGCCAAGACTCAGAAAACCAATCTTCTTCGGGCTGTTGGTGCGGCAAAAGAACCACCGAAAAATACTGGGCATCTACTCCGATGTACCGGATCGGCTGGCCCCGCCACGGCAAGGCATCCACCGCATGATCAGCAATCTTCTGACAACTGATCAGGCCACCAGCGCCGCTGCCAAACGACACAGCCACATCCCGAACCCCTACCGCTCCCCAAGAGCGGCTCACCTTGGCCGCATACCACCATCCTTCAATCGGCAGCCCATTCGGCCCATCCAATTGATAGGCTACCTGGTGTGTCTGGCTATCCGAGTTCCGAAGCTCAATAGCCAGTTGGAGATGATATGCTTTGGCCGAAGGGTCGTCTGCATCCTCCGGCGGCAGCTCGGCCAACCGGTAGGTTTTCACCACCTCCAGATTCCAGCGGAGTAACCGGCGACGGAAGACCGCTTCGGTCGGACTGTGACGCACAATCTCCCAGGTGGAATATCGCAATCGAACTCCCGGGAGTTCCTTATCCAGATCAGCCGGGGGTCGGCCTACCACATCCTCCCGATTTGGCGGGCCACAATTCAGTTTGGCCTCATCCACCTGAGCTAAGGTGAGCAAAAACGAAAGCGGATCCACCCCTTCAGGGCGAATGACTGCTAAGGGTCGAGGGCCCAGTCTGGCTTCCAACTCCAGAGGTTTGCCTTCCCGGAGCACATTGAGCCGGATGGTCTGTCCCGGCCGGGTTTTTGCCAATACCTCCCGGAGGCCTTTTGGTCCCCTGATTGGGGTATCGTCAAGGGTTTGAATGATGTCTCCTACTCGGAGTCCAGCTCTCTCTGCAGGGGTACCAGGCCCAACCACATCTACACGGCAGCCCTCTTCCGCCTGGTTCTCATCTAGCCAAACCCGACCTAAATACCCACTCCGATCATAAAACATTCCGCTGGGGTCGGTCAGGTCCTGGTACCGTGGGCTATTCAGTTCCACTGAAACCACCGCTGCCCCCCGATTGGTAAGGGTTACCAACATCCGATAGGGGCTAGATGGATCGGCAGAACCCAATGTAACCCCCCGTTCTGGGGGAAAATCTTCCTTCTCCTCCGGTTTTGGGGAAAGCTTTTCCGGTTTTTGGTCCGGCTGACTCTTGGGAGGAGGCAATTTCGCTTCTTTAGGAGTATGTTTCTCCCCTTTTGGTTGGGAGGACTTCTGTTTTCCTTCCTCCAGTTCTGCTTCCTGAGGAGGAGCAGCTTCTTTTTGGCGATCGCCTACCACTACAGGCTCTTGGAGAACCTTTGGCTTTTTCGGGGCCGGCGGAAACAATAACACCATCAGATACTGGTACCCCACCAAAATACAAAATGAAAGCACTAAAAAGAGAATAAATCGACGTTCCATAGTCCCTTCCGTTTCCGCAGGGAGAAGGAAGTGTGCTCGCTCTAGGCTATCCTTTCATTCTGCCTGAACTGCTAGAATATGCAATCCCGAAAAGCCATTTTCCATAAACTATGTGGGTTTGCATAGCGATTGGTGCGCTCTTTGAGGTTAAAATATCTGGACTTGGACGCTTCAGAAGTGGTTGGTTTTTCCCGACCGATAGAAGGTCCTTCGGTTCCGAAACACTAGGGTTCTGTGGAAACCGTTTCCGGTCGGAGCCCTATATATCCACCAAAACTGGAGCAAAACCGACCAGCATGGGCAAAACCTCCCCATCAGGATACGGACAACCTTTCAACAGAGCCAAACACTAGGAAAAGCCGCTATGCCCTACGATGCTCTGGATGCAAGCCGAATACGAGTGTTTCCCCTTTCGGAGCGGCGGAATCTGCTTCGGCTGGAGGAAGAGGTAACAAAGGCCGTGTCGGCCCCGCCGCCGGAGGATCCGAAAGTAGCTGAGCAGATCCAGCAGCTGGCCGACCGGATCCAGCAGGCCCGACAAAAAGGCGCAGCCGTTATGCTCACCTACGGGGCCCATTTGATTAAAAACGGCTGCGGGCCGATGCTTAACTGCTTGATCGAAGCAGGCTGGATCACGCATTTAGCGACCCAAGGGGCAGGAATCATTCATGATTGGGAGTTTGCCTACCAGGCCGCCTCAGGCGAATCAGTGCGGGAAAATGCACCGGCCGGCACATTCGGCACATGGGAGGAAACTGGGCGCTGGCTCAACTTGGCTGTGCTGGTCGGGGCAGCCGAAGGCCTGGGTATGGGCGAATCGGTCGGCCGGTTGATTGCCAAAGACGGACTCCGGCTCCCATCAGCCGACGAGCTTCAGGAAGCGATCCGAGCCGATCCCGCCCATCCCCTAGCTGCTGCTAAATCTGATCTTCTATATATCCTCCAGAAGGATTGCCTCCCACCCGGTCAGCTTACCGTCCGGCATCCGTGGAAATCATGTTCGGTTCCGGCGGTAGCTTTCCAGCATCGGGTCCCGCTAACGGTCCATCCAGGCATCGGCTATGATATTATCACCAACCATCCACTTTTTCATGGCGGGGCAATCGGCCGGGCTGCTGCCACCGATGTCCGCATCTTTGCCGCCTCGGTAGATCGGCTAGATGATGGAGTATATATCTCGGTCGGCTCAGCGATCATGAGCCCTCAGGTCTTTGAGAAGGCATTTAGCCTGGTCAATAACCTTCGGGCAGCCCATGGGAAGCCTTTACTACGAACCCACAGCCTGGTCATTGTCGATCTCCAAGACGGTGGCGGCTGGGATTGGCGACAGGGCGAACCTCCCCCCACCAACCCCGCCTATTATCTGCGATTCTGCAAAAGTTTTTATCGGATGGGCGGCTCGATCGACTACATCCGCTCTGACAACCGAGTTTTCCTGGCAGAACTGATGCGTCGGCTGCATATGGACCCCCGGGAAACGCTGGCTCGGCTTGCACCAGTTTCCTGAGGCTTCCGAAAAAGCCGGCGCTCAGAGGGGCGCCACTAAGTTACCCGCCCGGTTACCTATCCACCCCGCTTCTGGTGCTACCATCCCAAACGGGCACCCTCTCCTCTTGAGCCATCAGCAAATAACCGGTATGTTGAATCCGGTAAAGGGACTAACTGGTTCGGTGCCTTTAGGTTCCGGTAAGCAATAACTGCGTGTTTTCCGCTGAGGAGTTATTCGGATGAACGTAGAAGAAAAAAAACAGTATCTGAGCCGACCAGTAGAACATATTGACATTACCCAGTTCGACGCTCGGCCTTTGGTCGCTGCGATGGGTCAAACGGCCTATTCTGCCCGAGACTTGGCCCGGGCTACTGAAATCTATAATCGGATGTTGGCCGATCCGGACTGCGGCATCATCCTGTGCTTGGCCGGTTCGCTCATTAGCGCCGGGCTGAAAAAGGTCTTTGTGGAAATGATCCGCTCGAATATGGTGGATGTGGTGGTGGCGACCGGAGCGAATTTGGTGGATCAGGACTTCTTTGAAGCCTTAGGATTCCGACACTATCAGGCGGACCGGATCCTCAAAACGGGTGTCTATGACGATCGACTTCGAGAGCTTCACATCGACCGGATTTACGACACGCTGATCGACGAGGATGAGCTTCGGATTTGCGACCAGACGGTCCGACAGATTGCTGACTCACTGCCTCCCAAAGCGTATTCTTCTCGGGAGTTTTTGGTGGCGATGGGCCAGTATTTGGCCCAGGGCGGCGCCCAGTGCCAGGAAAGCATTGTCCTGGAGGCGTATCGGCAGGGGGTGCCGCTATTTTGCCCGGCCTTTAGTGATTGCTCGGCCGGTTTCGGTCTGGTCATGCATCGCGCAGCCCGGCGAGGCGAACCGACCGTGGCGATCGACTCGGCCAAAGATTTCGATGAGCTCACCCAGATTAAAATCCTTTGCAAAGAGACCGGGCTCTTTATGATCGGCGGCGGAGTGCCGAAAAACTTCGCTCAGGATGTGGTCGTAGCTGCCGATGTGCTCGGAGTGCCCACTCCCATGCACAAATACGCCATCCAAATTACCGTAGCCGATGTGCGGGACGGCGGCCTCTCCGGCAGTACCCTGGTCGAAGCCAGCAGTTGGGGCAAAGTCGATAGCAGTTTTGAGCAAATGGTCTATGCCGAGGCTACCTTAGCTGTGCCGTTGATCGTCTCGGCTGCCTGGCACCAAGGCCACTGGAAGACCCGAACCCGTCGCAACTTCAATGCCGTTTTGGACCAATTAACCCCTGTGGAACAAACAACTTCCATTCCGGATCATGATCCTTAAGCGGCTGAGCGTTTTTCAGCCGAGGGAAGAGGTAGCCGATGATATCATGCTTGCTTTTAGTTTTCTATTTTTTCTATATTGTGTAGATTGTCTATTTTTACAAATCCATAGGTACCTGCCTGCTTGAAGTTTAACCCCCTAAAAGGCAAGCCGAACGGCTTTTACTCCCTTTGAAAGTAAACACCCTTTTGGGTGGAGAGGGTCAAAAAGCCGCTTTCCAACGGTATCTATTTTGTCTATTTTGTGCAAATTTCCTATATTATTGACCCAAAAGTCTCCACTGCAAACCAATTTATCTTCAAAATCTCATCCCAAACGATTCTCCACCTTCCCTTTTTCCTTCCGGGATGGATAGACAAAAGGCTTCCAACCGATTTAAAATGTTAGTTTTGGAGAGGGTTTTTGCTCAGGCAAGCGGGTTGCCTGAAGCAAGGGTGTTTCAGAAGGCTTTTACAAGAAGGAGGTCTGAGTGGTAAAGCTTATTTTGCGTCAAAACGAATCGATTCAAGAGGCAGTGCGTCGGTTCCGCAAGCTAGTCGAACGGAGTGGGATCAAACGGGAAATGCGCCGGCGGGAGTATTATGAAAAGCCAAGTGTCATCAAACGTCGCGCCCGACTCCGCGCCGAACGCCGCGCCCGCCAAAATCGCATTCCGTTCGCCTAGAGGGTTGGGAACCTGCTTACCCAGCTACTTACCCAGCTACGTTTGCAGCGCCCTTTGAGGGCTAATTCCGGAGCGAGATGCTGATGAATCTTGGCTTGAGCATGAGGAAAGGCTCCGGACAAAATGGATGTTTGTTTTTAAATCTAACTAGGAATCTTACGGGTAATTTCTTCATAATGAAAAGGAGCCTGTTTTTGTACTATTTTAATAGGAACCTCTGCAAAGGCCTGAACATAAAGTGAACTATATGAACTTTTGATTCCTTAGGCTTTAACTACTATCATTTAAACATCTACGAATACTAATTTTGATGTAGAGACAGCAGTGACAGTAACCTAATATATTAGTGCTCTCGTAGGGGGAGCCGAATGATAGCAGAGGTTCCATAGGTCCTTCCTCTGACCTAACATCTTGAGTGTTAGCATTGCTAGCAGGCACTGGACAATAGACAGTAAATCTTCGGCTGGCACAACCACCGGCTAGAAAACCCAAAGTAACCTCTGCATCATCCAAAAGAGATATTTTTACACCGTTTGGTTGTTACGCCTCTAAGCCCATTCTTAGCGTGGCTAACATTGGAAGCAACGTACCTAGAGTAGCCCGGAGAATAAGGGCGGCCCCATCTCTACTGAAAAAGGGCCCAAAAGCCAGTGTACACTCTATGTTCAGCGTTTTGCAGAGGTTCTCCTAGACCTTCGAAAAAGGAAACTTTTGTCTACTTTGGCCTGGTTGAAAAGCTTACCTTTGGTGGTTTGGGAAGCAGAATCCTTAGCTGACCTTTTCCTTTTGGACCCCCGACGGGGGCTCGCTGTTATACACAAGTTAGAGTTCACACGCTCGGACATCACTTTAGGCAAAATAGGAAAACTCGTTGAACAACACAGAATGGATCAAATAGAAAATATAGGCAAACCATTTTCTGAAACCAAAGACCTC
>JANXAQ010000137.1 GCA_025062105.1 Thermoguttaceae bacterium
AACGGAATGACTAAAGTATCAAAAGTTCATAAAGTTCACTGGATGTTCAGGAATTCTGCAGAGTTTCCCTCAATAATAGACCGTTTGTCAGGGCGGATAGTCCTTCGGCAGGATCCGCCACGGACAACCAGACCAGACAATGTAAAACATGCCGTTGAGCACTGCCCGCATGTCAACTTGACGCTGCCCTCCCCCGTCCATTGGTATCTACATCTGGTATCTACATCACCGGTTTTCTCTTTTTTTCTACAAGATGTTGGGATCTCACCAGCCGGATCACCCCCACCTATTGCGTGTCCGGGAAGATGCGAAAATACCATGCCCGCGGTCGAGCCGGAGGAATCAACCAGGCGATCGGCTACCATTGAGAATCCGTCCGATCGGATGGATAAACCCGTTTCATTGGAGCAGTGCTTTGCCTGGGGGATAAAATCCGCTTACTTTGGTGGTACAATCCGTTTCCAAGATTACCTGGACGCCTTAAATACCGCAGCTTTCCCCGCCTCTCGAGGCCTTTTCAGACACGCTCTAAGAAGTCTACTTTCCGTAAGCTTTTCTTCTTTTGAAGACTTTGTGAGCCTAGTTTTGCCCCCACATGGTTGACCTGGTTTAGTATTTCCTTCTGGTGAGATTGATTACGTAAACAGGAGAGTTTTTGTCGATAATTTTCCAACCAATATGGCCTCCGACTGATTGCGGAGAGGGGTTTTTGGTATTTTCCAAACGGCAGCCCCATTTGGAGGTCCTACCCCTTGAAATATTGGAGGAAGCTCCATCATTCAGGGGTAATATTTTTATACCATTTTGCTCTCCTGTTATCTCTCCCCAATATATAGGGCTGCTAGTCTTACTACTGCCCTATATGTAGTAGGTGTGGGGGTCATTATTTTGAAGAGGTTCCTCTATGAGGAGACTCCCGCAAAGAAGAAAACTAAAGACATAACTCTTTGAAATAAAAGAAGTTATAAAAAGTGGCGAAAGTCGAGTTAAGGGGGGATCCAGAAAAGCAGTTTCCAACCTGGGAAGATTTCAGTAGGCTGACAACACCGGCCTCTCCCCTCCGCGCAACGAGGCTGTCGGGAAAATGGACTTCCGAGTTTTCCCGAGGGTTTTTGTGTTGATCTCTCCTCCCCTCGACGGTTCGGGAAAATAGGAGGAAAGAGGTTTCTTGGGCTTTCAACAAAGAAAACTGTTTTTCTGGTGGAAATGCCTTTTTCCCATAGCCCTGGGGTATGGGTATATAGAACAAGATCACACTTGTTAGCGGATTGACTATCCGGAGAGATTTCGGCCGAGGGAGCATTGGCCCCTTTCGACAGGAAATACTTCCTACTAGGTCATTCTTTGGGGTTATTTTGGGGATGGTTCGTTCCCATCCCAGAGGGACGCTGTGGAAGGCGGTTCCAGAAAACTTCCATTCATTTCAGCGAAAAGGTTATCCGGGTGTTTCTAGACTTATGGATGCGCTGCCTGTTGTTGTAAGAACTGCTTTTTTATTGATTCTTTCTAATATTTTTATGACGTTTGCTTGGTATGGACATTTGAAGAATCTCCAACATGCCAAGTGGTATATTGCTGCCTTGGCTAGTTGGAGCATTGCGTTGTTTGAATACTTGCTTCAAGTGCCTGCCAACCGGATTGGCTACACGCAGTTGACCGTAGCCCAACTGAAGATTATGCAGGAGGTGATCACGCTGTCGGTTTTTGTGCCGTTTTCGCTCTTTTATATGCAGCAGCCCTTGAAATTGGATTATCTGTGGGCTGGGTTGTGTTTGGTGGGAGCGGTATATTTTATCTTTCGAGCTTAGATTGACGTTTGTTATTTTTCCTAACTGTTTTTACTTCCAATCCCTGGAAACCTCTTTTTGGGCGTTCGACTTCCTCTCCCATAGTAAAAAAGTTACAGCCTTTCGCTTGCAGAATGAGGCACAAGATAGCAAGTGGAGATAAAAGCGGGTTTAAGTTAAATCTTGGTGCTCCTGTTTGCCGACAAAATTTTTTCCATGACGTGAACAAAGCGGTCCACATCGGCGCCGCAGACATCCAGGTGGGTGACCATACGGATTTTACCTTCGGGGGTCGGGAGAACCAGGATGCCCTGTTGACGAAGGGCTTCGGTCAGTTGCCCAGGTGTTCCCCAGCGGGGCGAAATGCGGAAAAAGACCATGTTGGTTTCTGGTCGGGGCGGGTCCAGTTCCACCAGATCGAAGCGAGCAAGTGCTTCGGCCAGACGTTGGGCGTTGGCATGGTCTTCGGCCAGGCGTGGGATGTGGTGGTCTAAGGCGTAGAGGGCGGCAGCGGCAAGGATGCCGGCCTGGCGCATACCCCCGCCCAAGACTTTGCGATGCCGATGGGCCTGCTGGATGAGCTCTTTTGGCCCCACCAAGGCGCTACCGACCGGAGCTCCGAGTCCTTTACTGAAGCAGACAGAAACTGTATCGAAATGTTTAGCCCATTCGGCTGGGGGAATACCGGTGGCTACGGCAGCATTCCACAGCCTGGCGCCGTCCAGATGGCGGCGCAGGCCGTGCTGAGCGGCCCATTGGCAAATGGATTCAATGAGCGGGTACGGTTGGATCGTACCGCCGCCACGGTTATGAGTATTTTCTAGGGTAATCAGCCGGGTTTGTGGGAAATGAGCGTTGGCCGGTCGGACCAGCCTTTCGAGTTGTTCGAGTCTCATAACTCCGTATCGGCCTTCCACTGGTCGGGCTGCTACCCCGGCAATCTGCGCATATCCAGCCTGCTCATAATGCAGTAGATGGCAGTGGGCCTCACAGATCATTTCGTCGCCTGGTCGGCAATGGGTACGGATAGCCACCAGGTTCGCCATTGTCCCCGAAGGGACGAAAATGGCAGACTCTTTACCCAACAGTTCGGCCACACGCTCTTGCAGCCGGTTGACGGTCGGGTCTTCGCCGAACACATCATCGCCTACTTCGGCCTCGGCCATGGCCCGGCGCATGCCCGGTGTCGGCTTGGTTACCGTATCACTACGAAAATCAATCCATCGCTCCGGCATGAAACCGCTCTCCTTTAGGTAACCTTGGGACTTCTGGAGATCGGGCGGCAAAATGCTCCACAAACACTAGTTCTATTTCTGTAGGCTGGCAGTTGGATTCCGGCAAACTCTCCACCAGCCGCCATCGCTTCTTCTATAGTAACATTTCAGCCGTATGAAGAAACCAGTCGCAGTCCTAGGGTGGCAGAGGCGACTGAGCCGAAGGCGAGACTGGCTGCGGTGGCAAAGACGCCAGGGGAACGTCCCCTTGCCCACACATCATACCCTCCTCAGGCCGGGGGAGAGTAGCAGAACAATGAAGAGCCTCTAAGCTCGACTTTTGCCAATTTTGGCCCTGTGCCGAAATTGGGAAAGGTATGTGTCTCTTTGGAATTGTTAGAGGTAGCAAATTGGGTAAACAAAAGGAAGGTTCGCCCTAAATCCAGATTTCCAAACAAGTTAGGGAAAATGGCAAAAGTCGAGCTAAGGACATTGCCTGGTCGGCGCCTCCTAGAAATGACACAAGCTAGCTTCTTGCCCTCTCTGAAATTCCATCCTTCCTTTTTACGAGTTTTGACCTTGGTTTTCCCGCTGTTTGCGGAGCTTTTCTAGTTTGCGGCGGAGAGCTTTCTTTTCTGCCTCGGTCAATCGCCGTACGCCAGTCCAAGGGGAGGTGATGGTAGAACCGCTCTGGGTACTGCTGGTTTGCGGGGAAGAGGCACTCGAGACGGAAGAAGAAGCCAAACCAGTTCCGCTAGCAGCAGACCCTACAGAACTGGCCACCGAGCCACCCGCAGTCCACGATGGTACACTGCCGGAGAGGGTCGCTGGAGCTACTGTTGGAGGGGTGCCGGTACTAGCCAATGCAGCCCCAGTCTGCCCGGCTGCCAGTAAATTGCCCTGAGGCGAATAGTCAGCTAAGCTCGACGTGCTAGCAGCCCCGCTGGCAATAGCTGAACCGCCGGGCTGCTCACCCACCAAGCCTGCTGATCCCGATTGCCCTGCAAGGCTGGTAGAGTCAGCCTGGCCCGGTGGTACTAGTCGGCCTTCGGCATCCAGGATCACATGTCGTGCCTGAAGGGCCATGGCCATTAGTAGCAGCCAATCGCCCAGCATTTCCGCTCCTTCTTCAATCATAATGCCCTGAGTACCTGCAGCGGGAAACAACCATTCCAACTGCACCGCCACTGCAATGACATAACTCAAACCAGTAGCAACAAACAGGCTGCAGGAAAGTGGGCATTCCCGCATATCGACCAGCAAACGCACACCCACCCCAGCCAGGAGGAAAAAGTATGCTGCGGCCCACCACAACGAGCCATCTCCTCCTAGAGGCTGACCGGTCACCAGAACCATCATCTCTTTGAAACCTTCGTGCAGTCCGGCCGTTTCATCCACACTCATCAGCAACCAACAGCCGGCCGCCCATAACCAAATCCGATATCGGCCCTGGTAATCATCGCGGCGATACCGTCGGACCGAATAGACAATCCCCGAAACCACAGCGGCTAAAAGCAGGGTAGTTGAAGAGAACCAAACAGCCAAAGACCCTTCAGCAGCCAGATCAAAGGTGGCGACTGCCCCCGGAGAGATCCAGCGGGCCAATTGGGGCATCAGACCCGCATAAAGCCATTCCAACCCGCCAATAATGCCTAGTCCCACCACCAAAGCTAACCCGTACGGCCAGAGCGAACGGGGGATCAAATCGGTAAGCCTGGGAATCCGCTCCAGAAAGGAAGCATCCCCATAGTGGGGGGAGATTGGCTGAGCCCGTTTCCGACGGCACCGTTTGCGCGCACTTCCCCCTTGGGCCGAGGCAGTCGGCTCACATAGCAATAATCGCCGTCGATCATCTCGTTGACCGCTACTGCGAAAGAACACGGACGGATCTATCGGCACAACAGTCTTCGATGGATTATTCTGGTCTGCAAAGCAGGAGGACAGGCCAGTTACGCCCAGAAGGATTTCTCTTTATAGGTACTCACTACCCCCTCCAAGATGGAAAAACACTTTTCCTGGGCCATTCGCCATGGAGGGGTTTCTTTTGAGTTGTCGGCAATTTTTCCATTTGAGGTAGAATAAGAGGTGCAAGTGCTTTCTCGTCTCAGGTATTTTCCTCCGATTTTGGAAATTGTCTATTTTGCATATATTTCCAAAACGTAAATTGACGGCATATAAAATATTTTGCCTATATGACCTGATTTTTGTAGATTAACGGAAACTCCTCCCAAAGGACCTTCAAAGTCTTCCTTCCATCCTGCCAAGCCCCTCTAATCTCTCTGGTAGATCAACCATTCTGCTGAAAAAACCATTCGGGTGCATGTATTTTCTGAAAAGTTCCTCTTTATGGAGGTTAACTGGTACTGAGACCGGCTTGGCTTCTGCAGGCTGCCAGTCAGGCCCTTTGGGATCCATAGAAGCCTACTTGTGGGAAGGCATAGGTTATCAGGAGCCATTTTTGGAAAAGCATTCAGCTAGTGTTTAGAAGTCGGAAATAGTCTTGTAGGAATGGACAAGCTACTAGGCTGAATCAATAGTCTCTCACCGAAAGAGTAATTTCGGGAACCTCTGCACAATTCTGAATATGTCATGAACTTTATGAACATTCGATACTATAGCTGTTCAGTTCCCTAACCGAATACCTCCTATCTATGAGGTACTAAGAATGCTAGCAATCCTATATATTGGCTTAGAGGGGCTGAGTGCCAAAATGGTATAAAAATATCCCCTTTGAATTATGGAGAGGTACCTTTGTTAGAAGGTCGAACTGCTTTTGCTTTTTAGGGCGGTATCTATTTTCTCGCCATGATTTCCTAACCCTAACAATTTTAGGCATTTAGAGCATCCTTCCTCCAGGCGGACCGAAAATGGCAAAAGCCGGGTATATAGAAGCCGTTAGGTGGCTTTCACCGCTTGATAATGTTCTTGCAAGAACCGGAAGAGGGCTTCGGAGTCTAGATCTGCCAAGCTACAGAAGGCCAAGCGGAGATGGTCGCCGTCGGGCCGACCGGCCTGCATTTGGGCACTAGAAGCCAAGGAAGCAGCCTGACCAAGGGTAAATCGACCCGGAGGCCCGATCAATTCCAGATACACTGCTTCGGGTTTTTTTGTAAGTAGTACTGCCCAAGGGGACTTTCGGCCCGGCACATACACAGGTACTGACTGTTTATGAGCCCAATCGAATTGAGCCTCTGGGGCGGCTTGGGCCAAAAGGTTCAAAATCTTCTCCAGCAAGGCTGGTTCCCACTGGACAGCTACAGCTCGGCCGAAGCCTCGTCGAGCTAGATGCCAAGCTCGGCCCAAAGCCTTCCAAGGCAGAAGCTGCTTCGGATTTTGCTCAAGGCGTTCTGTTACCCGCCGAAACCCCTCCATGGCCCGATCCAAAAACTGCCAAAACTCTGGCCGGTCGATCTCCTTCCAGCTATGTACCTGGAGTTCTACCTCCTGCCAAGGGCCTGTCAGATTTTTACATTGCACCCTAGGTTCGGTACCGTAGATGGGCAGTTCTGGCATTTCGTTCAGCGGTTTCAGGTCCAATTGCGCAATGAGCTCTTCCCGTTGGAAGGTCCGTTGAGCGGTGCGAAATTTCATCTTTAAAAGCCACTGATCTGCGGTAAGGGCATGGAAGAACCAGCCATCGCTTTTGCGACGGCCACAAATTTCCACTACGCTGCGGGAGTTCCAATTCGTAGGGCTGAAAAGCCGGGACTTTTCGATATAATCAACGACGGCGCTCAGGATTCGGCCGTCCCATTGGCAAGGCAGTCCATTGTGGGCCACCCGATCCTGGCAGTGCCAGCGCCGTCCGTCCACTTCCCAAGGCATTCGCACATGGCGGCCAAGGTCTTCTGGATCCTTATCTTGGGGGCGAGTTTCCGGCTGAGCGTTGGGAACGTACACAGGCCGAATTTCGTACGGACCGGCCCTTAAGACTGGTTCCAGGTATTCTGCGGTATAGGACCGGCGCATTTCGGTGCCGTTGCTATCCACCTTAGCGGCCTTGCCGGGGCCACGCTCCGTTTGGTTGGTTTGGCCGCTGAGAACCCGATGCTTTTGGGCGTAGGCGGCTAGATCTTCCGGAGTACCGGCGACGACCACCCAGCCGCCTTCCTCGCCGGCTTCTGGGCCTAGGTCGATGATCCAATCGGCACATTTGATCACATCCAGGTTATGCTCGATGACCACAACGGTATTGCCCAGATCCACCAGCCGCTGCAAAACGTTCAGCAGCTTTTTGATATCCTCGAAATGCAGTCCAGTGGTCGGCTCGTCGAGCAGGTAGAGGGTGCGGCCGGTTTCGGGCCGGGCCAATTCGGCGGCCAGTTTCACCCGCTGCGATTCGCCTCCGGAAAGCGTATTGGCCGGCTGCCCTAAGGCCAAATACTCCAAACCCACATCGCACAACGTCTGGAGAATCCGCCGGATTTTTGGCAGGTTTTCAAACAGTTTGTATGCTTGGCCACAGGACATCTCCAGCACATCGGCGATGGATTTGCCGTGGTAGCGGACGGCCAGAGTTTCGGCGTTGAAGCGGCGGCCTTGGCACTGATCACATGTTACCCAGACATCTGGCAGAAAATGCATTTCTACCTTGATCTGGCCCATTCCTTCGCACTTCTCGCACCGGCCACCTGGCACATTGAAGCTAAATCGCCGGGGGGTGTATCCTCGCAGTTTAGCCTCCGGTAGTTGGGCAAACAGTTCCCGAATCAGATCGAACAAACCGGTAAAGGTGGCTGGGTTGGAGGCCGGGGTTTGGCCGATGGGCTGTTGATCGACCCAGATGACCTTATTAATATGTTCCATACCTCGGATCGCCTCATGGGCGCCGGGCGAGGTATTGGCATGATGCAGCTGGCGGGCCAAGGCCCGGTAGAGAATCTCTTCGACTAGGGAGCTTTTGCCGCTGCCGCTTGGGCCAGTTACCACCGTCAACGTACCCACTGGAATCCGAACAGTAATATTTTTCAGATTGTGATGCCTAGCGCCAATAATCTCTAGCCAACCGATCGGTGCCCCGCTGTTTTCGCGTTGGCCGGCTTTTTCATCGGCAGACTTCGACAAATGGAGTTGCCGGCGGGCCAACTTCCTGCTAGCGGCACCTGTTGGAGCGGACGTAGCTTCCTTTTGCTTGGACGTAGCTTCTTTTTGGTTCAACGTAGCTTCCTTTTGTGTCCAGGGAGCGTTAGAACTCTTCGTTTGATCCAACAGAGTGGCTGAACCATCCATGGGGCCATCGCTCCATTGGTGAGGCATACGACGGTTGAGGGGAATGGGAATGGATTTTCGGCCGGACAAGTAGGGGCCGGTTACTGAGCTGCGGCGTCGGGCCACCAGCGCAGGCGGTCCTTGTGCCACGATTTGCCCGCCGTATTGCCCAGCCCCAGGACCAAAATCCAACAAGAGATCGGCTTGTCGGATCACTTCCCGATCGTGTTCGACTACTACCAGCGTATTACCGAGGTCTCGCAGTTTGCTGAGGGCACGGAGGAGTCGATGGTTGTCCCGGGGATGCAGTCCGATGGTCGGCTCATCCAAAACATAAAGGATACCACATAGTGCTCGGCCCAATTGGCCCGCCAGGCGGATGCGCTGTGCTTCTCCGCCGGAAAGCTCGGCGGCCGGCCGAGCCAAATTCAGATACTCTAAACCGACATCCACCAGAAACTCCAACCGGCTGCGGATTTCTTCCAAGAGTTGACCAGCTATTTTTTGTTCTCGTTCCGTCAGACGCCACTGTTGGATTTCCTCCAGGAGTCGGCCCAGAGGCAATCGGCAGATTTCGTCGATGGTTCGGCCCTGTAGGCGTACTGCGGCAGCATCATCTCGAAGCCGACTGCCAGCGCAAACAGAGCATTCTACCTCAGCGACTAGATGTTCTAATTGGCTTCGGAACGTCGGAGCGATGCGAGTCGCTTCTTCCAAAGCTCGGGCCAAACCCTTGTATTGGAAGCGGAATAGCCAGCTTGCCCCACCAGTAGGCAATGGAGCGGAGATGGCCGATGGGGATCGCTTTGCCCAGCCGACGGCCCCAGCTTCTGCCGGTACCTCAAACCATTGCTCCCCAGTGCCTTGGAGGAGCAACCGACGCTGACGGGCGTTTAGCAGTTCGACGGGTTGGTCGGTAGCAATGCCGGTGCCTTGGCCGAAGGCCTGTATCATCGGTAGAAAGAACGGATTGTTTGGCCCCGGCCAACCTAGCAGAGCACCTTGGGCAAGCGAGAGTTTCGGATCTTGAATCAAGGCAGCCGGATCTGTTCCGATCTGCACACCTAAGCCTTGACATGCGGGACACCAGCCCATGGGGCTATTGAACGAGAAATGATGTGGGCTGAGCGGTTCGAAGCTTCGGCCGCATTGGGGACACGCCAAATGTTGACTATGTACATCTATTTTCCAAAGCGGCTCCGGCGTTCCCTCGGCCATATGCACCACCCGAAGCACCCCTTTGCCGACAGCTAGGGCATTTTCGACGCTGCCGGCGATTCGGCTCTGCTGGTCCGGCCGAATGGTAAGCCGATCAATCACCACTTCGATCGTGTGCTTTCGCCGACGTTCCAAGTCCGGAATTTGATCCAGCGCGTAGGTTACCCCGTCGATCCGCACACGCACATAGCCTTCCGAACGCAGCCGGGACCACAGCTGTTCATACGTTTCGCCTTGTTCTAGCTCAACCGGAGCGGTCAGATACACTCGGCTGCCTGCCGGGAGGCTGGCAATTTTCTGGCTGATCTGATCGGCCGTCTGGGCTCCGACCGGAAGATCGCATTGAGGGCAATATGGCTGCCCCAACCGGGCCATCAATACTCGAAGATAATCATAAATCTCGGTTACTGTACCGACGGTAGAGCGCGGCGTATGGCCCAGGTGTTTTTGTTCAATAGCTACGGCCGGCAGCAGGCCCTCGATATGCTCGAATTTCGGCTTGGGCATTTGGCTAACGAATTGCCGTGCGTAGGGGCTGAGGCTTTCGACGTACCGACGTTGGCCTTCGGCGTATAGGGTTTCCATGGCCAAGGAGGTTTTCCCCGAGCCGCTCGGCCCACAGCAAACAGTAATCCGCTCATGGGGTACTAGTACATCAATGCCTTTTAGATTGTTCTGCCGGGCGCCTTGAACTAAAATAGCCTGTTTGAGCTGGCCGTTGCCGGCGGCGGTTTTTCGTCGGCCTTTGGCGGTTCCAGAGCCAGGCTCTGGGAAGCCTGCTGCCACCGGTTTTTCAAACTCTTGTAATCCGGAGGTCCGAATTTTGATCCGGCCGTCGCCTTTTTGTTCTCGAAAGGCAGGTGATCGGAAGGCAGGCAAATAGCCACGGAGCACTTGGCCGGTATAAGAATCTGGACATTGAGCTACTTGTTCTGGCGTACCCATACAGACGATTCGGCCGCCGGCCTGGCCGCCTTCCGGTCCCAGATCGATGATCCAATCGGCCGTCTTGATCACCTCCATATTGTGTTCGACCACCAGAACGGTATTGCCCGCTTCGACAAACCCATGCAGGACTTTCAAAAGCATCTGGATGTCGGCAAAGTGCAGCCCGGTGGTGGGCTCATCAAGAATATACAAAGTTTTTCCGGTACTAGGGCGAACGAGCTCTCTGGCCAGTTTGATTCGCTGTGCTTCTCCGCCTGAAAGAGTAGGCGATGGCTGCCCCAGTTTCAGATAATCCAGGCCCACATCATGCAGTGTTTGCAGCTTATGCTGAATTTTGGGTTGGTTTTCAAACAGGTCTAAGGCCTCCTGGACATCCATGTCAAACACATCCGCAATGGACCGACCTTTAAAGCGTACTTGCAAGGTTTCCCTGTTGAAACGACGCCCCTCGCACACCGGGCAGGGCACCCAAAGGTCGGCTAGAAAATCCATTTCTAATTTGGTCGCTCCATGGCCTTCGCAGGCTTCGCATCGGCCGCCTCGTACATTGAAACTGAACCGGCCCGGTCCAAAACCCCGCTTCTTCGCTTCAGGCAACTGGGCGAATAGGTCCCGGATGTCGTCGGCCAATTTAATATAGGTGGCTGGATTGGAGCGTGGCGTTCGGCCGATGGGCGATTGATCGATGGCGATCATCTTATCCAGATATTGGAGGCCTTCGATGGTCCGGTACGCGCCAGGGTTGCCTTGGCCGCCGTTAAGATCCCGATGCAATGCCTCGATCAGGATGTCGCTTACCAGCGAACTTTTGCCAGATCCAGAAACCCCGGTTACACACACAAACCGGCCCAAGGGGATCGGCACATCAATGTTTTTTAAATTGTTATGCGTGGCACCTCGAACAATCAGCCAGCCCGAAAAACCAGCACTTTCAACAGGGCTGGTAACCCGAACAGATCGGCTGCGTCCGGAGACTGCTTTTGACCCAAGAGGCTTCTTGCTGGCAGATAGTTCCTGGCCAAAGGAAACGACCTGGGAGTGTTCCGAATCTCCGGTGCCAGCCACTGAAATTGGCTTTGGGGCTTTTTCCGGAGCGGATTGCCCCACACCAGATTGCCCCACACCAGATTGAACTACACCAGATTGAACTACACCAGGTTGAGCTACACCAGATTGAGTTAAACCGGGATGAGTTAAAGAAGTGGAGCTACTCGTCGCTGGGGCTGGTGCTTGGGAAGGACTGTGGGCGGCTTGCAGCAGCCAGGTTGGATCCGGCACAGGCCGACGCTCCGAAGGCACCGCAATAGCCCGTCGGCCAGACAGATACTGACCCGTAATGCTTTCTGGCTCTCGAAGAATGTCCTGGAGGGTGCCTTGGGCAACGATCCGGCCACCGCGAACTCCTGGCCCAGGCCCGAAATCAACGATCCAATCGGCCGAACGGATGGTCTCTTCATCGTGTTCGACTACGATGACCGTATTGCCTTGGTCTCGCAGGGCGGCCAAGGTGTCTAACAAACGGCGGTTGTCCCGCGCATGGAGGCCGATGGACGGTTCGTCCAAAATGTAGAGTACCCCCACCAGGCCGGCTCCGATTTGGCTAGCCAGGCGAATCCGCTGCAATTCGCCGCCGGCAAGCGTCGGCGCAGAACGATCCAACGTCAAATATTCCAAACCGACGTTTCTCAAAAAGCGAAGGCGGGATCGAATTTCTTTCAGAAGTTCCTCAGCAATCTTTTGGCCAATTTCGTCTAGCTGCAGATGGGCTAAAAACTCTTCGGCCTCGGCCACGGAAACTGCGCACAGCTCGGGCAACGATTTGCTGGGGGCTGCAGCAAACCGGGCCGCCGTGGAGGTGAGGCGCACTGAGCGGGCCTGCTCATTGAGCCGCTGACCGCCGCATCGATGGCATGGCATGATCCGCATGTATTTTTCCAAGGCGCGGCGATGGATTCGGCTGGAAGTGCTTTTGTATTGAGCCAGAAGTTGCGGGATCACGCCCTCGAAGGTACCGCCCCATTTATAGCCGCTGGGCCCGGCCCGCCAGGTAAAAGTAATATGTTCATCGCCGGTGCCCCATAAAAGGGCATGTTGGAACTTCGGATCCAGTTCTTCCCAGGCGGTTTCCAAGATAGTGCCGGGTTCTAGACCATATTTGCGCTCTAGGGTTTCGGCCACCCCTTGATAGATATGGCGTTGCCAACGGCTTAGCTCCTGCCAGCGGCCGATCGGTTCGATGCAGCCTTGCTGGAACGATCGGCTTGGATTAGAGATTAGCAGGGCGGGATCGAACGTATAGATTTGTCCTAGCCCTTCACAGGTTCGACACATCCCCTGGGGGCTGTTGAAACTAAAAAGCTGCGGACTAGGCGGCTCAAAACTTCGCTGACAATGCGTACAACTATAGGCAGCCGAAAACACAATGTCCCGAAACGCAAAGGAAGTAACCTCTGCAGATGGCTGGCCGCTGGGTTCCGAGCCAAAGGAGTTCTGCGTCCCGGAGGGCAGCTGTTTTCCAAGGTCAAACATGCTTCCGGGGCCGAGGGAGGCTCCCTTGCGGCCTGTATTCCGTTTCCGCCCGGTTTTTAGTTCTCGGTTCGCATGCGACTGGGAAGATTCCAGGCCTGGTTTGTTGGACTGCTCCACGGCAGCAATCAGACTCCCCTCGCCCAACCGGAGAGCGAGTTCGACGGCTTCGGCCAATCGAGGTCGAAAATTGCCGCTCAATCGGAGCCGATCGATCACCACCTCAATCCAGTGTCGGCTGCTCTTTTGCAGTTGCAGCTCTTCTTCCAGGCTCACCACTCGACCATCGACCCGAGCCCGAATAAAACCTTGACGCCGGAGGTCTTCAAAAAGATCCCGATAGTGTCCCTTTTGGCCTCGCACCAGAGGCGCTAAAATAAGGAGGTTCGTCCCCGGTGGCAAAGAGGCGATCTGTTCCAAAATGCTATCTCGGTTCTGGGCCGTGATGGGCCGTCCGCACTGGGGACAATAGCCTTGACCGACTCGGGCAAAAAGCACCCGCAGATAGTCGTAGATTTCGGTAATCGTGCCGACGGTGCTTCGGGGGTTGACAGCCCCGGTTTTTTGCGAGATAGAAATCGCCGGGCAAAGACCAGAAATGCTATCCACATCCGGTTTGGGCATTTGCCCCAGGAATTGCCGAGCGTAGGTGGATAGACTTTCCACGTACCGGCGTTGGCCCTCGGCATACAGGGTGTCGAAAGCTAGCGAGCTTTTGCCCGAACCGCTGACGCCGGTAAAACAGATCAAACGATTCCGGGGCAATTCCAATGAGAGATTCTGCAGATTATGCTCCCGGGCGCCTCGAATGATAAACTTACTAAGACCCATTCCGCCTCAGATCCCCTTTTGGAAAGGTGTGAAACTTATTATTGTACCCTTACATAAGGGAGAGCAACAAGACGAAGAGCCTCTGAGAAAATGAGCTTTCCTGCTCGACACCCAAGGGATCGGCAGGCCCTGGGAACCGTCTAGGGTTGTCATTGTTAGAGCCTGTACTAAAATGGGCATTTGGCTGGCTTCCCATGGGTTTTGGCCGACCGGCTCCTATCCTGCGCACTCCTTAAAAACAGGGATTTTGGGGACTCTGGGTAATTGAGGAAGGAAAACTCCTTTCATCATAGAAAATGCTTTTTAGAACAGCCTCTAAGATGCGGTAGCTCTGTTGAAACCGTTTCTGGTCGGAGGCCTAAACCCACCAAAACTGAAACAAAACCGACCAGTCTAGGCAAAACATCCCAGGCTGCGGACTACCTTGCAACAGAGCCGGAGGCTGCCTGAAAAGAGATGTTTGGCTCACTGGGCTGCTCCGTAGTTTGCCCCACCAGGATGGGCGACAGCCCAGGCTTTGGGCATATTAGCTCCCCAGAGCCTTCCCCGGCCGGTGAAAAAGGAAGATGGCTTCCCCTTTTTTCAGACAACCTCTTGGCTCGCCTTTTGCCAATTTCCAGGGGACAGGCTCGGTTGGATGTTCTAACCCTTTGAAAATCTTGGACTTAGGAAATTTACTGAACAAACAGTCCTGAAAACCTAAGTCCGTGAAATAAAAGGAGTTGCAAAAATTGGCAAACGTCGAGCGAGAGGTTCTAAATCGTTTTGGGGAGAAAAGTTCCTTCTAAAGAGGGGATCCGCTAGAAACACAACGAAGCTTGCATTTTCTGAACCTGGCTCGGAGAGGAAAATACACAGAGAAATCTTCCGACAAAAATCCAATGGCTCGATTGAACAACAATGCTCAAGATTTTATAATACCAGATTTAAATTGGAGGATGTCCTCGAATGCCAGTTTGGCTCATTCGGTGGGGAAAACGGTGTTTGGGCTTCCACGAGGTTCGCTCCTCTTTTTTGGGGCGGACGGATCTCCCCCCAAATGATACTCCCGACCGAACAAAGAACCTAAGGGACCGAGATCCACAAAATCTGGACATTTAGACCCAAGGGAGGTTATACCAGTGGAACAGCGGCGATATTTGTTTACCAGTGAAGCGGTGAGTATGGGACATCCGGATAAACTGGCGGATCAGATTTCTGACGCTATTCTGGATGCTTTAATTGCAGAGGATCCGTACAGTCGAGTGGCTTGTGAGACGTTGGTGGCCACTGGCATGGCCTTGGTGGCAGGTGAAATTACTACCAAGGCCAAGATCGACTATCCGGACGTGGTTCGGCAGGTGATTCGGGACGTGGGCTATACTAGCGACGAGATGGGCTATAATGCCGAGACCTGTGCGGTGCTGGTGAGTTTACGTCGCCAGAGTGCGGATATTGCCCGCGGTGTGGACGAAAACACAGCAAAAGGAAAGCCGCTGGGCGCAGGCGATCAGGGGATGATGTTTGGCTACGCCTGTCGGCAGACCAAGGAGTTGATGCCGATGCCGATCTGGTTGGCCCATCGGATCTTACAGCGGCTGACACAACTTCGGCAAAAGGGGAAAGTCGATTGGCTGCGTCCGGATAGCAAAAGCCAGGTAACCATCCAGTACGAAGGCAACCGACCTATCCGTGTGGATACCGTGGTGGTTTCCACTCAACATGCTCCCTGGGTCAAACAAAAGGAGATTCGGGAGTTTATTATCGAGGAAGTGGTTCAACCGGTTCTGCCCAAGGCCTTGCTCGAAGGGAAGATCATCTATCATGTCAATCCTACAGGTCGGTTTGTAACCGGCGGGCCTCATGGTGATACCGGCGTAACCGGCCGAAAGATTATGGTTGATACCTACGGCGGGTGGATCTCTCATGGCGGAGGTGCTTTCAGCGGCAAAGACCCTACAAAGGTAGATCGCAGCGCCGCCTATATGGCTCGCCACATCGCCAAAAACATTGTAGCAGCCGGACTGGCCGAGGAATGCCAGGTCCAATTGGCCTATGCTATTGGCCTTTCGGAGCCAGTGAGCATGTTGGTCGATACGAGAGGCACCGGCTTGGTGGAGGATGATCGCCTGGAAGAATTGGTCCGAGAGATGTTTCCCTTGAGTCCCGGCGGAATCATTGAATACCTGAATTTGCGGCGTCCGATTTACCGCAAAACGGCCAGCGGCGGGCATTTTGGCCGCAATGAACCGGAATTTACCTGGGAGCAAACCCACCGAGCAGCCGAGTTGGCCCAAGCCCTCGGACTCCGGACTTCCTCAGAACCGGTAGCTGTCTCCTGAGAGCTCTAGGAACCCACTTTTCCCAGAACATTTTCACCCAGGGAAGTAATTTTCCCCTTTCCTGGCCTGGGAGATGTCGGCGAGTTTTGCTCAATGGGCTGGGGATAAGAAACCGCCTGCTTGTTTGCCGCCTTCGGCCGTACCCAAACCTTCGAGCAACGAAAGAGCGCGAAGAAACATTCGCCCAGATCACTAGATCATTAGGCTGAACTTTTTCCTTTTCCCCACTGTAGGCAGACTTCAAAGTTTCTGAGTTCTCGCCGAGAGAAGATGCCAACCCGAAGCCTAGCTATGATAGGAAAAAAATAGAGAAACCTTTTACCATTGGTGAAAGGATTAAAGGATTAAAGGATTTCTACATGTCGGCCGGCAATTTCGACCCGCAGACTACCATCGGTGCAATCTAGGGTGATGCGTCGGCCAGCGGTGCCGCCGACATGTTGGGCCAGAAGCCGAATATTGGCCTGAGCAAGAGCTTCTCGAACGGCCTGGATATTGGCCTCTCCGATCTGTAAGGGGCCACGGATTTGGAACATGCAAGCGCCGCCAGCGATTTTGGCCACCAAACCTGCCGATGGGACCCCTTGTTTTTGAAGCTCTTGAACCAGAGCTGGCACGGCCGTGTCGGCGAACTTGGCGGGATTGTCGGATGGGCCATTCGAGTGGGGCAGAACCACATGCGCCAATCCCCCTACACCCAACCGGGGGTGATAAATGGCCACTCCAACACAGGAGCCCAATACGGCCGAAAGTTGAGCGGGTTTGCGGGCAACGACAATTTGCCCCATTCCCACAGATGCAGTTTGAATTTGCTCTTCGACTGGCAGGCCGTGCATAGCGATTCCTTTGCAGAAGGTTACCTAAACTGGCAGGAACCCCCCTTTGCCCATTTTGTGGCAATGATCATTCCGAGGTCCGGATGGCTTTTTCCATCGCCTCCCGCAATGCATAGTTAGGAACAAACAAGACTCGCCAATTCAGGTCCTCGCCATGCCGATGGAAACCGGTTCGGCAAACTAGGATTTGATCTCCGGCCATGGCCTGGGATAATAAGGCCTGCTGGAGTACACTAGCTCCGTAGTCCTGAAGAAAATAGGGGGGCATCGGCATCAGATCCTCGCCGATCAGCCGGGATAAAGCACTTATATACGAGCAGGCCAAGATATTGCCGGTTTCCGTCAGAGCGGATTTTTCCAATTCAGTCCATTCCCCTTCGGAGGCAACTGGCCGGTCGAGCAAAGCGGCTGCAAGTTGGCGAGCATTGTGTTCATCGAAAGTTAAAATCATTTCCCCGCTCAATGGGCCTTCCAGGCTAAGTACCACCATGGTGAGTAATTGATCATCTAAATCCAAACCGGCAATCACTTCCTCAAGCTGTAATTCTCGAACTTCGTCGAGGCTCAGCGTAATAAGGCCGTTGGTCCATCGGGACATCGTGGCCGACGCTTCATGCGTAGCGGCAGCCAATAGTTCATGAAGAATTCTTAGCCTTTCGGATTGTACTGATGTTGAACTCATCGTTTACTCCCTGACCTACACCTACATGACCTACACCTACAAAGGCTAGTTCCCCATGTTTATCCTTCCGCCGAGGGGGCGGAAAGTTTATCTTTGCCCTAGAAGGGCTCTAATGGGAGCATTCCAGCCGAGGCGGACTCCCGCCAAATCTGCAGTGTTTGGAAAAACTATTTCGAGAAACGGTTTTGCTTAACTATTTTTTTGATAACCCGTTTCCCAGTATTGCCTTGCCCTACTTTTTGCTGAACTTTTCGCTGAACTCTTTTGATAACCTGTTTTGCTGAATTTTCTTACCGAACCGTTTTGGTGAACTGTTTTGATACTCTGGTTTGCTGAACTTTCTTGCCGAACCGTCTGCAGAACTGTTTTGATAATCTGTTTGACTGAAGTATGCTGCGGAACTATTTTGCTGAACTTTTCGCTAACTCAACATTTGATATTTTTCCTAACTCCTTTTGTTTCCGGAAGTTACAAAGAAACCTCCTTTTGTTCACCCAATTTCCTAAGTCCAATAGTTACAAGAAGATAGAGCTTTCCCCTTCCAGGGCAAGACCTAAAATGGCAAAAGCCAAGTTGCTAACCCGTTTTGCAAAATTGCTTTGTCGAACAGTTTTTCTTAACTAAATGGCCAATTTCGCACGATGACAGGGCGACTTTTCCCATTCGGTGGAACTGCTGAAAAAATATCCTCCGGTTCGCAAAAGTTATAGGGAAAGGGGGAGTGTTCCTAGTTGCTTTGGACCACAAACTCCATGGGAGTCTCAGCCATCGAATGTCGGCCAGAAGCCATTTCCAGCAGAGCGGTAACATCTAGGATCAAAGCGACCCGCCCATCGCCTAAGATACTGGCTCCCGCCAAACCAGGTACATTTCGGTAATTTTCGGCAATGGATTTAATCACGACGTCCTCTTCACCGAGCACCTGATCCACCGCTAAACCAATCTGCCGACCTGTATCACCTAAGATTACCAACGTAGTCTGCTGCGAGTTTTTAGCGGAGTTGGCACCAGGCTGATTCCACGTAAATAGCTCCCGCAGATCCACCACAGAAATTACCGCATTGCGCACTCGGGCGACACATCGCCCCTGGATAGTGTATAAATCTGATCTTTTCAAATGGACGATCTCTGCCACCGCCTCGATGGGCAGAGCAAAGGTATCGCCGTCGATCTGAATCATCAGGCTGGGCAGGATAGCCAAGGTCAGCGGCAATTTAATGGTCATCGTGGTGCCTACCCCCGGAGTACTATCGATCTCGATGGTCCCATTCAGCTCGGAAATCTTCGCCAACACAATATCCATGCCCATGCCACGACCGGAAATCTCAGTTACTTTCTCCGCAGTGCTTAGTCCCGGCTGCCAGATGAGTTGATAGATCTGTTGCCGAGTCATTTTCTCAGCATCGGCTGGGTTGACCAACCCTTTTTCGATGGCCTTTTTAAGGATTTTGTCGGCGTCCAAGCCACGGCCATCGTCCGACACCCGAATGACAATGCTATTGCCCCGATGGTAAGCTTCCAAAGTCACTGTGCCTTGGCGGGGTTTGCCAAGGGATTCTCGCACATCGGGAGGCTCAATGCCATGATCTAACGCATTGCGCACCAAATGGATCAGCGGATCACCTAATTCATCGATCATCCGTTTATCTAGTTCGGTCTTTTCACCCAAGATCACTAGCCGGGCACTTTTGCCATTAAGCCGGGTGATGTCCCGCACCACCCGTTTAAACCGGGTAAACAGCGGACCGATGGGCACCATCCGGGTCTGCATGACCGTCTGTTGCAACCCGTCAGTAACCCGATCCAGTTGATGAACCGCCTCTTGCAGTTCATAAATCGCCTGCCGAACCCGTGGAAGCAATTGCAACTCTTTGGACAGCTCTTCGACATGCTGCTGGATTCTGCGAGCCGTGGCTCGAAACCCCTCCAGTTCCTTTTGGGCGTCTTGATAGTGCCGTTGACTAGTTTGGCTGATGACCTCCAAGCCCGTGAAAATCTTTTCGACCATCTGGAGCGGATTTCGGCCAGAAAGCAAACCCTTCAGACTTTCGCTAATTCGGTTGAAACGGGCCTTATTAATCACTAATTGGCCGGCTAGGTTCATTAGTTCATCTAGCCGTTCTATATCCACCCGCAGTGTTTCGGTAGGTTTAGCGGTTTCGGCAGAAGAAGGTTCTCCCGAGCCCGAACCGGGAGGCGAACTGGCTGGCTGTTTAGACGCATCGATCTGTGGGTAACCGAAAACAGCCTCGGATTTGGAAGCTGACCGTGTATCTTGGACCAACCCTGTTGAACCCGGTGGAGTTGTTAAACCTGTTGAAACCCCCGAGGCGGCGGCTTTGTTTGGGCTAGGAAAAGGTGGATGTTGCAGCGGCGGCCAAATTTCCAAAACCTTCCCCCGCACGCCGGCAATCCTCAACTGGTTTTCCACCGCACTGATCGGCTGTTCGGTCAGCAGAGCAAACGAGATTTTTTCCAACGGTTCGGTCTCTTCAAGGCGTTCGGGCGGCGGATCAAATTGGCACAGCTCCCCGAGCCGACAAAGTTTCTCGTAAATCAGCCTCCCTTTCAGCCCTACCAAAGGAAGATCCTTTTCTAAGTAGACTTCTCCGAGGATAGCTCGGGCGCCCTCGGGCAGGTTGCTTATCACCTTCTGCCGCCAATCAGAGCTAATAGTCGTAGGCAACGGAGGCTCCAAGCAATTCGGGCTCCTATCCGGGCCAGTCTCTGGCCCACAGCTTGGCTCGGCCGAAGGAGGCATTTTTGCATCGGCCTGGAACGCAGTAACCTCTGCCTGAGGGGGCCGAACGGCGGGCTGAGACGGAGTGGCTTGCTGGGCGGCCAGAAGTTCCCGAGCCACCAACCCAAAATGCTCTGTGCGAGGCTGCCCCTGACGAAGCGTTTCCACAAATTGCCGAAGAGCATCCGTCGCTCGTAGCAGCGTGTCGGTAAGCCGAGGATTTAGCACGCCCTGGTCCCCCAAGAGCCCCTGTAAGAGGTCCTCCATCAGATGAGCTAATTTGGCCGCCCGAGCAAGCCCAATCGAAGCTGCCGCCCCTTTGAGTTTGTGGGCCAGAACCATCAACTGTTCCAAAGTTTCCTTTTGGCCGGTGCCTTCCGTAGCCAACAACATCTCGGTCATTTGATCCAATGTGTCTGTCGCTTCGTCAATGAAGATTCCCACATATTTTGTGGGCAAAGTCGCTTCGTCTTCCACAGCGGCAAGAGGATCAGGCAGCTCGCTCAGGCAAAGAGTTTCCCCAGTCGGTTGGCCAAACGTTCCCACCAAATCAGCCGACCCCCCGGCAGACATCTGCTCTTCTGCTTGCGAAGAGTCTTCTTTTAGGCAAGCTGCTAATGGAGCGATCTGTTTTGCGGTATTGAGTGGATTGGGCGAACAGTCGGTTGTCAGGACGTTGGGCTCTCTAACATCGAGCAGTCCTGTGTCTTGAACATCACAAACCTTTTGATCCGCCGGCCTCTGAAGGTTAGCACTAACCTCGGGCGCTGAGGGGGTGGTTGGTTCGGCTAAGGATTGTAATCCTTGTTCGATGAGGGCCAAAGCACGTTCCGCGTCCGCTTGAGTCGATTGAGAACGTTCTGCTCCGCAGTCCCTTAAGAGCTGATGAATTTTTTCTAATACTGCCTCATATTCGACCGGTTGGGCATCTGGTTGCTTCAAGGCTTCGATCAAGGCGGCCAACTGATCCACCGCCTCAAAAATTAGGCTCACCACATCCCGGCTGATCCGAAGCTGCTGTTTGCGAGCGGCATCAAAAACATTTTCCACCTTATGGGTCAGCTGGTTGATCTCCTGCAGGCCCAACATGGCCGAGAGGCCTTTGAGGCTATGGGCGGCACGAAACATCTCATTCAACAGATCTTCATCGCAGTGGGCTTCCGGTTGGTCTTCGTAGTTCTGTGCCCATTCGTCCAGTTTCAATAGGTTTTCGTTCAGTCGATCCAACAACTGGGCCGACTCGTCCAAAAAGTCTCCCAGAAGAGTTTCGTAAAATTCATCTCGGTCAGGCTTTCCCACAGAACTCATCGACGTACCTCCGCTGGACGTGCTGGTACAGGCCGCCGATACAGCCAAGGATTCAACCGCTCCAGATCTCGCAGCAATTCCGATACCCCCTCCGCTGCTCCGGTAATGAGCATTCCGCCTGGCTTAATCAGTGCACGAACATGCTCCAAAACTCGTTTTTTCGAAGCTAGATCGAAATAGATCAACACATTTTTCAAAAACACTAGATCAAACGGGGGCACCCGAAGCGGCTCTAGCAGATTGTGCTGCCGAAAAGAAACCATCTGTTTCAAAACGGGAGCTACCTGCCAAATAGCGGCATCTTTGGCCTTCACGAAAAACCGCCGACGATATTCTTCCGGCACAAGGCGCATTGCCCGCTCCCCGAACACCCCGGCCTGAGCCTGCGCAATGGCTCCGGCACCAATATCCGTGCCTAAAATCATAATGTTCCACTGCTGATAGTTCGGCAGACTGCCAGCAAGGCAACAGGCAATCGTATAAACTTCATCCCCAGTGCTGCAAGCAGCCGACCAAATCCGCAGACTTCGAGGCCGTCGGCCTGACTGTGCCTCGGCCGCCACCTGAGGTAAATAATCCCGCTGAAACCATTGCCACTGCGCCTCATCCCGGAATAGATACGTCTCATGCGTGGTGATCTCTTGCAAAAAGGCGTTCCATTCCGGATCTCCCGGCGGAAGACCTCGCAGGTGTTGATAATAGGCCTCAAAATCCCTTATGCCGGTCTCTCGTAGCCGACGCCGCAGCCGATTCGACAAAAGCATCTTCTTCTGCGGTGAAATCCGAATGCCGGTCTTATGGTAAATTAGCTCCGCGTACCGAGCCAACTGGCTATCGGTTACCTGTTCCAAGTTGCCAATGGCCGAAATCGGCACAATCAGATTAGCGCTATCCTTCATGGCGCTCGCCTCTGCTTTTTGCAATATTTCAACCACCGTAAAAACCGCCTCTCTCCAGGGTGGCCTCGCTGTTATACAAGTTAGTGCTCTTATCCAAGTTAGAGTTGAAGTGCTCGGACATCACTTTAGGCTAATCCCGTAAGTTCATTGAACCACACAGAATGGATAAAGTAGGCAACATGTGCAATTCGACTTTTACCATTTTTGTAACCTCTTTTATGTCAAGGACTTAGGGTTTAAGGATTCTTTGTTCATCAAATTTCCTAAGTCCAATATTCTCAAAGTCTTATAGGATACCCAAAAGGGGCTGTACCTTGGAAATTCGTAAAAGTCGAGAATGCAAAATAGTTTCCCAAACCAAACCCTTCCTGATTCCCAAATAATCTTTCCTACATCCAGCCATTTCTCCAAAATAACCGTTGGCCTCTTTTGAAAACTTCGGTATCTCCCTCTCTGGGGTAAATTTTGTCCTATCGGGATGGCAAACCCATCCCAAAAGATGTATATAACAGCGAGCCATCCTGGAAGAGTACGGCATTCCGGAAGCCAATGCTCTCTGCGGAGGCAAAAAGGTCAGCTCATCCTTTTATTTTCCCCTCTCCTTATTTTCCCCATTTTCCCCTCTCCACTTTCTCACCTTGAAGCCTGGAGAGAGGGAAGAAAAACAGGTACACTCCCGTCGGCGGATACGTTCCTACCTTTTCATACTTTTCTCATAAACATAGGAGGTTGAGGGCACACGGTTTTGCTTTTCTCAACTTGCCAGCGATGAAATGAGTTCTGTTTCTTTGGTTCCGACTACCTCTAATCCGAAATTCCACTTTGCCATTCTCCTAACTGCTTTTGAATCCGGGAATCATCACAAACCTTCCTTTTGTTCACACAATTTCCTCCGTCCAATAATTCTTTCGAACTTTCCTGTTTCGGCAGGAGCCCCAAAATGGCAAAAGTCGAGCTAACAGGCTATCCTGAAACGCTTTTCCAGCTTCAAGCAGGAGTCAGTCCTAGGCCCAAGACCCTTATTTTACGGAATTTGGATGCCTGGAGCGGTCAGGCTCAAACTGGTCGGAAAACCCTTGCCAATTTTAGGACAGCCTCAAAGCTCGCTACTTCGGCTATCAAATGGTACTTTATTCATCTGCAAACAAATTTTCAATATCTAATAGGATCAGGAGCCGATTTTCGAGCTTCACCAAACCACTCAGATACTCACGCCCCACCCCAGAGACCGTCGGCGGCGGAGGAACAATCTGATCCTTGGAAATCCGAAGCACTTCGTTTACCGCATCCACAATAATGCCGATGGTCTTACCTCGGACATTGATTACCATAATCCGAGTCTCTTCTGTGGGATCCTGCGGCGGCAATCCAAAACGTAAACGCAAATCCACAATCGGGATCACCGTACTGCGGAGATTGATCAGCCCTTTAATATACGGGGGAGTCTGGGGTAGCCGAGTGATTTCTCCCATCAGGATGATCTCTTGTACCTTGGTAATTTCAATTCCATATTCCTCTGGGCCAAGGCGAAAACTGACCAGTTGGAGGGAACCTGCCCCTTCTCGATGTCGAGCTTCAAGCAACCCAGGTTCTTGAACTAATGTAGGCATATTTATCCTCCTTCTTTCGGAAAACCCCTCTTTTGGTGTACTATACATACCTACTGTTTGGAAGATCCTAACATTGACCTCCCGAACCGCCCGTTTTATGGAACTTCTGCAAAATCATGAACATGAAGTGAACTGTTATGAACCGTTGATTTTGTAGGGATTGGCCCGCTGCATGCAAAGACCTACTCTCCGTAGGTTGCTAGCAGTGCGAGCCGCCCTATGGATTGGGGTAGGGACGGGGAGTGCCCAAATAATGTGAAAATGTATCCTTTTAAGGTATGCAGAAGTGCCTGAAGTATTTTCTCTGGATACCTTCTGGTTCCTATAGGTGTATAGGTTGCAATTCAAGTCAATGCGTTCTCCCGAACTAGGAACTAAACTCTTTCATCAACCTCCCCCCTAAGGTAGGAACTGTATTTTTTTATTTTCCCCTACTGTCGATAAAATCCGTCCCTTCTGCTCGATAGACTTCTAAGGGCCACTTTTCGTATATGGGGCCTTCTTCCAGTGGAGCAGTGTTCTAACTGCTTGCAACTGTTGGAGTTAAGAAATTGGATACATAAAAGGAGATTTCGTCGTAACTTGAGTTTTGCCATTTTTTTCCTAACTTGGTTTACCGCCGGAAGTTACGGCGAACATTCTTTTTGTTCATGGAATTTCCTAACTCCAATAACTACAAGGAATTAGAACTTCCCCTTTCGCTAGAAGGCCCAAAATGGCACAAACCGAGCAAAAGGTAGTAATGAAAAATCCGGCGGAAGGATAAAGGGGTTTTGGCTTCCCGAACAGAGGCATTGGGGCACCATTGCTAGGGGAGAAACTTCCGGCACTTCTTCTCCCGCTAAGCATTCCGAACTTGCCTTTGGCCGGAGGATATTCTAAGTTTTCATAAACGCTTGTCGGTGTTTCTTTTCCAGGTATCTTTTTGCGGGTTTCACCACGGAAACCTCTTTACTCTTCTTGTGGGAAAGGGTCTGAGCATGACAAAAGTGCTTGTGGCGGACGATTCCAGTACCATGCGAAAAATCATTCTGCGTTCTCTTCAGGCAGTTGGTGTGTCTGAAGCCGTGGAAGCAGCCGACGGCAATGAAGCCATTGCCTTGTTCAAACCAGGGGAGTTCAACCTAGTGCTGACGGATTGGAACATGCCAGGCAAAACCGGTCTGGAAGTGGTCCAGGCCATCCGGGCTCAAGACCCCAAGGTTCCTATCATCATGGTTACCACAGAAGCCGAAAAAGGGCGGGTCATCCAAGCCATTCAGGCGGGAGTGTCCGATTATCTAGTCAAGCCGTTCACAGCGGACGTGCTCAGGGAAAAACTAGAAAAGCATGGCTGCTAACAATTAAGCACCCGAGGAAGCAAATCAGATAGCAAGGCTGGCAAAACGCATAAAACAAGCTTGCTAATTGCCACCTTGGATCAATTACCCGAATTCAGCCCCTTTTTTGGGATGTTTTTCCCACCGAAAATCGGGGGGGACCTTTGCGAAATGCTGAACATCTTACGGAGTATATGAACCTTTGATTTTATG
>JANXAQ010000168.1 GCA_025062105.1 Thermoguttaceae bacterium
TTTTCGATGCCCTTCCTCTAACACAACATATAGAGCTCGAGCATTGCCAGGACCCAATAGATAGTAGGTGTTCGGATAGAAGAACTGAACGGCTATGTAATCAAAAGTCCATAAAGTTCACTATATGTTCAGGATTTTGCAAAGGTTCCTAAAAAATCTTTTCCATGGGGATTGTCTCTTGGACTTTTTGAAGAAACCAAGCAGCCAGGGCGTCAGTCATCAGAAATAGCTAATCTCTCGGTTGCCACCAGCCGTAGCCCTCTATAGGAAGAAGACGGGGATGCGTAAGACCATCTGGATGGCTACCCACCAGAGGGGGGGAATTAGAAAAGGCTCGGAAGTCCTGCAGGGGAAACGCCTTCAGGAGTTGCTGGTTCCGAAGATGAAATAGGCACGCATCGCCGACAGCCAGGGCATACCATTTTTTACCGGTTTAATAGACCCCCAAGAAGGTGGCGAAAGCCCCCTGGTGGATCTTGTGGATGGCATACCATGGCAAATTAGGCCGGGCGACCTGGGCCAGCCACTCGGCTCGCAATGAACGAAGCCAGCGTCGCCAGCTCTGGTGCTTTTGAACCAGCTTCGAGCCTTGCGTCGAAAAATCAAATGGCGGCCTACGCACCCACTGGTCCACTAATAACTTGGCCCAGAGGCCAGCATAGCCACTTTCCGTAGCCCCGTCGGCAATCGCAAACCGACGTTGGACCTCGTCCAGCGCAAAGGCATCCTCGTATTCTTCCGGACGGTTCCCTTCCTTGGGGAGCCAAAAGCTATAGACTTGGATCACCAGAGCACTCCTTAACGATCCGTTTTTTCAATCCTAATGCCAATGTCCAAAAATTGAATCACCCGAGCTAAATCCGCGTTAAAGGCAAATCCCCGCACCCCGTCCTGGATTTGGATATCCCGCTCGCCTTCTAAATCCGTGCTTCCTGAAGCATAGAGGGCGGCAAGGGGCTGGACATCCGGAAGAGTAACCTGGCATATGGGTCGGGTAAGCCTTGTTCGCTGGTGGGAAAGAGGATGGGGTGGGCCGAAGTAGAAGAAATATGTGCGTTAAATAAAAGGACATTCCCATCCTGGGACCTCAATCCGCGCAACTCGTTAGCAGCCTGCTCCAACTCTCGGTCCGTGGCATCCGTAGCTTCACCATCGGTAATGTTGATCACAATCGGTGGAAAACAGGCAGGGTGTTCCGATAGAAATCTTGCCACCGTATCCCGGGCCACCCGGAGGGCTTCGCCCATGGGCGTGCCGCCGGCAGCTTGAGCCTCAAACCAAATCGGAAAATCTACATGCGCCTCGATCAGACCCCCTGCCCCGTCATACTCCCGTTTGACGCGGGTTTCAATTCGTAAAGGGTTTCGGCCAATCTCGCTTACCGGCGCCAGATCCCATCCCTGTAAGGCACCCCCTAAGGCCCATCGGACATCGCCGCCATAGCCTAGTACCCCAATAAAATACCGATCCAAAATCTCCTCCCCCTTCGCACAACGATCCACTAAGGCATCTAAAAGGCGATTAATCGCATCGGCCAACGCCTGCGCCTTAGAGGCCGCCGCTACGCCAAACTGCTCCTCCATGGACCCAGACTGATCGATCAGGAACAAAAAAACAGGTAGGATTCCGCCGACTGATTTCTGCCTGGTACGCCATCAGCTTGCTCCTTGAAAAAACCAACTAATGTTTAGAAACTCTGCTTAAGTTCACCTAGAAAAATATTTTAGCTTCCTTCCTGCCAGGAGGACATCCCTCGCTTCAAGCCGTCCAGCCAAAGTGCTCGGCCAAACTTTATAGGCCCAAAAAGAAGCCCGCCCCCTTCTGCCCATTGTTCTTACGTGCCAGAGTGAAAAAAGTTAGCCCCTCTCATTGGCTGGACAATTTCGCTTTGCCGGAAAACCTAGCGGTTTTCTAGAAGTTCTCGGTACAATTCGACGTACCGGTGGAGCATCGTATTGACAGAAAAATGAGTAAGGACATACTGTTGGGCTGCCTGGGCAATCCGTCGGGCCAGTTCCCGGTCGCAAAGTAGCTTTTGCGTATATCGGGCTAGGGTAGCCCGGTCGCCTAGGG
Source organism: Thermoguttaceae bacterium (assembly GCA_025062105.1). GTDB lineage: Bacteria > Planctomycetota > Planctomycetia > Pirellulales > Thermoguttaceae > JANXAQ01. The sequence continues at coordinate 2,074 of JANXAQ010000168.1, forward strand.
GAAACAAAAAGCCAGTTACTCCATGCTGGAGCAGTTCCCGGCTTGCTGGGATATCGGTGGCTACGACCGGCACCCCAGCGGCCATCGCCTCCATAATGGCATTCGACTGGCCTTCATAAGCGCTGGTGGACCACACAACGTCCAGATGGGGCAAAATCCGCGGCACATCCTCCCGGTGGCCCAGAAAATGCACCTTGTCCCGAATCCGGCATTGGTCTCGGAACCGCTGGAGTCGGTCTCGTTGGGGGCCATCGCCAATAATAAGCAAATGGACATCATCCCGGATCACCTTCAGCAGGTCGGCGGCCCAGATGGCGTCTTTGATCCGTTTTTGCGGCCAAAGTCGGGCAATCACGCCCACTAGATAACAATTTTCTGGGAGGCCTAGTTCGGCCAGGAGTTCTTGTCGGCTCACGGGGCTGGGTTCGGCCGGCATCACACCATTGGGGATGACCACCAGCTTATCCCTCGGCAAACCATATCGAATGTAAAAATTCCGCACTGCCTGGCTATTAACCACTATCCGAGCGGTTTTTCTGGCCAGCCACCGATCGATCAGCCATTCTAAAACACCTTTCCATGGATCTTCACAGCGTTCGGAAGCCACGACCACCGGCACCCGGCAGGCAAAGGCTGCCTGTCTGCCATAGGCATTGGCTGCAAAAAGCCAGGTGTGCACCAAATCGGGCCGAAGCTTGGCAATCAACCGCCGAAGCCGCCAGTAGGCCTGCGGATCTGCCCGCCATCGTTTGCCAATCAAATGCACAGGAATGCCTGCTTGGCGGAGCTCGTTTTCCAAGGGACCGCTGCGGGTAAGCGCACAAACATGCACCTCAAACTCTTCCCTGGGCAAACCTGTAGCCAACAGGGTCATCTGCTTTTCCGCACCAGCCCGATCCAAGCTCGGAATGATCTGCAAAATCCGAGATCTCATCGTAGAAACTTTTTCAGAGGATTTTGTCAGCTTGACTTTTGCCATTTTTGGCCTCGCCCTGGACGGGCAAAGCTCTAAGTCTATGTAACTATTGGGGTTAGGAAATTGGGTGAACAAAAGGAGGTTTCGTCGTAACTATTGGAGGCAACCCAAGTTAGGAAAAATGGCAAAACTCGAGGTTATCTCGATTCTGCCAGCAAGGAGGCCCAAAGGATTTGATGTTGCTGGAGGCAGCGTTCCAAGGAGAACTCTGTCTGTGCCCGATGTCGGGCAGCATGTCGTAGTTGGTCGGCTAAACAAGGCTGGCTGAAAATTCGAATGATCGCTGCGGCCAAGGCTTGTGCGTTCCCCACAGGCACTAGCAGAGCCTCTTGGCCGTCTCGCACTAATTGCTGATTACCGGGGATATCGGTGGTCACTATAGGCAGAGCTGCCGCCATAGCCTCCAGCAGCGAAAGCGACATTCCCTCTTCGTGGGAAGGAAGTACAAATAGGTCAGCAGCTGCCAGCAGATCTTCCACCGTATCAAATGGCCCTAACAGATGGACATATTCTTGGAGGTTCTGCTGGAGGATTTGGCTAGCTAGTCCTGCCCACATTGGACCTTCGCCCGCTAGACACAACTGTGCGGCTGGATGGCGCATCCGAACCCACTGCCAACTGGCCACTAACTCAGCCAATCCCTTGGCTGGGTGCAGCCTACCCGTATAGACAGCCATCAGCGGCATTCGGCCATCTGGTCCTGGCCGAAGTAGAGCTTGCAAGCCTGGGTCTAAAGCAGCCAAGGCGGAACGGGCAGCTTGCTTCCGTTGGGCATCCGGCAGAGGCGGAATCGGCACCCCATTGGGAATATGATGAATCCGAGACCGAGGATAACCGGCTGCTTGCAGTTCCCGATAGATTGTCTGGCTAGGGGCGATGAAGGCGTCGGCTTCCATCAGGCGGTATTTGAGCCGCCGTCCGCACCGGGCATGCAGTTGCCAGTAGCAATCGCCGGTTCGGCCGGCGCCTTCGGCCCGCAGCAGGATAGGCACTTGGCCGCCTACGGCTCGCACCGCCGCATACGCATCGTGCTTCAGCATGGAAACACAGATACAATCATACCGGTCTCGATTTTGTCGCAGCCAGCGGCCAAGGGCCACCATATAGCGAACGGTTCCCCAGAAACGGAGCTTCGGCTGAGGGAGCCGAATGACCGATACCTTTTGGAATTGGATTTCTTTTGGCCAATTCGGCTCCCACCGGGCCGTCAGAATCACCGACTGTCCACCTGCCTCGGCCCAGGCCGTTGCCAAATAGCCGATCATCCGCTCTGCCCCCCCAATTAACGGCCAAAACCGCCGACTGATCCATACGACACGTGCCACAGTGGAAGGGGAAGTAATTGAATTCACTTTCCGCCGGCTCCCCAACAAGCTGGGTTTATTTTTTCCTCCTCCTCTCGGCTCTCGCTGTTATACACATCTTTGGGAGATATTTATCATCACAAAGGTAGCAAGTGATCACCCTAAATAGCTCGTTGTGTTATACACATCTTTGGCGGCACCAGCGACCCTACAAGGCTTCCTCCGAAGGTCTCGCTGTTATACACATTTTTGGGAGGTATTTCCCATTCGAACGCCAGCAAATGATTACCCCAAACAGGAGGATAACGAAGCTTTCAAAAGAAGCTAATTGTTCCTTTGGAGAAATGGCAGCATTTAGGCAAGAATCACTTCCAAGAGCAAAAAGTGCTTGGTTTTAAAGACTGTCTTAGCTAGATCGTCTATTGTATCCATTCTGGGTTGTTCAACGAGCTTTTGGGATTTGCCTGAAGTTCGAACGCTTCAACGCCAACTTGTGTAGAACAGCGAGCTGAGGTAGTGGGTACAAAACGGGTTCTGGAACCGATAGATCAGTGGATTTAGGAAATCTGGGAGATACAGGAAAAATGTTCTTTAGAGCCAAATAGTTGCTTTTCAATGCAATTTCTTTATGCATATTGTCTATATTACCCATTTTATTGAATAACACTTTCACAGAGATTCCACTTGTGTGTAACAGCGATCCCCAAATAGGGGGAAAACGAACCTTTGGAAAGAAGCTAATTGCTATTTTGGAGAAATGGCATACTTTAGGAAAGCTCACTCAGAAGATTAGGAGGAGAATGGTTTCTGAAGCTGTTTTGGCTATATTGCCTGTTTTTTCTATTCTTCCCTTTTCAACGAACTTTCTGGATTTGCCTAAACTGATATCCCAGCACTTTCACGCCAATTTGTGTATAAAATCCATGCCCAAGGCGCCTGGCAAATCTTTTCTCTTCTCTAGAGTGCAACGGTACCAATTTTTCGACGTAGCAAGGCATTTCCAAAAGCTACCCAAGCCATTAGGGCCCCACAAACCGATATAGCCCAGCAGCTTGATCTCGGCCTATCTGCTGCCAGTAGGGATGCCCACATAAATAGCGGTCCAACCGGCTCCCCTGACGGACTAAAGCCCATCGAAACCGATATTCCTGTTGCCAGTGATTCAGTTGATCAGGGCTTTGGAAGCGTGCTTGGTGATAGGCTGCCAAAAAATCCTCTCCATACAACGCGCATCGGTCGTCGATGAAGACCCGCCATTGGGGGGCAAAATAAATCAACCAGCCGCCAAACTCCAAATCATTAAAAATCTTGCACTCATCAGGGCATGGGTGGCTGTGGGATTGCAGTTGGGGCAAAAGTCCTACGGGCCAACGTTCCGGAGAAAACCGCACCCAGCCACTTCCCACTACAGGCACCGCAGCCCCAAATAGGTACAACCCCACTGCCAAGGACACCAATAGAGTAGGTATTAGATATTTTCGCCGGTTGGCTGGCCAGGGAAAATAGGGGCAAGGATTTGTCTGCGGTGCATCCCGAAGGCCGTTTGGGCTGGGTGGGCCTGCAAGGTCGGCCAGTGCCACCAGAGCTATTTCGGCAAAAAGCGGTAGGTTCCGAACCCGTTGCAGGCCAAGGCAAAACCAAATCAAAGGCAGGGTCCAGGAGGCCAGCAGCTGACCGTCTCGGATCCGCCTTCCTAACAACACCAGATAGACTCCTGCCAGGGCCATGGCAGCCCAACCGGCCGGTTCCCCAGGGCCCCACGCTCGGTGCTCCTGAATCCATTGGCCTAAGTTCATCCGCAACGTTGCATCCCAGGTCTTGGGCAACTGCAGCCCATACGGGTTGACCAGCACCGCTGCAAAGCAGGCCATCGTGATGACCAGCAGATGGACTGCCTGACCAGCGGATTGCACTGGCCCCAGTTGGTTTCGCCAACCGATCAGCATCCAGAATATCGCGCACAGGAACAGTGTGCCTAATCCTGCCAAGATGCCACCATGCAAATTGGCCCACAAAGCAGAAATAGGTACAAAAATCCATAGATATCCAATCTGCCGTCTCTTCCGCTCTACTGCCAGGAGTCCTGCAAACCAAAGCGGCAGTAAGCAGAGGGTGGCAATAAGCGGGCGACAGTGAAAGTTGTGGGCGCTGGCTAGAAATCCTATCGCTAAAAGAAGGGCAACCCATCCCGGGTTCAGACCGGCCTGGATAAGTCGATTACCCATCCAGGAATACACGCAGGCCAAGCAGGTGGCCGTCAGTAGCAACAGCCCATCCCACCCGGTCAGCCGATGCATGAGGGCCATTAGGACCTCGGCTAGCCATTGATCGGCTACTACCGGTTGACCAGCTCGAGTAAAACTAAACTGTTCGACTCTTGGCAGTCGGCCTGTTTCCAAAATCTGATTCCCCCAGGCTAGATGCCAGAAGGTGCCTGGATCTTGAAACAACCTCTCCCGGCCCGCCCACATGAGCACCAACCAAGCTACCACCCAGATTACGGTTTCCGGCGGCAGCAATCCTTTTGCCTTCCCCCAAAACCGGCGGGAAACCCCATCCGAGGGCAACCCGTTGCTGTTCGGCCAAAACCGGTGGAAAATCCAATAGTTTTTCATTGCCGCCGGTCCTCGATCCGCTTGGCCTGCGACGACAGCCAGTACTACCGAAAAACCCGCTACCTATAGATAATTCTGTAAATATAGTGAGATTCCTTCACCTTTGCATCGGCAGGCGTTGACTGCCTCACTCCAGATACCCCGTCGAAGTAAACTGTGGTGCAGGCTGGCCACCCTTATCTATTCAGACAATGAAGGAAACCCAATTGGGGCAAAAGGAAGCTTTGGAAAATCCTGAACACTAGGTGAACTATATATTAGGATCCATAGGCGTTTAATTTTCCTACCCGAATCACTATTATCTTGGCTGTTAACCAGGCTAGTGGCTTCCATATTTGGGTCAGAGGCATTGGAAACCAAAATCGTATAAAAATATCTCCATGAAGTCCTGCAGCTTGATTTTGACCAATGTGGGCGTTTTGCCAAAGTGCGAAAGTTCCAACTGCTTGGAATTGTTGGAGTTAGGAAATGATGTGCTTAAAAGGATGGTTCATCGTAACCCCAGGGTAAAGAAAAGTGAGGAAAAATGGGGAAGCCAAGATGCAGCGGTTTTTATTTTTTCTCCGGTTGGATCACTTCTAGCAGGCTAGCACTATCCAAGCTAAGATGATTGGTAGCGGGCCAGTAATAGATTTTTCGAGCGGCAACTCGCTCTCTAGGGGCACCGAGGCGAGGCTGACGGAAAAGCTCCGCATCGGTTCGGCCATCTCCTTCCAGGACTACCAGTCCTTTGTGTTCCGTATAACTGAGCCGATGGGCACGGGCCATGTAGCCGGCTGATTCGATCAGTGTATTGCCCACGGCAGCAAGCTCCAGGAACCTCTGGCCCGAAGGCGGAAGAGTCCACTCGGCCACCAGAAGTTGATCGCAACTTAAAAAGACCACCTGGGGCGGTAGCACAGCCCGTTGACCCCAGTTAATCCGCTCTTGCCAATCCGAGACTGGGCCATAGATGGTTCGGACCCGATCCGTGAAGCTAATTTCCCGGCGATGGAGGTTACCCACTAAGCTCCGGTGAAATTCTACACACAGAAAGACTAGTCCTGTGGCCGAGACGTCTGGACGTATGGGAAGCAGATTAGGTTGTCGGCGCTGCTGACCAGTTGGTTCTTTTGTCGGCTCTTGGAGTGGAGCTTCTGGTTTTGTCGAGCTGCGACGGACCGACCGAAAAAGGCCCGGTCCACTGGCTATCAAATCCCCGGTGATTAAATCCACCGTCAAATCGCCTGCTTCGACCTGATCTTGGCTAAGTTGGCCTTGCGCATCCCAGCTGCGGGCCTCCAGCAGGACATCACTTCGGCAAATCAGTCGATGCAATTTAGGATGGGCAGTGTGTCTGGTTGCGGTAAAGGCGATTGGCTCCTGGAGTTGGACTTCCAGAGAGTCGGTGCGTAGTTGCCAGCCAGGAGAACTAGCCAAGACCGAATCCTCAAACCGCACCCAGCGACCGTCAAACTCCATGCGATGTTGCCAATGGATCTGGACGGTGTCCGTTCGGCCTGTAGGGCGGCCTTGGAGATCCCGGTCCATGGGTAGACTCATCCAGCCGGGGCCATCGATCCAAAGCCGATTAGTCCCTCGATGCAGATTGATTTTCGGGCCGTGCAGCGCCAGTCCCCGCGCCTCCACATGGGCCGGTTGGCCCTCGACGGTCAAGGCTAAGTAGGGGCGACTGGCATCTACCACATGAATTTGCTGGCCGGTAACCACCAGAGGTTGTTGCTCTGGCTGCCCGGTCTGAGTTTCATGCAAGAAGACATCGCCTTGTAAGATTAGTTCTTTTAGCTCGCTCTGTTGGCCTGCCAGAACTACTAGCGCCCGAAGCAATTTCGAGCGTACTTCAAACTGCCGAGCCGACTCTTGCCGAAGCGTTGCAAGAGTTTGGCCGGAAGCCATGGGTATTTGCGGTGGTAAAGCGGTGGAATTAGCAGAGGGAGGTTCTGTACTGGGCAGGGTAGAGTCTGAGATTGGTGCTGGCAATGCGTTTGCCGCACTGCGGACTAGTTCGGGCCAGGCAGTGAGCTGGTCAGTAGCACGGGTGAATGTGGTATTTTGTACATTTGAATGGGTTTCTAGCAAAAACTGGCGCCGGCCATCTCCCGGGAGAGCACTTGCTACCAGGACCGGTGCGAAAGTTCCCAAGCAGAGCGGAGGATAACTGACGAAATGGAGCAGGGGAGGATCCCGTTTGCTTTCGGACCGAGACTGTTTCGGCGCCATGGGTGGGGTTAGCCGAACCGGCAGCGGTGGTAGTGTGGGTTCGGCCATCTCAAACCACACCTCCAGCCGATCCACTAGGGCAGTAACCTGGGCATGGCGAAGCTGGACCTTTTCTTCGGCCAAGAGGCGATCCGGCACCAGTATCTGCCGACTGGGCGGTTGGTCGGCCCCCATATGGTGTTTGAGCCATAGATGGATTTGCTCAGCGGTGAGTTGGCCGATGCCGGTATGCCGAACTTCCGCCTGGCCCAGAAGGGAAAGGAGCGGCTGGCCCTGATGGGGCCGCAGTTGGAGGGTCTGGTTCCAGCGAGCATGAACGCTTTGACCAGAATGGGCATCGGCCTGTGAGCGAAGCCAACCGGCTCCCTCGGCCGACCCTTGCCCCAGCTGACCAGCAGGACCAGGCGTATAGTCCAACTTGGGTGCATGGATTTCGTGAAAGCCATGACAAATCCAGGCATCTTGACTTGCTTGAAGAAGAAGGCGGCCGGTAGGCAAGTGGTATTCCAATCGTTCCGCCACTGCGCGAGTTTGCCGACTGGGTGCCTCCAGGATGGCCGGTCGGCCAATGGCCTGCAGTCGCTCTGGCTCCAGCCGAGTAGAGGAAAAAGATGCCCTTTTGGCGGGTTCTGCAACAGGTGATTTGGGCTGGCCCTTGGACTCAAAATTTGGCTGTGCAGAAGTCTTGGCAACGTCCTTGGGCGTGGGAGAACTGTCCGAGGGCTGGTTTGCAGAAGCAGGCGGTTTGCCTGAGGTGGAAGGCCCCTTGGGATCCGAGGGTTGCTCGGCATTGGCCGCCCCGGAAAACTCCGTTTGGGCGAGTATTTTTTTCGCCGCCGAAACTCTCTGCGCTTTAAAAACCACCAGCAACCGATCACACTGCAAAGAGTCGGTTAGCCCATCCGGGCTAGTATATCGGACCAGGACCTGATCGGAAAAAGAAGCTTCTAGGTTTTTAGTATGGAAACGGAAAGGGCCTCGGCAGGTAATCTCGGCCACTGCGGACGAGGTGGCTTGCTCCTCGGCATGGCCGCCAGAAACCGAAGACCCATTCGCTACTAGAGTTTCGCTCTGGCCGCCAGCACCGGTTTGCACCGGCGCCTGGGAGGAAGAGGAGGCTGCAGGTTGGGGCAAGCGACGGCTTTCAGGACCGGCTTTGTTTTCGGATCCGGAAGAAGGCTTCTCTTGAGTGGAACTGAGCGAAGCCCTAGCTGCCGGAGAAGCTCGCCCCGGCAGAGAGCGGACCGCTTGGGCAGGAACCACAAAGTGTACCAGTTCAACCCGCTGGACTTCCAATGTCTGAATCCCACCCAAGCTAAATCCGGAAGGTGTCGGGGACTCAGCAGTTAGTTCGATTCGGAGCTGTTGGCCGCGGGCAAAATGCGGTCCCCAATAACATTCCACCTTTTCTGAAGTGGTGATTTCTTTTTGGCTGATGCGGACCTCTCGGGTGGTAATCCGAAGATCATCTTCCGGGCCGACGGATCGACCTTGACTGCGAATGCGCACCGGCCCCCGGAGGTGGCCCTGGACTAAACGACCCATTCTGGCTTGGGTCAGATCCACCGGCTGATCGAACTCCAAAAGGGCCCCTTCGGGTACCTCCATGACCACCGCCCGACGATATCGCTCAGCAGCAGACAGGTCCGGCTCATCAGGAACAAAAATCAAAGTACAGGGTCGAAGCTCTACCGCATTAGGCCTTTGCTTCGCATAGTCTTTGAAAAGGAGTTTCGTCTGCCGGCTTTCAAAAACCTTGGGCTGATCCAACTCCCAAGCACCCGGAGCAAATAGGACTTCCAGCAGTTTTCGCTCCTGGTCTGATTCCTGGAAAAGCTCTTCCGCAGCCCCCCTGGTTTGCAGAGAGATGGATGGTTCGATCCACGGCACCACGATCAGCGCATAAAGCCAGTAGGCCGTTAGTACCACGGCAAAACTGACTACCACCGGCGTCCAACGTGGCCACAACACGGTTGGAAAAACCGACTACAAAAACCGTACTCTGGAGCCCACCTTATGTTGAGGCTCTCTCCGGGTAGAAATCCCCAAAAAGCCCACCCCCCGCAGTCTCTAGGAACCTCTGGATCATCCCCAACAGGGATGGCTCGCTGTTATACACAAGTTGGCGTTGAAGCGGTCGAACTTCACTTTAGGCAAATCAGGCAAATACCAAAAGCTCGTTGAACAACTCAGACTGGATACAATAGGCGATCTAGCTAAGACAGTCTTTGAGACTAAAACACTTTTTGCTCTTGGAAGTGATCTTTCCAAAATGCTGCAATTTCTCCAAAGAAACAATTAGCTTCTTTGGAAAGGCTTGTTATTCCCCTATCTGGGGCCATCATTTGCTGGCGTTCGAATGGGAAATACCTCCCAAAAATGTGTATAACAGCGAGACAGGTATGGAACCTCTGGAAAGTTTTGCACGTATGTGAACTTTATGAACTTTTGCTTCGATAGCCATTCAGCCCTCCCCTGACTCTGTTGCAACCCTTTCCAGTCGGAGGCCTAAACCCACTCAAACCGAAGCAAAACCGCCCAGGATGAGCAAAACTTCCCCAGACTGCGGACAACCTTTCTACACTCGACTTTTGCCATTTTTGGCCTCCTCATGGAAGTGGAATGCCCTAACTTTTTGAACCTATTGGGTTAGGAAATTGTGTGAACAAAAGGGGGTTTCGTTGTAACTGCTGGAACCAAAAAGTTAGCAAAATTGGCAAAAGTCCAGCTCCAGGGCTCCCTTCTAAACTCCATCTTTGCCATTTTGGGCCTCCTGCCAAAAGAGGAAAGCCCTAACTCCTTGGAGCTATTGGAGTTAAAAAATTGCGTAAATAAAAGGAATGCTTACCGTACCTCTGGGAAGCAACACAAGTTAGGAAAAATTGCAAAAGTCGAGCTTATGATTTTTCTGGCTCAATAAAAGGGTTCCTAGCCCTGATAGCAACCAATCTATGGGAGGGCTTCGGCAAGGGTGGCCGAGTACCTACCAAAACAAAAGTGGCTGCAGTTCACTATATGTTCGGAATTTCCCAAAGGGTCTGCCACCTATTTGGCACAGGGTTTATCTTTTGCTACGGAGTAGGGTTGGGAAACGGTTCGCTGAAAGCAGGCCCAGAAGGAGGAATTTTTTCCGTTTGCGCAGAATCAGCAGAATGGGCAATCTTTGCTGACATCTCCACCACCATTTCCGCCCTTTCTTCCCCTACAGCCTCCTCCGGCCCAATACCGACAATATCCGTAATATCAATCAAACCAATGGGGTGGCCTTCGGAATCGACCACCGGCAACTCACTAATCTTCTTTTGGGCCATGAGGTGGACGGCCTCCGACATCCGACTACCCAACAAAATCGTGATCGGCTGCCGGGTCATCACCTCGCTGATCGGCCGGTCGAACAAATGGTCCTGTTTTCGCTCGAAGAGCCGGGCTAAATCGCTATCGGTAAATATCCCGCTTAGCCGACCCAGCCCATCGACCAACATAATGGCTCCGGTGCGACGGCCAGGTCGGCTGACGGCCACAAACACCTCCCGCACCGAAAGCCTTTCCGAGGCCACCCGGCATTGCTCTAGAGGCCGCATGTGGTCTTCCACCCGGCTGAGTTTTCGACCCAGAGTGCCGGCCGGATGAAACCGGGCAAAATCCTCTCGGCCAAATTGCTTCATTCGGCTGACTACCAGAGCCAATGCATCGCCTAAGGCCAACATCAGCGTAGTACTGGTAGTTGGTGCCAGCCCCAGGGGACAAGCCTCCCGCACCGGCCCAATGGCTAAAACCACTTGGGCCGCCCGGCCCAAGCTACTGTCCCGCCTGGCAGTGATGGCAAGAATCGGAACCCCTATTTCCCGAAAACTCGGTAAAAGCCGAACTATCTCCTCCGTCTCCCCACTATACGAAAGCACCAACAAAAGATCCCCCGGCTGCACCCGGCCCAGATCCCCATGGACGGCTTCGGCCGGATGAAGAAAATGCGCTGGGGTACCGGTGGAGGCCAAGGTGGCCATGATCTTTTGCCCTACCAGCCCGGCTTTGCCAATACCGGTTACCAGCACACAGCCCCGGCACGCCAGGATCAACTGCACTGCTTCGGAAAATTCCGGGCCTAACTGCCGGGCCAATTCTGCTAATGCTCGGGCCTCCTCGGCCAAAATTTCCCGGCCATACCGTACTTGCTCAAACGGCGATAATTCTCCCAGCCGAAGGGCTTCCATACTCCTTCCTTTATCCTTAACTTTGTCCTTCTGAAACACTGAATCCTTCTGAAATACTGGCTCTGCGCCCGACTTTGGGCCATCCTTGTCAGGGGTACGTCCATCCTTAATCAGTGGTACCCATTCAGCCGGAGGCAGTGACCATAAATAATGGTCTCGCTGTGATACACATCTTTTGGGATGGATTTCCATCCCAATGAGCCAAAGCGATTGCTCCACCTAGGGCGTATAACAAGCTTCCAAAAGAAGCCAACCGTTACTTTGGAGAAATGACACCATTAGGGAAAGCTCATTTGCAAGATCAAGAGGTGTTTGGGTGTAGAAACTATTTTGCCTATATTTCCTGTTTTATCCATTTAATTCCATTCAACAAAATTTCGGCATTTTCCTAAAACGATGTCCGAGCCCATGACCTTCTAAACCTCTAACTTGTGTATAACAGCGAGAAATAAATGGTAGGGAGTGCCTATAAAGAAAAAACTTCCAAAATGCTCTAAGTTTCCCAGATTACCCAGTTTTCTTTTACTACATTTTTCTTCAAATGGTAGCTCCCGATGCTATTCCTCTCCTCGGCTGAAGAGTTACTTTTTTGTTCCCCATAGATAGGCTTTGGGGATTTGTTTGTCGGCCAGGTTTGTCGGCAAATTTCCTAACGCTAATATTCTCAAAGGAGTAGACCTCGCAGTCGCGGCTACTAGAAATTGGCAAACCCCAGCTTAGGGGCTTCCGCCGGGTTTTCCTAAAGAACCTTCTCTTATCTGGCCTTTTGCCATTTTGGGCCTCAGCCCGAACGCGGAAAGTTCTAACTCCCTGGAATTGTTAGAGTTCGGAAATCCTGTGCGCAAAAGGGCTGTGCACCGTAAGTCCTGGAATCGAAGCAAGTTAGGGAAAATGACAAAAGGCCTGTCTCTTTTCTCGCCCGGTTTTCGGAAAGCCGAAATTTTAGCGAGCTTTTGGATCCGGAGCAATGCAATTTGTCAGGATAAGAGCCGGGGCAATGCAAAAAAGAAGGAAGTTGCTCGCAAAAGTTGCCTCCGCCAAAACTTCTAAAGGAATCTCTGCATAATTCAAAGGGGATGTTTTTATAGCATTTTGGCTTGTGCTCCCTCTCACACAACATATAGGGGGTGCGAGGAGTGGTAGGCCCCAATAGATAGTAGGTCTCCGGATAGGATAACTGAATGATTAGAGAACCAAAAGTTCACAAAGTTCACTATATGTTCAGGTTCTTGCAGAGATTCCTAAAGCAAAGCCACAACAAGAAAGGAAACAATCGGTCTGTTTGGGAAACGCGACTTTTACCATCTTTTTGGTAACTTCTTTTATTTCCGGTTTTATTTCCGGAAGTTAACTTTGGAAGTTTTGTTCATCAGATTCTCTAACGCCAATATTTTCAGGGGGTTATAACATCCCAAATGAAGCCCCCTCCTAGAAATTGGCAACAGTCGATTTGAAAATGCAGAACTGGCTTTGCGTTCAACCGAACAGAAGCCTATGAATTCGGAGAAACAAGGGAAAAATAGAGAAAACTTTCAAAATTTTTCTAGGTTTCCCCGATTACCCAGCTTTCTTTTACGATAGGAACCTGTGCAAAATCCTGCACATATAGTCGCCCTTGTGAACTTTTGATTCGGTAGGCTTTAACTACTGCCATCAAACACCTACTATAAGTAGGGTGCTAGCAGTGCCGACAACTCAATATATTGCGTCATCCGCGGAGGCCAAGATGATATAAAAATATCTCCCTCGAATCATGCGAGCTTACTTTTCCCAAAGGGGCATAGGAAGGCATTCTGGCATTCCTGCAGCTAGGCAGCGGCTACCGGCAGGTGCTATTGAGGGCGATTGGCCCGCCCAGCAGCCATCCGAACGTGCACCGGCAGGGTATAAGGGATGCGCCCCTGGACCTCGTCCAAGTGTTCCTGGAGGATGCGCCGTACTTCTAAGACCGCCCGTGGGTGGCTATGGACACTGGAATGATCGGCTGGCACCGTTAGCTCCGATTCGACATCCTCCATGTGAGCACTTTCATAAGAGACCACCCCATCGGTCCCCTTGGCTAATTTACCGTAGAGCCCTTTTTCTGGCACCAAACCAATAATGGCATGGTATTTGACCCAGGGGGCGCGCTGGGCTTGGATCATGGCCTCAAAAACCGGCGAATCTGGAGAGAGCGAATCTACACTGGTTCGGATTTTGAGCACACGATCATCTTTGAATAAATGCTTATTATTTCGGTAAAACGCCTCCTGACTTTGCCAGACCAGGGTAGGTAGTTCGATCAATTTGCGCAAAAGCCACTGGGTGGCATCGTTGGAAAACTTACTACCTCGGTGCGGAGTGGCAATGGTAATAACTCGTCGCACAGAGGGATTCGGATGGAAAAACAGCACTTTAGCGATCCGCTGTTTGGTTTCTGGATCAGCCTGAACTTCCTCAAACGGCCGATCGCTGATCAGACGCCAAAAATCATCCCCGCTTTCTAGGGTTTGCAGTCGGCTGACCAGACCACCCATGCTATGGCCGATCAAAACCATCTGATCCAGGGCAGGTTCTCGGCCTTCAGGATCCAGGATTTGGCGGACTTCGGCCAAATCCTCCCGCATTTGAGCGGCCGAAATCCAAAACGGTTGTCCCGTCGGGTACAGATAGAACCAAAATTGGTAATGGGCCCGGAGATCTGGCTGGCTGCGCAGATCGTTGAACATCTCCATCCACGTCATGGGGCTGGACCAAAGACCATGGACAAAGATGACGGGGATTTTACCCGGCTCATACGGCTGGACCATCCAGAGGCCTTTGTAGGGTTTGCGTTGGCCGGGCATAAGTTTTTGCAAGGCTTCCGGTCTCAGCAAACCGGTGGTCGCCAGTGTGCCTAAGGCTGGGTTAGACAGAAAATAGGCTAGCGGCGTGGTCAGATCGCTTTCCAGCGGCACCCGAATCCCGGCCACATAAATATCCTGGGTTACCAGAGGATCATAAAGTTCCAATAGTGCCCGAAACCGACCGCTCCCTGCTCCTTTCCCAGCTCCAAAACTCTGGGCCATCGGCTGGAGCACTTCTTTGCGCAAGGTCCGTTCCGGCAACGGCCGCAAAAAAGCCGTGGCAGCAAAACTCAAGCCCTCCGGATAATAGCGTGCCGCAGGCGGCTCCCCTGGATAACTACGCCGAACTACTATTAAAGGCACTCCCAGGCCATAGGTCAAATAGTGGTTCTTCAACCCCCGCATTTCGTAATCGGAAACAAACTCTACCGGGCCGAAATCCTCAGGCCGCCAATGACTTCCCCTCACCACACAGGTAATTTCATATTCCCCGGCTGCGGTCCGGATCCGCCGGCTTTGACCGGGTTGAATCCCCTCTTGTTGGCTTACAATCCGCAGAGCCGACTCCAGGCCAATATTGTATAAATCGCACGCCCCACGAAACTGCGGATCATACGGATTGCGCAAATATGTAAAATCATCGTCGAATAGATACCGGTATGCATACAAAACTGTTGCACTATATAGGCTCAGCGCCTTGCCAATGTCGCTGTGTTCTACTCGTTTGGCCCCCAAATATGCTAGCTCCGCACATACATAGGCATATTCGGCCGAAGGCTGGGCATCCAAAATCGCCTGGGCCTTTTGCAGCAAATTCTGTGGATCGCCCTCCAGATCGCCCACCAAGTCATACACACGTAAAAACTGCATGGTTCGGGCACTGGGTTGGGGGCCTTTTCGGCTGGTTAGATGGAGGGTGTCGGCCAAAGGATTTTTCGGCACGGGGCGCATGCTGACCATGCTGGTGGTTGCACAGCCGGCCAGGATGCTTACCACTAGCCCGACTCCCACCCACTGCTTGGAAAGCCAACTGCTTCCCCGCACAAACGGAAGCTGTCGCCTCGGCCACATGAGACCTTGGGAACCCTGGAAAATATAGAGAAAATTAGAAAAATAGAGAAAAATTGCAGACACCCTCTTCTCAGAGGCTGCCCTGAAAAGCCTTAAAGGAGCACTCCCTCCTTAAAATCCCCAGCTTCCCAAATCCCTTTAAGGCCCCCCAGGAGATAGTCCCATCGCACAAACTCATCGGAAACCGCTAAAATCCCAATTTCACACCACTCTCTTAGCGCCGGCCACACATTAAAAACCACCTAGCAGGCCGTCAAGATGGATTTTCCATGTCCAGGATGGCACCATTGCCTAAAAGCTAAAGGGGCAATAGCTCTACTACAGCCGATTCTGTTTGATCAGATGAGAGCTGATGGAGAAGGTAATTTGGCGGTGGAGTATGGTTAAAATTCTGTTTGGTCAATTCGGCAAAAAAGAAAATAGCTTCAGCCTCCCCCAATTTTGCTTTGCCCGGCATCTAAGCTCCACTTTTGCCATTTCGGGCCTTTTGCCGAAAGAAGAAAGCTCTGACTGCCTGGAATTCTCGGACTTAGGAAATTGGGTGAACAAAAGGAGGTTTCACTCGAACTGTTGGAAACAAATCAAGTTAGGAAAAATGGGAACAGTCGAGCTAAGGGGAGAACTAGAGATGACCTTTTAGATCCCGGCTATGGCTCTCTGTTACACACAAGTGGCCGTTGAATCAGATATCACTTTAGGAAAATCGCAAAAGCTCGTTGAACAACGCAGAATGGATAAAATGGGAGATTTAGCTAAAACAGCCTTTGAAACCAAGCACTTTTTGCTCTTGGAAGGGATCTTTCCTAAATCCTGCAATTTCTCCAAAGGAACAATTAGCTTCTTTAGAAAGGTTCGTTATTCCCTGTTTGGGGCAATAATTTGCTGCCGGTAGAAGTAGAATGAGAAATCCATCCCAAAAGATGTGTAGAACAGCGAGCCCATAATTCAGGGAGATCCTTTTACCATTTCGTTGCTTCCGGGGCTGCCCCAATATTAAGTTGCTAGCACTGCTAGCTCCCCACATAGAGTAGTTGTTTGGATGGGCGCAGCAAAAGCCTACTAAATCAAAAGTTCCTAAAGTACCATATCATGTTCAGCATGATTCAGAGGTTCCACAAAAGATTTTTGGCAAAGGGGTTAGGGGAGAAAATACCACTCCGAGAAAGGAACTCTACTTTGCATGAATTTTCTAAAACCTCTCCATTGCCCAAAGAGGCCGTCCCTGAACAGCTTCTTCCAAAGGGCCCATCCCAATGGTCCCTCAAACAGCTAGTTCGAAGGGGCCAATGGGTGGGTGCTCTCTTGGGTGCGGTGGGACTGCTGGTGGCAGCTGCTTTTTGCTGGCAGTGGCATCACTACCGGCGGTTTCAGGAGGTTCGACCGGGGGTGCTTTATCGGATGGGATTACCTAGTCAGTGGGGGTTTCGGCAGATTGTCCGTCAATACCACATCCGTACGGTCGTCTGTCTGCATGAAGCTGCTGAACCAAGGCTGAGAGCCGGCTGGTTTTGGGATTGGGGGGAACCTTCCGGCCCCTTGGAAAGCCAAGTAGCCCAACAGTTAGGTGTCCGATTTTTGCACTGGCCATTGCCTCAGGAGGGGCCTTGGCCTTGGCCAAAACCAGAATATTTGGACCAGTTCTTTCGGCTGATGGACGATCCGGAAAATTGGCCAGTCCTGATCCACTGCTGGGCAGGCAAACATCGCACGGGCACATTGGTGGCCTTATTCCGGCTAGAATATGAAGGTTGGTCCGTTTCCGAGGCCTTAAAAGAAATGTATAGCTTTGACTTTAAAATGCCCTTTGCGCTGCAGGAGCTTAATCTGCGCACGTATGTACGTCGGCCTCGGCCAACGGCCTCTCAGTGGCAAACCCTGCAAGAGGCGATTTCACCCTGGCTGTCTCAAGCGCCTAGTGATTATGAACAGTTCATTCGGATCCTGCGGGCGGAGATGGGCAAACCACCAGTAGCTGCCCAGCTGGAAGAATACCTTCGTCTGGGGAAGCCTTTCGGTGTTTGCTTGGCAGATTGGCTCCTTCAAGACTCAGACCACTCCTGGCTACCGGTAGCTTTGGAGCAAGCAGAAAAGATACTTTTCTCTGCCTTCCAGAACTCTATTCCCCAGGACGAGGCTGCTATCCAACAGCTGGCTACAGCAGCAGGCCTATTGGCAGATTATGGTTCGGCCCAAACCCGCTCTCGTCTTGCCCGCCTGGTTTCGCATCAAATGCAGGGCTCAGAAATAACGGCCCCATATCGGGCGCTGGTTAATGGCCTGAGCAATCGGTATCGACTCAGTCGGCTTCCCTACCTAAAGCTTTTGTTGGAAGATCAGCGTCTCCGACCGGAACCGGAAGCAAATGGCACTCGGTATGCCGATACCGCAGTGGCCCGGATCGCAGCGATTGTGCAGGAAGATTTTATCGGCCGACGGGGTCATGCCAGTCGTCAAGACTGGGACCAAGCCATCCAACGGGCCAAACAATGGTTTGCCGAACATCCACAGGCCACTGTATTCCCCTGAGAAATCTATCTTTGTCCCATTCAGGACCAATTTTGCCATTTTCTCCACACTTGCCTTTTGTAATTTTTCCTAAATTGCCTTGTCTCCAAAAGTTACGATAAACATCCTTTTGGTGACGCAATTTTTAAGGTCCAATAACTTAAGCAGTTGGCTTTCCCCCTCTTGCCAAGATGCCCGAATTGGCAAAGTCGAGCTATGCACCTCTAGGGCTCTGTTGAAAGGTTCTTGCCAACGTGGGATGTCTTGCACATTCTGATTGGTTTTGCTCCCCTTTCGGCAGGTTCATAGCACTAACTGGAAACCTTTTCACAGATCCAACCTCTAAAAACTCTCTGAAAACCGGTGGCCGCTTTAGCGGTCATAAAGAGGGGAAACGTTTCATTTTGTTAGAAGCGCACACTCTTTGGCTTTTAGTGGTTAGGACGAAACCTCATTTGTGCATCCACTTCTGGCGCCAAAGCAGTTCCGGAAGAGCATCGGGAGGCCGATGCAGGTTGATGATCCAGCCGGGGTGATTCAAGGCGTTGTCTGGATTTGAGCCAGTTCGGCCCAAAGATAGGCGCTGGCTCGGATGCCTCGGTGGAAATCGACCAGGCGGAAACGTTCATTGGGGGCGTGGGTATTATCGTCATCTTGGCCCCAACCCAGCAGGAGTACCGGGACTTGAAAGACCTGTTGGAGAGAGGCTACGATCGGGATGGAACCACCTTCGCGAATAAAAACCGGCTCCCGGCCGAAGGCCTTTTGAATGGCGCGGTAGGCTGCCTGCACATAAGGGCTATCGACCGACACCAGCACGGCTGGGGTCCCGGCGGTTTCCAATAGTTGCAGTTGGATTCCAGGTGGACAAAGTTGCTGTAATCGCTGTCGGAGAGCTTCGGTAATTTTGGCTGGCTCTTGATGCGGTACGAGGCGAAAGCTGAACTTGGCGCCTGCCTCGGCCGGGAGGACCGTTTTACTCCCTTCTCCCTGATAGCCTCCCCAAATGCCGTGGATATCAAAGGTTGGCCTAGCCCACCGCCGTTCCAACAGGCTGTAGCCTTCTTCGCCCCATGCACCGCAGACTCCCAACTGCGCCAAAAACTTTTTCTCGTCAAAGGGCAACCGAGCCAGTCGCTCGCGTTCTTCGGCAGACAGAGGTTGGACCTGGTCATAAAAGCCGGGAATTTGAATCCGGCCCTGCTCATCGACCAAGCCGGCTAAAATCTTAGCCAGTGCATTGACTGGGTTAGTTACTGCGCCGCCAAAGGAGCCGGAATGCAAATCTCGCTTTGGTCCGCGCAGGCGTAGCTCATAGTAGGCAATACCACGCAGTCCGTAGCAGATAGCGGGCTGATCCGGGCCCAGCTGGGCGCCGTCGCTAATGACCACACAATCACAAGCAAGCTGAGCAGGTCGGCGGGAAAGAAAATTATTTAGATGTTCACTTCCAACCTCTTCTTCCCCTTCAACCAAAAACTTCAGCTGGATCGGAAGCCGACCAATCTCTTTTAGCCAGGCCTCCGTACTCCAGATGTGAGTAAGCAGTTGGCCTTTGTCATCCGTAGCACCTCGAGCGTACATAGCCCCATCCCGAAGGGTCGGTTCAAACGGAGGCGATTGCCAGGCTTCGACTGGCGCCACCGGTTGGACATCGTAATGCCCATAAACCAGAACCGTCGGTGCCCCGGGCACTGGCGGACTTTCAGCATACACCAGAGGAGGGCCTGCTGTAGAAATCTTCTCCACACTCAGGCCCAGGGCCTGCAATTGCTCCAAAAGCCAGTCGGCGGCTCGCTCCAAGTCCCCCCAGTAGGCCGAATCCGCACTAATACTAGGTATCCGCAGCCACTGGGCCCATCGCTCTACAAAATCCGTCGCATGAGCCGCCAAGTAGTCTTCCACCCGTTGGACTTCCGCTGACCAATTCGCAGCCATAACAAATACTCCCAATCCCTATTAGTTCCGTTTTGTTCCGTCTCAAAGAGCCCTAGACACCTTTGGAAAAAGACTCTCCTCCATGGTATTGTTAATTGGATTGACGCCTAAGCTCGCGTTTTGCCATTTTGGGCCTCTTTCTGCAATAGCAAGGCCCTAACTCCTGGAAACTCTCGGAGTTAGCAAATCGGATGAACAAAAGAAAGTTTCGCCCTAACACCCACCGGCAAAACAACTTAGCAAAAATGCTAAATGTCCTGCTAAGGAAAACGTCAGCATTGTCGGAACAGTTTAGCCAATGGAACATGTCCCTGTGGACATCGGCAGCCAACATAGGGATTCGGCTCCGCAAAACAATAAACCTTTCCATAATGCTGAACATATAGTGAACTATATGGACTATTCCCTTGATAGGCTTTCGCTGCCCTCCGTCCAACCACCTACTATATGAAGGGTGCAAGCAGTACAAACAACCCAATATATTGGGTCAGCTCCGAGAAGGAAGCCAAAATGGTATAAAAATATCTCCTTTGAGTCGTACAAAAGTTCCTTACTTAACTCAACTTTTGCCATTTTGTGTAAGTGCTTTTATTTCAGGGAATTCGGCTTTGGAGATTCTTAATTCAGCAATTTTCCTAACTCCAATATAGTCTAAGGGTTAGGACATCCAAAAGGAGACTGACCCTTAGCTCGACTTTTGCCATTTTTGGTTTCCTACCGAAAAAGAAACTTCTAATCTCCCGGAACGATTGGATTTAGGAAATTGAGCGAGCAAAAGGAGGGTTCGGTCTAGCGCCTGGCCTCAAACCAAGTTAGAAAAAGAATAGCCAATTTCAAGATAAAGTATCTTTCCCATGGGCTAGGACTCTTGATGTTACGAGGCTCTAAACTCGCCTTGTGCTATTTTCCTAAGTTGGTTTGCTTCCAATAGTTACGGCGGAATCTCCTTTTGTTTATCCAATTTCCTAAATCCAATGGTTACAAGGACTTAGAACAGCCTTCTGTCAGGACGAAGCCCAAAATGGCAAAGGTCGCACTTAGAAATTGGTAAAATCGAGCTAAAAGTGTAGTGTATCCGCGGAAAGACGCCGGTAGAAAATCCTGCCGCAGTGGAAACCAGATTTTTCTTCTGCTCTTTAGGATTCCTGCTAGTGCGGGAATGACGAGGGAGGTGATCTTCTGGGCCAAAAATAATTCCCTCCACTCGGTTGAAAGGTTATTTTTCCTTTTATAATAGAAAAAGAGGATGGAAACGATCCCTGGGTGTATTTTGGGAGGAGGCAGATTTGATGAGCGGCCTCAGCCAAGCCACCATTCTGGAAACCTTGGAAGAAACCTGTCGACGCCGTCAGTTGGAACAGGAAGAACAACAACGGCAGAAGCCCAAGCGTCAGCCTCGGTATCAGGTGATTCTCTGGGATGATGATGAACATACATATGCTTATGTCATTGTCATGCTGATGGATCTGTTCGGCTATCCGCCGGAAAAAGGCTACCAAATCGCCCGCCAGGTAGATACCCAAGGTCGGGCTGTGGTCTGTGTAACTACTAAAGAGCACGCCGAATTCAAACGAGATCAAATCCTTGCCTACGGCAAAGACGCTCTAATCGAGGAGTGCACCGGCTCCATGTGGGCGACCATTGAACCAGTCCCTGAAGAGTAAAAGTTTTTTACGAAAGGAACTTGCCTCCCCTTCTATGAGTGACAAAATAGGGCTTCTGGTCTGGGGGAGTTTTATTTTATTAGAGGTTCTAAGCCAAACCAGGGCCGAATCCACTTTGCTGGCTACCTCCATGAACGGTAACATTTCAGCTGGGCATTGGCCATTTTTTTTCTAACTTTTTTTATTCCCCGACTTTGGCAAATTGCCGCAAAGCAATCCCCTTTGGATGTATTTGAGGAACCTCTGCAAATCCTGAACACATAGTGAACTTAGTAAACTCTTGATTCTCTAGCCGTTCAGTTGTCTTACCTGGACGGCTACTATTATCTAGGTGCTAACAAGCTGGCAACCCCATATGTGGTGTTAGAGGGCGGACAAGCCACAATGGTATAAAAAGATCCTCTTTGAATTATGTAGAGGCTCCTTGAAAATATTAGAAGCCGTGGTGACAAGCATTTTTATGATGAAACTAAGGTTCCTTCTTAATTCCTTAGCGTCTTCAAAATCCCTGTTTTTAAAAAGTGTCAATAGGAAGGGCCAATCTGCCAAAACCTATGAGAAACCACCAAAATCCCCATTTCAGGACAACCTTTTAGAGTTAGACTAACACTTGAGCAAACGGAGTTGGCGATGTTTTCTCCTCTTCACACGACAGCAAGAGGGTTCCGGAGCGGGGGAAAGATGCAAATAAGTAGGCCCCCCTCTATAGGGGGTCAGCTCAGCTTACTGGCTTCTGCCTTGTCAGGGCAAAAACGAACTATTTCACTCGGCTGAGGTGTTGCAAGTTAGTAAAATTGCAACACAAAGAACCTTTAAAACCTACCTGCCTGAAATAAAAAGTTACACAAAAGGTGAGTTTAGAAGAAGCAGAGAGTCTGGTGATTGTTGGCTCTGGGGAAAGGTTCTCTGCAGTTTGGGGTTTTGCCAGGTTGCTTGGTTTTGATTCCGTTTTGGTGGGTTAGGCCGCCGACGGAAAACGGCTTCCCCAGAGCCGTGTTTTTACAGAAAGTCCTCATATGTTGCTTTATAGTGAACCTATTTTTCTGCAACACGAAACTGGCGTCCATATTGAAAATGCCGGCCGATTGCGGTTGATTCCGGAGCGTTTGGCCCAGAGTGGGTTAGAGGCTCAGGTGCGGCGGCCTTCTTGGGAGCCGGTCTCGCTGAGTCGGCTCCGGCTAGTACACTCACCTAATTACATCGATCAGGTCTGGGCGTTTGCCAAGTCTGGAGGCGGCTATATCGAAGTGGATACTGTCGTAAGCCCCTCTTCCTATGATGTGGCCCTGATGGCTGTTGGGGCGGTCTGCGATGCGGTGGATCGGATCCTCCGGGGTGAAGATCGGCAGGCGCTATGTCTGGTGCGCCCCCCCGGCCATCATGCCCTGACCAGTAGCGCCATGGGATTTTGTATTTTTAACAATGTGGCCGTCGGGGCCCGAGTGGCGGAAATGGAAATGGGCCTGGAACGTATTTTGATCGTCGATTGGGACATCCATCACGGCAACGGTACCCAGGCTACCTTTTGGGAAGACGGGCACGTGGGGTTTTTCTCCATCCATCGCTGGCCTTTCTATCCTGGCACTGGTTGGGAAGACGAACGGGGCGGTGGACCTGGCCTGGGAGCTACACTCAATGTGCCCATCTTCTTTGGTACCCCCCGGACCACCTACATAGAGAAGTTTCGTTCGGCTCTAGAGAAATTTGCCGACCAGATTCGGCCAGAGCTTATTTTCATCAGTGCAGGTTTTGACACGCATCGATTGGATCCGTTGGGTGGCCTGGGCTTGGAGACCGAAGATTTCCAGACCCTGACCGAAATCGTCTTGGAAATTGCCCAGGTGCACGCACAGGGACGAGTTATAAGCGTGCTGGAAGGCGGCTATAATCCGCAGATTCTGGCCGATTGCATCGAAGTGCATCTGCGCACTATGCTGGCCAAAAGTCCATCTTCTTCCTCTCCCTCGCACTCTCCTACGTAGTACTTCCATTGAGGGGAGTCTCCTCGACTTTTGCCATTTTTCCTAACTGCCTTTGCTTCTAGGAGTTACAACGAAATCCCCTTTGTTCACCCAATTTCCTAACTCCAATAGTTACAAGGAACCTCTGCAAAATCCTGAACATGTAGGGAACTTTATGGACTTTTGATTCTATAGCCGTTCGGTTCTTCTACCTGAAGACCTACTATCTAGCGGGTGCTGGCAAGGTTGCCGCTCTATATGTCGTGTTACAGCGTGTCTGAAAAGGCCTTGAGAGGTGGGGAAAGCTGTGGTATTTAAAGCGCCCAGCTAGTCTGGGAAACGGATTGTACCACCAAGGAAAATAGATTTTATCCCCCAAGCAAAGCACTGCTCCGAGGAAACGGGTTTATCCGTCCGATCGGACGGATTCTCAATGGTAGACGATCGCCCGGTTGATTGCTCCGGCCCGACCGCGGGCATGAGTATCTACACATCTTCCCGCACACGCCATCGGTGGGGGTGATCCGGCTGGCGAGATGCCAACATCTTGTAGAGAAAACCGGTGATGTAGATCCCAGATGTAGATACCAATGGACGGGAGGCGGCTGTGTCAAGTTGACATGCGGGCAGTGCTCAACGGCATCTTTTTCATGATTGTCTTTTACATGATTGTCTGGTCTGGTTGTCCGTGGCGGATCCTGCCGAAGGACTATCCGCCCTGACAAACGGTCTATTATTGAGGGAAACTCTGCAGAATTCCTGAACATCCAGTGAACTTTATGAACTTTTGATACTTTAGTCATTCCGTT
>JANXAQ010000200.1 GCA_025062105.1 Thermoguttaceae bacterium
CTCCACACCACTGCCACACTCCATAGCCATACCCAATTAGCATTTCAGAAGTAATGAATTTTATCCCCCAGAACCTGTGGCGATCCTAATGGGCTGGAAATGACTCGGTTGAAACATTTCCCCTTCGGAGGCCACACCTGCCAAAAGGGAAGCCAAATCGTCCCGGATGGAGAACCCCTTCAGAAGGTTGGGAAAAACCTTTCAAAAGACCTAAAAGTGGCGAAAGTCCAGTTGGTCCTGCAGGGGATTTTTCTCGGTGAAATAAGGTATCTTTCACAAGGGGCAGAGGGATTGGGGGATATGTGGGTCAGCTTTTTTCTTAAGGCCTAAGCGGTGGGAAAGGCGTTGTTTTATATTCAATGTATGACCTGTCAGGCACGGTTGGCGGTCCGGGATCCGGCTGCCATTGGGAATATTTTGCTTTGTCCCAAGTGCCAAAGCTTTGTGGAGGTGGTGGCGCCGCCAGGCTGGAAAGAAAAAGAATTGGAGTTGAGCAGTTCTTCGGCTCAGGAGCCTGTGAAGCAACCTGAAATTCCGGCTCCCTCTGCCACACCGAGCCCTACCAGGGAGTTGGGGGCGGTAGGGAAAGAATACCCTATTAGTGAGGGGGCAGGTTCCCCTCCATTGGCCAGCTCTCCTCTCAGACGGGAAGAAAAAGGTGGTCCCAAAAGGGATGAGCCTCTTTGTGAAACTCCTGCTGGACCTTCGACGGCCCCGCCTCCAGCTTCTCCAAAAGGAGCTTTATTGGGGGGAATAGCTCGCTTACCTAGCCAGTCGCATCCTTCTGGGGGGACATCTTCTTCCCCAATGGCTGGGGAAATTATTCCTCCTCCGGTGATTTGGCACCCTTCAAAGGTGTTAGCAAGGCGGACTTTGATTACCGCAGAAGGTTTTGCTGAAGGAGGAGCTCAATCTTTTTTGGGGGAAAAAACCAGCCCAACTCCTTCGCCCGAAACGCCTTCGGATTCCCAGCAAAAATCGCCTCTCCCGGAACAAAAGCTGACGGAAGTTTCTCACGGTCGATTTTTTGCGCTCTGGGGATGGGCAATTCCCAGGTGGTGCCCCCTATGGTTGGTAATGTCAATTGCCTCAGTAGCGGGGATGTTATTCGGAATCGGCTTATTGTCCCTTTTCCGGACTCTGCCTTCTGGTTCGGAACCCCCAGCAGCTTCTCCTATCCAACCCCCTCCGAGGGACCAAGCAGCGGAAGAAGCCTCTTCGGGTGCAACTGCCCCAGTAGCATCCAAAAAACCTCCTAAAAAGTTGGATAAACAATGGATTCCTGATCCTACCGGCTTGGTAGTGGCGATCCGAGGGCATCGGTTGCTACCCCAGGGGGGGCTAGTGAAAGTGATGGAATCCTTTTGTCCGAAAGCGGCTGGGGTACTCGAACAACTGCTCAACCATCTGAATTTAGCGCCGGAGAAAGTGGAGCATGTGCTGTGGTTTGCTGTGGATGGGGCCGATTGGCCAAATCAAGCGATCATCCTAGTTGCCGTAGCCGATCATCCGGAGACTGCCCCGTTGGGGGAACTTTCCCAACGTGGCCAATCCTGTGGGTTTCGAGTGGGCCAGGGGGAATGTCGAAAAGATCCGAGTTCGGGATGGCCTCATCCGTTTGCTGTGGTAAGTGCGCAATGGGTCCTGACCGGACCAGAATTGTTGCTTCGGCATTTATCAGAGCGGCCTAGGCCGCAATTGTCCCGTCCAGCTTTGGAACGGATGATCGACAGTTGGCCCTGGGAGGCGGACTTAGCCGTAGGTGTGGATTGGAGTTGGTTTCGTTCTTTGATTGGGAGCAACTTCCAGAGGCTGGCGGCGGTTTGGCCGGACAGTCATCGGACGCTGCAAATTCTTTGGGAATTACCCGAAGGGCTTTCGAGTCAGGTCTATTTAGGGCAGCCGGTTCGATGGGAAATCGGGTTGTGGTGTCGGACAGTTTCCGAGGCGGAGCAGGTTCGGGCCGCTGCACAAGAGCTTCTCAGTAGTGCAAATGCGGGTTTGAACGGGCGGTTGCAACGGCTGATGGGAGAGATTCAGGCAGGTCGTTGGAAAGCAGATCAGGCGGCCGAATATGAAAAACTGCTAAAGCTTTTGCAAGTTGGGGTGCAGTCCGGCCGGGTGGAATTGGTCGAAGCAGTTGTCTGGGCCCGTACCAGTTGGAAGCAGCCTTACCAGGAGATGCTGGGAACAGTTCACTCGGCCAAAGATGCAATGCACAGGGATTGGCAGGAAGCCGTTTGTGATCTGATCCAGCAGCGGGAACAACGGCTTTTGGAGGCATTGGCCGCTTACAGCAAAGCAGAGGGGCATTTCCCGCCGGGTGCGGAAGGTGGTCCATTATGGGACCCTGCTACGCGGCTCAGTTGGATTGCTCTGGTATTGCCTTACATGGGGCGGGCCGATTGGTATCACCACTTACAACTTCGGTACGCTTGGAACAGCCCGCAGAATAAACCAGTGGCCCAACGGTCGTTGGAAGAAGTGCTCAATCCAGCTATTCCGGAGCGAACCACTCCGGTCGGGTTTCCGGTTACCCATTATGTAGGTATGGGTGGGGTGGGCGAAGATGCTGTGCAACCTCAAGCAGACCAACGCCGGATCGGGGTATTCGGGTTTGGCCGAACGTTAAAACCAGAGGAAATTACCGACGGCCTGAGCTATACGATCGCTATTGCCGGGGTGAGCAGTCGGTTAGGCCCGTGGGCATCGGGCGGTTCGGCAACGGTTCGACCCTTCAGCCAACCGCCTTATGTGAACGGACCGGACGGCTTCGGCACAGGACAACCCGACGGCATGTTCGTAGGCATGGCGGACGGTTCCGTGCGATTTATCTCCAAAAATGTCGATCCCCAGGTGGTGGAGATGTTGGCTACAGCCCGAGGAATGGAACGGATCGAAGGATTGGCTTGGGAAGTGGGGCCGAAGCCGATCCGGCCGGGCAGTGCACCTGATGGGCCAACCTCTCACCTGCCAGCCAGCAAGCTGGCTGGTGGCCCAAGTATTTCGGGAACCTCCAAAACGGCGGCAGCCGAAGGCCACCCCCTAGATCCAATCAAAGCTAAACCTTCGCCCCTAACTCCCACTCCCCAGCCACCCCCATCAAAATCTGCTTCGGAAAGCCCTTCGGCTACACCCCTACCAATTGCTGAACAACCGGCACCCGCACCCAAACAGCCTGGCATAGAAAAAGAGCAGCTTGTTAGTCGTCAACAGTTGCAAGCCGCCACTGAAGCCCGTTTGGCCGAAAAGGTGCTCTCGATTGACCTGCCCGGGCTGCCGCTGCACAAAGCAGTCGGCCTCGTAGAAGCCCTCAGCGGCGTTCGTGTTACATATGATCTGGAAGAGATGGAACTGGCGGGAGTATCTCTGGACAGGCCAGTCCAATTAAAACAAACCAACCTCAGTTTAGGCGAAATCCTTCGAAAGATCCTAGACCCCTTGAGGCTTGTTTATCTGGTAGAGGGGCAAGATGTGGTGATCAGCCGGCCCCCTGCAGCGAGGCAACAATGGTACACAGTTCGTTATGAGGTTTCGGATTTGGTCGGTTCCGAGGAAATCCCAGCAGAACAAATCGCCAAACTTTTAGAACGCTTTGTGATGCCAGAATCCTGGCAAACCAGCGGCGGCAACGGGAAGATCGAAGTGCAAGAGGATGTCCTTCTGATCCATCAGACCGAACTGGCACATCGGCGAGCTGCAGAACTATTAGAAAGACTTCGGTTAGCCCGTCGTCTGCCCCTTCGGATCGATCCAAACCGCAAAGATCTCAGTCTGGAAACCCGGCTGAGTCAAATGCGAACGGTGCTGAGCCGACCAATTACCGCTAGCTTCGGCTCTCCGACTCCATTGCCCGAAATCCTGGCCTATTTGGAGCAATTGGGACAAGTCGTGATCGTGGTGGATTGGGTTTCGCTGCGGGCGGAAGGCCATCAACCCCCCTTGCCCGCTACTGTTCGGGCTAACCAACAACCATTAGCCGACGTACTCACCAGTCTTCTAGAACCCTTAGGATTGACCTGGCGGATAGCCGGGCCAGAACTACTGCAAATTACCACCCAAAACGCTGCAAGAATGCGGCTGGAGGTGGAATTTTATCCGGTTGCCGAGGCCATTGCTGCCCTCGGCTCTCCTCAAGCACTGTTAGAAGCAATTAAAGACCAGGTAGGCCGAGGCAGTTGGGAAGATAGCCAAGGCCCAGGCACTCTCTATTTCGATGCCCCGAGCCAGTATCTTATCGTCCTCCAAACCCAATCCGTTCACCGGGAATTGGAACGGTTCCTAGCCAGCTTGCAGGCACCCAAACCGGCCACCAAATAATCTTGGTATCATTCCTGCGGAATAGAGCAATCTGCCAGCACCTCCCACCAGGGGTGTCGTAACTCTTTCCCCCGAATGAAAAACCTTCCGTTGGAACCTCTGCATAATTCGACAGGGATATTTTTATACCATTTTGTCTGGTCTTCTCTCTAACACAACATATAGGGCTATTAGCATTGCTAGCACCCAATCAAAGTTCACTGTATGTTCATGATTTTGCAGAGGTTCCCCTTTTATTTTTACTAAAACAGGAGGATCCGTTGATGCAACTCGATTTTGCCATTTTACTAACAGCTTTGGCTGCCGCTGGAGAGTCTTAGGGAACCTCGGAAAAATACTGAACGTATAATGAACTATATGAACTTTTGATTCTATATCCATTTGGTTTTCTTACCCGAACAACTGCTAGATATAGCGTGCCAGCTAGCTGGTAGCCTATATATTGGGGGTATCGAGGTACTGGAATCCAAAATCCTATAAAAATATATCTGTTGACGTATAGGTTCCTACTTTATTTTTTCATATCAGGGGGCTCAGTAGTCAGGAGAAACTCTGGTTGAAAACTCAGCAGCGGGGCAATACCCCGAAATTGGATATACACGTCTTCCAACAGGCCTTGGTGAGGGCGGAGAAGCTGTAGGCGGAGGATCCGATCTTTGTCGGCGGGTGGCAGAAGAATCGAACGCGGGCTGTCCGCCTCCTGCTGTTGCCAGAGGATCCGATTCGTTTGGAAGTCGCTAAGTTCTAGACTAAACATTTCTTTCTGACTTTGCCCCGTTACAGAGAGGCCCACTGCTCTATGGGCCGGAACCCAAAACCAGTACTGTCCTGTGGTACCAAACAGAGAAATCGTACCTCGGTAACCACCGATAGCCACCGGATGGCTACAACGAACCAGTCGAAGCGTGTTTAACCCGGGTCGGCCCACAATTTGATACACCCCACGCACCGGCGCTCGAAAATCCGAACAGATGTTTTGCTGGAATGGTAGTTCGAGCTTCTGCAAAAGATTTCCGTCTGGACGACGGATTTGCAATTCCAACGGTTTGCCTTCGTATCGGCCTACTTGTTCGTAAGCCCACTCGAAGCGGACGGTTTGATCCTGATCGGCAAAAATCAGGTAGCAGGCGGTGCCTCGAAGCCGATGCCGCGGTAGCTCTCGAAGTGGGTTCATAGAAACGGGCACTTTATTTTCCACTACCTGAGTTCGTTCTAGGCCAACCAGCGGTAATTGGCGGATGGGGTCACAGGGAAAATGCCGATTCAACCATTCTGGACTCAGCTGGTACTGAATGGTTTGCTGGCCTTTTTGGACGCGAAGTTCTCCCCGAATTTCTTTGAGGCAAACCCCGGCGGGATTTTCAAATCGGATGGGCATTCGGCCTACCGGATCGACAATCACAAAATCCTCAAACTGCACTTGGCCGATGTCTTGGTCAGTGCCCGGCTCCGAGCGGAACACAATCGGGGCAGGTGGTGTGGGTTGTGGTGCTGGGTCGGCCAGCCGACAGCGGGAAAACCGCACCTGTAAACCGCCAACCGGATTTTGCAGCACAATCCGAGCCTGGCCCACATCCTCAAACCGACAACCTACTACCTCGACCCCACCCCGAACTGCCTCCTCCGGACTGTTCCGATTATAAATGGCCAATGACCCGGCATTGGCCCCCCTAGTAATACAGTTTTCCAGTCGAATCGAAATCGGTCGGCTTGTGGAATTCAGCGATCCCAAAGAAAGGACAATCGCAAAAGACGCATTATCCTCAAACCGGCAGTTCCGAAGCACACAGTTGATCAGTACTTCCTCGGGCCGATTCGGTTCAAAGTCGATGCCGGCCTGCGGCGGGGTACCTCGGGTCCCACGCATCAAAACATTTTCCAGCAGAAGGTTCTCCGCTGTAATGACGCTGATCCCCTGGCGATAATTGTTTAGGCAGACAACATTCCGAATGGTGATATTTCGGTTCGGTTCGCCTCCTCGGCCAGCACCTAGATAGATGCCATCACCGCCGCTTTCGGCCAAAGTCAGCCCTTCCACCACCACGTCGGAACAACCGCGCAGGCTGAGCACATGCCGCCATTCGGACTTTTCATAAGGCGGCTGATCATAGTCGGCCCGCCACATGCGCAACGTAGCGCCAGGACCAATAAGTTTCAACTGGCTTTGGTTCCAGGCTGTAAACAGACTGTCGCTTTTGCCGCGGAACGCTCCCCGTTTGGCTATCACCTCCACCCCTGCCTCAAACACGATCTCTTTATTGCCCACCAACTCTATCTTATCCACAATCCACGCACTGGACATCTTCGGAATAATAACCTTTTTGGCTTTAGAACGGATGGCTGCCTGTAACGCCGCAGTGGCATCCTGAGGATCAAATCCCCACCAATCGGCCAGTGCTACCTCACGCCGACCACTTTCTACTTCCTGAACGGCAACCAAATTGGGCGAAGAATAAGGGGCCTTTTGGGCCGCGGCTGCCTGGAGCTGGCCAATCGATGGTACTCCACCTACTGCCCACTGCTTCTGTTCGTCTTGGGCGGCTACTACGCCCCAACCTACCATCGCACTAAATCCTAACAGCAGAATGGTCTGCAAGCATCTGATCTGCCAAAACCGAAACCAGTAGCTCATAGGCAGCAGGATTTTCATAATCTATTCCTTTCTTCAGAAAAGCCACTTGGGCATCCGGACAGAGGGAGGAACCTCTGCATAATTGAGTATATTCTTACACTATCTTGGCTTCTCTCCTTCTCATCCAATATCTTTGGGCCATAGCGTTCTTAGTACCCGATAGATAGTAGGTCTTCGGTAGAAGCACTGAACGGCTATAGAATCAGCAGTTCATGTACTACACTATGGGTTCAGCATTTTACAGAGGTTCCAGGAATAAGTATTTAGAGAACAGATGGCTCTGGTGGAAGATTATTCACGCCCTGGAGAGGCTTTGTCCATACAGGTGGGTTCTCGCCCAATTCTAATGGGACTGCTCTCTGATTGAAAACGGTTTCAACAGAGCCAGCTGCTAACCGAACATTATACCATTTTGGGCAACTGCAGTAACCCGCCTTTTGGCAGCGGGAGCAGCAGGAATTCTGTGAGAACCTCTACCTAATTCGACTACATAATTCCACAAAAATATTTTTATACCATTTTGGTTCCTCCCCGAACTGGCCAATATATAGGATTGCAAGCACCGCTAGCACCATACACATAGTAGGTGTTTCAGTGGCAGTAATTAAAGCCTGCCGAATCAAAAGCTCATAAAGTCCATAAAGTTCACCATATGTTCAGAATTATGCAGAAGTTCCTGGGAGATAATGAGGCAAGATAGATCATAAGAACCCCTGGATAAAGCCAACCTGTAAGTTTGCTAACATTGCTAACAGCCAATAGCCAGTAGGTGTTCCGGTATAATAACTGAATGGCTATAGAATCAAAAGTTCATGAACTCTGTCCTATGTTCAGGTTTTCAGAGATTCCCTAGTTTTGTTAGAAGCTCTACATCTCGACTTTTGGGATTTTTAGCCTCCTGCCGAAAAGGAAAATCTCTAGCTCCCCTGTAAGATTAAAAATTGCGGGAACCAAAGGAGCGTTCGCCTTCCATCCTGAGGGCAAAATAAATTAGAAGAACCTCTGCAAAATCCTGAACATATAGTGAACATTGTGAACTTGTGATTCTCTACTCATTCAGTTGTCCTATCCGGACAGCTACTATCTATTGGGCGCTAGCAATGCTGGCACTCCTATATGTTGTGTTAGAGGGTAGACAGGCCAAAATGGGGTAACAAACTCCTTTGAATTATGCAGAGGTTCCTAGAAAAAAATAGGAAAAGTGAAGCTAAGTGGCATGTGCCGATTACTTTACAGGTGGGGCAAGAGTGGCCAGCAACAAAAACTATCTCCGTTAAATTGTGCAGAGATGTCAGCCTTTATATACAGTTACAGTATTTTCTGAAAACTTACTCTTTAAGGGGCCAAAATCTTCGGCCAACCCAACCGGCTTGTGCCTTCCTGGCGACCAATTTCCACCTCTAAGCCCTGGGGGAAGACCTTTCCAAAATAGCTCCTCTAACCTATGGTCTTCCAACAGGTTAGGCACCTAAGGCATCCGAAAAGGCCTGGTGGACTCCCGATGAAGCTAAGACGGCCCCAAAACAACTGAACCCGCATAAAGCGGAACTTTTCAGAACGTCCAATTGATCCAGAAGTTCTAAAAAGAGACCTCCTACTTTAGCAGCACGATTGTTTAGGCATCTAACAAAAGCAGTCAAATCCTTAGATCATGAAATCTTCAGAGAGCTCCGGGTCTGCGCAGGAAGTCATAGGGAGTTTTCCCTCCAGAACAAGCAAATTAGAACAAGCAATAGAATGGGGTTAGGATTTCGGCTTTGGCTCTTCGGTTTGGGAAGAGGTAGGAGGGATTGGTTTACCTGCCGGAGCCGGAGCGGCTTCGGTTGCTTTTGGTGCTAATTTTTCTGGAGGAGCCGAAGGTTTTGTTTCAGTGGGGGTAGTAGGCTTTTCTTTGGGCTGCCGCTTTGCCTTGGCTTCCTCCTGGAGCTTGGCTATTTCTTTCCGCTGCTCTTCGGTGAGCAAGGCGGCGATCTTCTCGTCACGTTCAGCAATTAGGGCCTCCAATTGTTTGCGGAGGGCTTCAATCTTGGGCCCATATTCATCCTGGATAGCATAAATTTGTTTGCGTTGCTCCGGGGTTACCACCTGTCCATAGTAGGGGGGCAACCGACGGTACGGGCTTTTAGGTTCTTTGGATTTGGCTGCAGCGGGTTTGACCGCGGAAGACTCTTTTTCTCCTCCGCCTTCTTCAGCATAAAGAGAAGCACTAGCTAAATAGCTTAACCCAAGCAACGCTGCCAACATGCTAGCTAAACCCCATGCTCGCCAAAACCTTCTCATCGCAAACCTCCTTTGATCACCCCGAACCTTGCAGACACTGTCGCACCCATTCCATGGCTAAACTGCTTAAGCATCCGTGGAAAAATCGCTTTTATCATATCTAGGCTGAGCAGGAAAATCTAGTAGCCTACTCCCCACACTCCTCCATTGACCGCCAAAGCCACGCCCGGGATTAGAACCCCGGCTGTTCAAGTGCCTTAGTAGCCGGTTGGAAGCAAGTTAGCCTAGAACCATCCTGGCTAGCACATCCACTCAGAGACGCTTGACCAGCCCTTAGTTTAAGAATTAAGAACACTGGCAGTGTGTCCCTTTCACAAGCACTTACATCTCAGTGAACGCGAAACGGCGAACAACGTTTAAGTGGTAAATGGAGGTTAACGAATCCTAGGACGAACCGTACTGTGGTAGCGGTCCTCGAAATTGTTTATTTTAGTAATTTACTTTGTAATTTTTAGGCTTTGTCCATTCCCTTCTTGAAAAGACTCGCAAGCCCATACCAGAAAAGTTTCGGTAACACTTCAGCGCAGGGCAAGTAGAGATTGTGTTTTATTCTTGCTCCTAAAGGTAGTGAAAAAAAGTGTTCGGAACTTCTCCATGATTCCAGAGAGATAATGACCATAAGAACCATTTTAATTACCTCTGCGTCTGACCCAATATATTGTTGGGTTTCTAGCACTGCTCTAGCTGCCTCCCATTAGGTCTTTGGAAAGAGTAGTCAAGGCAAAGGTTCTTAAAGTTCACTATATCCTGGAAGAGTCTGCGAAACCCTGAGCATATAGTGATTTTTGTAAACATTTGCTTCTCCAGCCTTTCGGTGGGTCTATCTGGATACCTACCATTCTGTTGGGTGTTAGCAATGCTAGCAGCTCTTATATATGGTTGTTATATGTTGTGTGAGAGGCAGTCCAGCCAAATGGTAATCATACAGGAAGCCAGCTAAAAAGCTCGCTGTGATACAAATCTTTGGCATGTATTTAACCTCACCACGGCGGCAAGTTTCGCTTCCAATAGGGAGATATCAAACCTTTCAAGAGTAGCTAATTGTTACTTTGGAGAAATTGCACCATTTAGGAAAGATCATTTGGAAGATCAAAAATGCTTGGTTGCAGAGAGCTCTTAGCTATATTGCCTACTTTATCCATTCTGTGTTCTTCTTATGAGGTTTCGGGATTTTCCTAAATTGATATCCGACCATTTCCACGCCGACTTGTGTATAACAGCTAGCCCTAAAAAGGAGGGAGCACATTCAGGGAAATCGGACAGTGGTTTTGGACTCGACAAATTGGGAAATATGGGGATCTTGGAGAATCTTCTGGCAACAAGCTTGCTCCTATTGCAGAAGGTTAGGTGTTTACCTCGGGGAATGAAGCGTGGCGTCGAAATGTTGAGCGGCAGGGAAAGCAGGTTGTGCCCTACTTTCCGGGTGCTTCTGCGGTCCTCTAAAGTGTGGTCTGTTTTTTCGTTGGTGAAACTTTTTTCCGGTGGGTAGTCAAACTCTAAAGACCCACGAGCTGTCCTGAAAAGCAATTTAAGCGTTTTCCGACGTGTTTTCGGACGGAGGAGTTACATCTGCCAAAACTGGGTAGGAGTTTTAGGGATCGGCAGTCACTAGAGCTCTGCTTCTAAGGTGAAGCCCCTTTTCACCACGTGAGAATGGCCCTAAACACCATGTTTGCCATTTCCCTAACTGCTTTTAGTTTCAGGAGTTGCAGCAAAACCTCCTTCTGCTTACACAATTTTGTTCACACAAGTTCCTCAGCCAATAGCTCTAAGGAGTTAGCGATTTTTCCTTCCAACAGGAGGCCCAAAATGGCGAAGGTGGAGCTCAGAATAATTGGGCCTTATCGCAAACCCCCTTCCCCTAAACTGAGAACCCCCACTGCAGAACTTTTCCTCAACCCTGACAGGCTGGGTGGTTTGCCCTTTTTGATTTTGGGGTTCTTTTAGGTTGAGGGTGGGGATAACCGGGCTTTGCTGAATTTTCCGTTTTGCCCCGGTACCGTTCCGAAATCTTCTAGCTTCAAAATTAAAGTTACAGGAACCAATAGGGCCTTCTAAAGCCTTATTAAGTGGTATAATAGGGAAAACAAAAGGGCAGTTCTTTGGGTAGGTATGCGACCAGAGGTTGGCGGAGGGAACTTTACGGAGGGACCTCCATTGAGCCACCCCTGGGAGGATGTGAGTAAGTGGACTGAGAGGCCTTACTGAGCTGTAAAATTACCTTGCTGTAAAATTACCTTTAACATGCCGAAAAGTTATCCCCGTAGGTACATTTCAGCCAAGCGGAGCCATCTGCCATCCCCCGCAGGGGGGGCAATCCGGTTGGAAAAGAGATTCGGTTGATCAGGAGTCGTATTTGACTGAGAAGCCCAAAGGTGCGGAGTTCCTCTAAGGCTCTGTGGAAACTCTTTCCGGTTGGGGGCCTAAACCCACCAAAACTGCAGCAGAACGGACCAGTATGGGCAAAACCTCCCCAAACTGCGGACAGCCCTTTCAACAGAGCCTCCGCCTCACAGAGGCGGTCCTGAAATGGGATTTTCATGAGAAAATTAGTTTACCTGCCTAAGTTCCCCAGAATCCCCGAAAGTCATATGAGTGTGGATGGCCGACTCAGTCAGCCGAACGCTAAGGGAAAACATCACCATGCCAATATTAGCTCGACTTTTGCCATTTTTAGCTTCTTCCCGGAGGAGAAAATGTTCTAACTTCTTGTATAATTATTGGACTTAGGAAAGTGGGTGAACAAAAGGAGCTTTCGTCGTAACTCCTGGAAGCAAAAGCAGTTAGAAAAAAATAGCAAAAGTCAAGATTAGTACAATCTCTAAAAACACGCAGTTCCTTTTCACCGGCCGAAGAGGTATTACTTGTAGGGTGCGATATTTGGCCTTGTTTATGTAGGGAGTGGATTTTATGAAAGCATGGTGTGGAAGTCGGTACTGGGTAGGGTTGATAGGAGCAGCTTTGTTCGGAGGGGCGATTTCGACACTTTGGGGGGAACCGGTGCCGGTGGGCGAAGTGCCGCCGGTCGTCGAACCGCCGCAGCAGATTCAGGAAGTGCAGGATGCAGTCACCCGGTTTCGCAATGGGGACATTGACGGAGCTAGGGCGTTATTGGTGGCCGCCACTAAGAAACATACCGATTTGCCGCCAGCCGATGTGATCATGGCCCAACTATTTGCATCGGTCGGCCAATTGGATCAGGCGATTCGTTCCTTGGAGTCGGCGTTAAAGGAATCGCCCAACGATCCGGAGGCGTTTGTGATTTTGGCGGATTTGGAATTCCGAGGCGGTCGGACTACAGCGGCCAAGTTTCTCTACAGCCAAGCAGAGCAATTGCTAAAGGATTTTAAAGGCACAGCCCGCCGCAAGAGGTTAATTTTACAGCGGATGTGTTCTGGCATGGCTGGTTTGGCCGAGGTGGCGGAAGATTGGCCCACCGCTCAAAAATACCTGGAGACCTGGCTGAAAGAGGATCCGGACAACGTCAATGCCTTGCACCGGTTAGCCCGTGCTTTATTCCAACAGAATAAAACCGACGAGGCTCTGGAGAAGCTGCGTGCTGCCAAAAAGGCCAATGATCAGGTTTTAACTCCGGAAGCCACCATGGCTCAGTTTTACGAGTCGGCTGGGCAACGGGAGCAGGCGGCCAAGATGATGGTGGCAGCCCTGACCGCAGAACCCAAGAACTTACAAACTCGCCTGGCAGCCGCCCAATGGGCTTTCGACACCGAACAGTACGACCAGGCTAAAGCCCAGGTGGAAATCGCTTTGAAACTAGATCCGGAGTCTTTCCAAGCCAAGATGTTGGCCGGCCTTGTGGCCTATTTCATGAAGGATTATAAAACGGCAGAAAAATATTTTGAATCGGCCCACGTGCAATCACCGGGGAACTTCGCTGCCCTAAACAACTGGGCCTTAGCCTTGACGGAGCAAGATGAAGAGGCCAAGAAAAGAAAAGCCCTGGAAGTAGCTCAGATCGCCGTGCAAGCCTTCGGTAATGTAGCGGAAGCCTGGTCCACGTATGGCTGGGTTTTGTATCGGTTAGGTCGGCTCAACGAGGCCGACCAAGCCCTTGGTCGAGCCGCTGCCACCGGTCAGCTCAGCCCTGATACCGCCTTCTACATTGCCCGCGTGATGGTCGATCGAGGGCAAACCGATCGAGCAAAAGAATTGCTTAAACAAGCCTTGCAAACCAAGCGGCCTTTCTCCAAACGCCAAGAGGCCGAAGCCTTGTTAAAAGGCCTCCGATAACAGGCCGAACTCTTATTCCGACACCAAAGCCTGTTTTCAGCCGCTGGTTTCCCAGAACTCCTGCGACCCCTTACAAACCCTGCTGGAAATTTCTTTCCAGAGCTACCATCGGACGAACGGCAAGAAAAAAATACTTCCTTTTTGCCCACCACCGAAGTGGAAAATCGGTGGTGGGCTATTTTCTAGCCATTTTGTGGTTGGACTCCCCCTATTCGAAGGATGAATCCCTATGCTCGAACCACGTGCCGATACTATGCCGCAAGCAGCTCATTCCCCCGCTGCTTCATCCCCGGATGCGAAAGACCCTATGATGCTGCTTCAGGGCCTGCAACGGCGGATCGACCGGTTGACGGTAACTGTGGTCTTGATGGCATTAATTACTTTGACAAGTACTGCGGTGGTGTTTGGTCAGTTAGTCAATTGGTTTGCCGGACAAGCTTTACTTCAGGGTGGGGTCAGCTTGGGGGGGACCTTGCTGGGCTTTGGCTTTGGATGGTTTGCCGGTCGTCGATTCGGATCAGCGTAACAGTTCGGCTGAGCGGAGAAACAGCGGCGAATCTCCTGATTCCGAGAAAATGAATGAGGAAGTTAGAAAAAGGCTAGAAAATCTAGACCACCGATCAATTTATTCAAATGTATATGTACTCCATTTCGCGGAATAGTTACCAGATATATTTCGGTTGCGATTTGGACACGGTTCCGCCCAATGAAATGAAGGGGAACCTCTGCAAAATCATGAACATGTAGTGAACTTTGGAAACATTTCATTCTCTAGCCGGTCGATTGCCCTCCTGGAGAGCTACTATCTATTGTGTGCTTGCAATGCTAGCAACTCTATATGTTGTGTTAGAGGGAGGACAACCAAAATGGTAGAAAAATATCCCCTTTGAATTATACAGAGGTTCTAGGTGATCTTTTCCTGGGAAAGGTTCTCTTGTCCACAACTTCCTCATCTCGCTGTTATACACATCTTTTGGGATGGATTGTCCAGTCCACTGGGCCAAAGCGATTGCCCTTCTCAAAACGAGCCGCCGTTACTTTGGAGAAATTACACCCGTTAAGGAGAGATCATTTGAAGATCCGGAAGTGTTTGCTTTCAGAAATTATTTTGCCTATATTGCCTGTTTTATCTATTCAATTTCCTTCAACAAACTTTCGGCATTTTCCTAAAGTGATGTACAAGCCCCTGACCTCTAACTTATATATAACAGCCAGCCTCGGCCAGACGTAATAGACGCCAAGGAAAGTTTTCTCCTTTTTGGGATTCTTTCCCTTTTGATCTCGATACCATGCAGCTGGTGGAAAAATTGTAATTTTTGACAAAATCGACCTATTTTAACAGGATTTTCCAAGCCTGCCTACCGATTAATTTATAGCGGGATTCTTTTAGGACTCGACTTTTGCCATTTTTAGCTTCCTCCCGGAGGGGAAAAGTTCTCACTTCTTGTAACTATTGGACTTAGGAAATTCGGTGAACAAAAGGATGTTTCGGCGTAACTCTTGGAAGCAAAAGCAGTTAGGAAAAATGGCAAAAGTCGAGTTTTAGGAAGGTCGGTGCAGGGTAGGAGATAGATGCTCTGGTCCCTGACGGGCCAAAAAGTCTTTGTAAAAGTCGGGGCTTTAGGATGAAAATCAAATCGGGTCTATTTGTATTTTTAGGTGGAGCTGTCTCTCCTTTTTTGGCGGATATATGTATGGCCCAACAGGGGGTCCGGTGGGAACCGATTTCTATTCAAGCCGCCCAACAACAGGCTGCACAAACCAACCGGTTAGTTTTAGTGCATTTTTGGTCCCCTAATTGTGGGCCATGTCAGAAAATGGAACGGTGGGTCTTTAGCCGACCCGATGTGGCAGCTACCGTCGAAACCTACTACGTTCCTGTAAAGATTAATGCGGATCAGTTTCCCTATACGGCCCGGCAATTCGGCATTACCGCGCTGCCGACCGATTTGATTCTCAGCCCTAATGGACAGGTGATTCGCCGTTTTCAAGGGGCAGTGCCCGCAGAACAATACATAGCTCAACTCCATCGGGTAGCTGAGGAGATGCAGCTGGCTGGGCCTGGCCGACCTGCAGGCAGTCCAGCAGCAGGCACCGCTCCGCTGGGCCCCAATACACCGGGCGCCCCACCTCCTAGTAGTCCTTGGGGGCCTCCTATGCCGTCAGCGGGGGACTCTGCTACTGGAACTCCCCAATTAAGTGGTCCTCCCACCGGCCCGGGATGGCCAGCTTCCTGGACCCAGCCTTCTGGACCGGTCAATGTCAGTGGAATCCCCCCCTCTTTTGGATCGCAAAACTCGCCGGTAATGGCATCTGTGGCTGATAGGTACGCCGGTTCTGGCTCTGGTGGACAATTTTCATCCCCACCTTCCTCAGCGACTGCTTATGGAGGAGGAATAGGTACTTCAGGCTTTCCACCAGGTCCCCCCGAAAATAGAATCCCGCCTCTAGCAGACCGAACCTTTTCTCCGCCTCCTGGTGGGCAACTGGCGGCTCCCCCTCTTTCTAGTCCGTCTCTTCCTGTTGCTAGTGGTAGTGGTTCTGGGCAAGAAATGCACGCTCCACAGGGGGCGGCCTCTCCCAACTCCCCCAGAGGTTCTGAGTGGCCTCGATCGGAAAATGCTACCTCCGTGGGGAAGGTTCCCCCAGAGTCGGCTGGGTCCAGTCCAGAGGCCGCCGGCAGAACCCCAGAGACCATGGGGCAGGATGGATGGCCTCCTGGATTACCTCCATTAGGTTTGGAAGGTTATTGCCCCGTAGAGTTAGTAGAAAAGCGACGTTGGGTTTTGGGTACCCATCCTTGGGGGGTGATCCACGAAGGTCGAACTTATATGTGTGCTGGCCCAGAAGAACAGAAAAAGTTTCTGGCCAATCCAGACCGGTATGCTCCGGTTCTATCTGGCAACGATGTTGTCTGGGCTGTAGAACGAGGCCAACAGGTCCCAGGCCGCAGAGAATATGGCATCTTTTATCGAGGTCGGGTGTATCTATTTGCTGAACCAGGTACTCTGGATGCATTCCGAAAGAATCCCCGCCGCTACTTAGAAGCTATCTCTGCCCCAGCCCCCGAAACTGCTTCGCGGCGATGAGTAGAAGCTTCCTCCACTGCCGGAAGTGCTGAGCGCCGCGAGGGGAACCATTCAGCGAATGCACCCAACTCTTTTGGTAGTACCTCAATCGATGGGCAGTAGCCGCATTCCCGCCCCATCCCTCTTAGCTCGCCGTTGGCCGTCTTTCCTCCGCTGTTTGCTTCTAGGAGTTCCACCGAAACATCCTTTTGTTCACTCAATAATAGTTGGAAGCAGTTAGAGCGTTTTTACTTCCTAGGGCGGCTAAAAATGGCAAAAGGGGGGCTTAGAGCCTCTCATAAAATGAGCTTGCTCTCCCTTTTTATAAGCGGCAAAGTGGCTCCGCCGCTTTCTGTGCCGTTTCATTTTGTTAGAAGCTGGCTCTGTTGAAACCCTTTCCGGTCGGAGGCCTAAACCCACCGAAACGTAAGCCAAACAGACCAGTATGGGCAAAACCGTTCCAGACTGCGGACAAGCTTTCAACAGAGCCAGAAGTTGACTTAATAGCACAGTAGTCCAATGGAAAAGCCGCTTTCTCACTCCTTGGAACCTGTAAAAGCACTCCTTTGGCTCAATAAAACACGGAAGAAAAGACGGAAGCTGCTTGTGCGTTGATTCGGTTGACGGGTGCATTCTGGAGGAAAAATAGAGTTTTGCCTCCGATCGATGAAGTGGGGCGGAGAACTGGTAGGAAGCTCCGCATCATTCAAAGGGAGATATTTTCATCCCACTTTGGCCCCCTGCGATTCCAACCCAATCTCTAGAGTTACTAGTCCTGGTAACAACTTAGATATGGTAGCGATTAGAATATAGATGTCCAATATATACGAATTATATGTTCATAAAGTTTACTATACCGTCAGTATTTTCAGAGGCTCCTAAAACTCCAGGTGGTTCTGAAGTGTTGCCTGCTGTCTTGGGGGATGCAAGAAGAACTTATTTTGTTAGAGGCTCTTATCTCGACTTTTGCCATTTTAGGGCTTCTCCCAGAAGGGGGAAAACTCTAACTCCTTGTAAATATTGAACTTAGGAAATTGTGTGAACAAAAGGCAGTATCGTGTAACTACTGGAAATAAAAGGACTTAGGAAAAATGGCAAAAGTCGAGCTTATTGTTCTTCCAGTAATCGGCTGAGCCGGACAACCTGACAGCGGACCGCTTCCAGGCTGGGATTTAATTTCAATGCTTGCCGGAAGCTTTCTAGAGCTGACCGAGGGTTATTCAGCCGAAGATAGGCATGTCCCATGCCAGTGGCCGCGGCAAAATGATAGGGGTTTAGCTCGAGGGTTTGGGCGCAATCTTCAATAGCGCCGGCATAATCTTCCATACCGAAGCGAGCGATGGCCCGTTGATTCCAAGCCTCGGCTAGCCAAGGTGCTTC
Source organism: Thermoguttaceae bacterium (assembly GCA_025062105.1). Taxonomy (GTDB): domain Bacteria; phylum Planctomycetota; class Planctomycetia; order Pirellulales; family Thermoguttaceae; genus JANXAQ01. The sequence continues at coordinate 17,932 of JANXAQ010000200.1, forward strand.
AGCAATCAGCTGACTGGCCCGTTGCGCAGCCTCCTGAAAGCGGCGTGCCTGATTCAAACGGACAATAAGTGCTAATAGCTCTTGTTGTTTTGGGGTGCCAGCACGGCGCCAGACCGAACGGATGCCGTTTTCTGCTAGCATTCGCACCGTGCGATCATCGTCATGCAGAGCTCGCCCCAGGGTGGCATTGACTTCATAATCACCCAAAAAACCTAGGGCTAACACCGCGGCCCGACGGATTTCCGCCATCGGATGCTCGGCCAATCGCTGGAGGGTACCTTGGGTATAATACTGCTGAACTTTTCGGAGAAATTGGGCCGGTTCCTGGTCGGCTAAATAGGTTTCATAAAAGGAAACCAAAATCGGCAGGCGGACACCTGGGGTGTTCACAGCTGGGTCCTCTGCAGTAGAAAGCACAACTTGAGGTGCCGGCTCTAGGTGGGACTGCCAGTGGGCCTTCGGTCAGGCCATTTTTTTCGGTCAGGCCATTTTTAGAAACGTCTCCACCAGGCCCCTTATACTACCGATTATACTTAGAACTTCTCTTTTTTGCTACTAGAAACTTTCGGAAGACTTCTTGCTTTTTGAATACCGAATGGCTCTGATGAGAGATTGTCGGCAACCTGGCGAGGTTTTGCCCAGACTGATGGGTGTTTCGCCAGTTTGGGCGGGTTTGGTTCCCCGACTGGAGACGATTTCTCCAGAGCCAACGAACGAAATCGGTCCTGCCCGGAAACTCGAAAAATGCCGGGACCTGGCAGATCGGAAGATTCTAGGAACTTTGAAGTGCTCTAAGCTCCACTTTTGCCAATTTCTGGGCTACAGGCTCCACTGCATGTTCTAACCGTTTGAAAATCTTGGTGTTAGGAAATTCACTGACCAAAGAATCCTGGAAACCTAACTCCTTGAAATAAAAGGATTTGCAAAAATGGCAAAATGCGAGCTAAAAGGCTCACCGAAAAAGCATTTTCTATGATGAAAGGAGGTTTCCTTCCCTAATGCTCCAGAATCTCCAAAATCCCTGTTTTTAAGGAGGCTGAAGGGTAGGAGCCGGTTAAAACCGATTGGAAACCGCCCAACTCTCAATGTCAGGACAGCCTCTAAACTTCTTACAAAATGAGTTTTCCTCCCATCCCCCAAGGCGGCAGGTAGCACCTAGAGCCATTCAATTTTGTGAGAGCTTCTAGATCTCGAGTTTTACCCGTTTTGGCTTCCTACCGAAGGGCGAAAGCTTTAACCCCTGGAATTATTGGAGTTAGGAAATTGGATGAGTAAAAGGGCTGATTGCCGTAACTCCAGGAGATACAACAAGTTAAGCAAAAATGGCAAAAATTGAGCTTAGTAAGCCCTGCAAAATCCTGAACATACAGTGAACTTTATGAACCTTCGGATCGGTAGGAAGTGGTGCGGCTCTTCCAAGACCTACTCTAGGAGGTTGCTAGCAGTGTTAACTGGCCTATATATTGAGGTAGAGGGAGAAGGATTAGAATAGTGTAAAAATATCTCCTTTAAATTATGTAGAGGTTCCTTAACTTCCTGAAATAAAAGGGGATTTTGGAGATTTTAGAGGCTGTCTGAAAAGAGAAAAAAAACAGACTTCCTTATTCCACTAGCCGGTGGAAACTTTGGGTAGCCAAAGTTTCCACATTCTGGGCGGTAGCTCCTCCTAGGGGCAACAACTTGGTGCCGAGTGAGCCAAAAATCTTTTTTCAGACACCCTTCAGGAAAGTGCGAAAGGAAACATAGTTTCATCATAAAAGTCCTTTTCAGCACAGTCTCTTCGGAGGCAGGATGTGAGTAGGGAGAATCTGGCACGCACCGCCACAAGCCGAAGGCTCTGGCGCAATGTTTAATTCGCTAAGAGGCTGTCCTGAAATGGCATTTTCACGGGAAAAAGTTTACCTTTTTGAATTCCCTAGAATCCGCAAACCTTTTGGTTTACAGGGCTCTCATAGAAGGGACGGATCTTCTAAAATCTATCGGGAAACCCAAAGATCCAATGGCAGGACAGCCTCTAAGTAAATGTAAGAGGGGAAGCAATCCGTTTTAGAAGGAGAAACAGATGCCCTGGCGAAGCCTCTTGGTAGTAGCGTTCATATGGCACGGGGGGATAGAAAGATGGGTAGGTATAGGCTCGTCTAGTGCCGCCCAGCACCAGTGGCCATCCCAGTCGAACTGGCTTACCCAACAGACGGCCCCTCCGGGTAAAATCGTTGAGCCAAGTCCGGCAGAAGTAAGGAAGTGGCTCAATGGGGAGGCTGCTTACCGACGTCTGAGAGAATCGATAGGTTCAGCAGGCATTCTATGGAAACAGACTCCGCTCCGCGAAGTCCTAGAAGGGCTTGCCCAGACCAGTGGGATTGCCTTTTTGTTGGATCGGCGGGTGGATCCAGGACAATTGGTAGATATACAGGTAGAAAATTGTTCTTTACTGGAGGCATTTGCAGCCATCGCGCGACATAGGGACTTGGCAGTCTGTTTGGTGGGGCCGGTAGTTTATGTGGGGCCTCCAGCCGTGGCCCAACGGTTGAATACCCTCATTGCGATGGCCGAACAGCATGTTCAAGATTTCCCGTTGGAGATCCAGGCCCGCTTTTTCGAGGAAAAGTCACTCGCCTGGGCAGATTTGAGCACCCCTCAGGAAATCCTAACCGATCTGGCAACCTCCGCCGGGTTTCAATTGGCAGAAATGCAGCGTCTGCCGCATGATTTGTGGGCTAGGGCCTCTTTGCCGCCGCTTTCGCTGGTACGCCGCTTGTGCTTGGTATTGCAGCAGTTCGACTTGACGTTTCAGCTCCAGCCCAACGGCCGGGAAATCGCGCTCGTGCCGCTTCCGGAACGGATTGCCTTGGTGCGGAGTTATCCGGCCGGAGGAAAGCCCGAAGAACGGCTTCGGCAAATCGCTCAGCTAGCCCCGGCTACTGAACTGCGCCTTAGCGGAGGGAAAATCTGGGTCCGAGGCCGGCTGGAAGACCACTATCGGATCGCTCTTGTCATGGAACCTCTCCGACACTCCCCAGACCTTTTTTTAGAATTACAAGAACTTTTGGAACGTTCTAGCAAACCAGATCCAAAAGTGGCCAAACCCTCTTTTTCTACCGTTCCCAAAGTCCCAATCGACCAAATTCGCATCGAGAGTCTTCAGATTCGCAATAAGCCACTGCAAGAGGTGCTGGAGGTATTGAGCCAAAGGCTGGGTCTGGAATTCCGGATTCCAACCGAAACTCTCCAACAGGCCGGAGTAAGTCTGGATCAACATATTTCCCTGGAAGTGCAGCAGGCCAGTGTGGACGAGCTACTGAAAAAAATCTTTCAGCCGTTAGGACTGCGTTTTTCCCGTCGGCAACGCGTGGTAGAAGTGCGGCCGTGAAAGTTGCCACTTTGAATGCTAGGCTCTTGCTGGGCGGCTTGGAAGTTTCGAAAAACAAATAGGCCACCGAACGGTCGACAGCGGCCGCTGGCTGTTTCTGCCTACACCTATCACCCGAAGCCACTGATGGCCATCGTCATGGGGAGCAGCTCTGAACGAAAAAAAGTGCGCCAGCAGTTCGAATTGGGTTTGGAACCTGTAGATAATTCAAAGGAAATATTTTTACACTCTTAGGACGCCCTCGCCATAACCCAATATATAGATTTACAAGCACTGCTAGCTCCCTACATGTAGTAGCTATTTGGATAGCTGATGCTAAAGCTTACCGAATCAAAAAATCATATAATCTGTTATATGTCCAGAATTATCCAGAGGTTCGTTTTGTCACAGTTTGGACGAATGGAAGGGGGCTAGGTTTTCCCCTGTTTGCAGGCATGATAATGTGGGGCCGGGAAAAAGCATGCGATTCCCTGTCTTTTTGGCCTCTTCACCCAGCCAGCTTTTAGGATAGCTGACCTTTCCAACGGAGCAGGAGGTTAGTTTCTCCCTCCTGGCCTAATACATTAGGCGTTACTATTATTAGCCACTTAATAGAGAGTCAGCGTTCAAGTAATGTGAACGAAAGATCATAAAATCAAAAGTTCATA
>JANXAQ010000210.1 GCA_025062105.1 Thermoguttaceae bacterium
GGGGACAGTAACTAGTTTGGCCCAGCCGAGAAAGGACCTGCTGAACGCATTTTTTGCCGGATATGCTGAGCCAAGCGTCCAAACCAAAATAAGCGATCTAACTTCAGTTGCAGGAACCAATTAGGCTGCTTGGTTTGGAAAATCATTCACTCCCAGCCGTTGTAGGGAAGCCGCCGGGAGCTATCCCTATGTCCCTGCCCCCTATGTACCACCCGACAAAGGGGACTTCTGCGAAAGTACAGTTACCGGAAGGCAGCCAATTCCAAAACACGCAGAAGACTATTTCCTGTGTCTATTAAACCCGGCACTGGTATCACTCCACCGGACATAGGTTCGATTGGTTGCTGGGAGATTCTAGCGGTGGCGGCCGGAGGGTGCCAACCACCTCGGCCACGCTTCGGACGCCCAGCTCAGCCAGTGCTGTTGGCAGAGCATCTAAAATCCGAACAGATACAGTCGGATCATAAAAGTTGGCAGTGCCAATCTGCACTGCACTGGCCCCGACCACCAAAAATTCCATCACATCGTCGATCGAGGCGATGCCTCCGACTCCTACAATAGGAATTTTAACCGTCTGAGCCACTTGATACACAGCCCGGAGGGCAATCGGTTTAATGGCCGGTCCGCTTAAACCACCTAAAATATTGCCTAACCGAGGCTGGCGGCGTCGCCAATCCACGGCCATGCCTAAACAAGTATTGATCAAGGTTAGCCCATCGGCTCCCGCATCGGCGGCAGCCTGGGCAATCGGTACCAGATTCGTTACGTTGGGAGTAAGTTTCGCCAATAGGGGCAGGTGGGTAACTTTCCGGACCCCAGCTACCACCTGGTGGCATCGGGCTGGCTCAGTGCTAAAGTCAATCCCACCGGCCACATTGGGGCAAGAGAGGTTTAATTCTAGCCCCGCCACACCTGGAGCTTTATCTAACTGGGCTGCCAATTCCTCAAACTCTTCTGGGTTTTTCCCCGCGATGCTAACTATAATGGGGGGGCCGAGTGAAACCAAATAGGGCAAATCCCGTGCTAAAAATACCTCTAAGCCATCGTTATCCAGGCCGATGGAATTCAGCAGTCCTCCGGGGGTTTCACACGTTCTAGGGGGCCTATTCCCCTTTCTAGCATGTAAAGTGATCGTTTTCGGCACGATTCCCCCCAATCGGTTGACTTCCACTACCCCGGCCATCTCGCGACCGTATCCGAACGTCCCCGATGCTACCAGGATTGGGTTAGGAAGTCGAAGTCGGCCTAACTGGACTTCTAATTGCATCTAATTGCATCCGGTCCAACACCGCCGATCCGTTTGTTCAGATAGAACCGTACTTTCTACCCCTTCAAGGGGGAGGACCAATCCCTTTTATTCTACTCGGATAACTCATTTTTCCCAAGCCCATCAACAACTCGACTTTTACCATTTTGACGCGTGGAGAAAGAGCAAAGTTATAATTCATTGTAATTATTAGAGTTAGGAAATTGGGTGAAAAGAAAGGAAAGTTTCGTCGTTACTCCGGCAGGCAAAACCAGTTAAGAAAAAATGGTATAAGGCAAGCAACAAACCCCCTTTCTTTTTCCGGAACGGCTGGGATTGCTTTCTGCCGAGACTTCAGAGTATTATTTTAGTGTAAGTAGAAGTATGATTTTACTTGCTAACTTCCGCCTAATGAGGGGAGGAGAAAAAATTAGGGAAAACTTCCGAAATTTTCCTAAATTTCCTAGATTGCCCGGTTTTTTCTTCTCCCAAACTGTCAATTTTTTCTACATGGTGGGTTCCGAAGCTGTTACTTCCTTTGGGTGAAGGGTTTTTACGGAAATAGGGTTTGACGGGACGATTGCTTTGCCGACATCCCCCTAATTCAGACGATGTAAAGGGTGCGTGTGGGCTCGTTCCAGGAACTCCCTCGAACTGAAAGGTCCAGTTTGTCCGGAATGCGCAGGTCGAAACTACTTTGCTGAAATACCTTTTAATTTTTTTAGACAGGTTTCAAGAAGTTCTCAGTTTTCCCTAGATTTCCTAATTTAAAGGGCCTATACCGAATCGGCCTTGTTGCGGGGGGAAAGTACTTTACCAAAGAGACTTCAGGGAGAAACCCCATCGAGGGTATATCCCCAGGATAGGGGATACCCCTTTGAAAAAGGGGCTTTTAGTGCCTCCTTTTAGTGCCTCCTGGCCCCCTCGGCCCCCGCAACCAATCGGTACTCCAACCATGTCGGAAGAATCTTTGCGACGCCGGGTGGCTTGGGAAGCCGCCCGAATCCTTTTTGGCCACGAAGAAACAGAACTGTTCCGGGCCAAGCGCAAAGCGGCCCAACGTATCTATGGCCCCCGGTTCCGCCGGTCGGATCTGCCGACTAATCGGGAGGTCCAAATGGAGTTGCAGCGATTGATCCAGCTGCAGGAATCTGGCCAGTATGCGGAAAAGCTGCGACTTCGCCGATTGGAAGCACTTCGGTGGATGCGCCTTTTGGAACCGTTTCAACCTCGACTTTTTGGCAGCACTCTAACCGGAGAGCCCACTCTGGAGCCGACTATCTTATTCCGATTGTTTTCAGACTCTCCGGAATCGATCCGCCGGGTTTTGGAGACGGAAGGGGCCAATTATCGGATGGAGGCGATTGCTCCGGCGGATAGAAAGCTCTTTGGCCCGACCCATCGGATCTGGCTGCGGGCTGCCTTTCCCATCCGGATGCGGGTCTATCCGTATCGGCAACATCGGCGGGTGTTTCGATGCCGAGGTACTGGGCAGGTGCTGCCTCAGGTCAGCCTTCCGGAATTCGAAGAACTGATTCTCCGCTGGTATCCCCAGTTATGGGTTCGACAAATTCGCTCCGAAGCTCAAAGACCGCCGGATCGGTTTCAGGTCTATTATATGTTGCTGGCTGCCCTGGAGGAGGTACGGGAAGATCCATGGAAGCATCCGGAAGGGGATGTGCTGTATCACAGTTTACAGGTCTTTGAACTAGCTCGCCAGGCCCGGCCCTACGATGAAGAGTTTCAATTGGCCGCTCTGCTGCACGATGTCGGAAAGGCGATTGATCCGAAGGATCATGTGGCAGCTGCGTTAAAGGCATTGGACGGTTTTATTACCGAGCGGACAGCCTGGTTCATCCAGCATCATGTCGAAGCTTTGGCGTTTCGGGATGGTACGTTGGGTGCCCGTGCCCGACGGCGTCTGATGGCTTCGGAAGATTTTGAAGAGCTGATGCTTTTGGCACAATTCGATCGCCAATCTTGCCGCCAGGGTGTGCGTACTGTCGATTTAGAAGAAGCCCTGCAATCGCTCCGGGATCTAGCCCGCCTGTGCGGCGAATAAACATTCAGCCTAACTGTATTTCAGTTCATATTTCTGCAGAAAAAGGCCTCGATTCCAGCGGCAAGGACCCATCTTCTGTCATTCCTGCGTAAGCGACAGCCAAACTTCTTCGGTCGGGCTCCTCGGCGTGCTAGCGCCCCAAAGCGGGAATAACAGGGATGTGAAGGAACTTCTGAAAAATCCTGAACATATAGTGAACTTTACGAACCTTTGATTTAGTAGCCTGTAGCTGCCCACATCCAAACATCTATATGTAGGGTGCTAGCAGTGCTAGCAACCCAAATATATTGGGTCAGACGCAGAGGTAACCAAAATAGTATCAAGATATCTCCCTCGAATTATGCAGAGGTTCCGATCATATTTCAATGGGAAAAAGGCCCCGATTCCACCGGTAAACACAGATCTTCTGTCGTTGCTGCACAAAGGAGGGAGGCCGGGCTTCTTCGGCGAAGCTGCTCAGCGTACTACCGCACAAGAGCAGGAACAACAGGATGTTTATGCTTTTTTCTGCTGCTGGTCTATGTTCGGAGCCAAGACTGGGAGGACGGGGATAGGAGGCTACCTTTGACGTTTACGCTTTTTCCCCTGCATCGCTACCATGGTAGGGTGTAACACTTCGGCTGAATGAAGTGGGCCTATGTTTTTCCGCTCTTCCGGCTGCTGGTAGACGGTTATGGTGAGGCGGAAGGCAGCAACCCCGCAGGCCTTTTTCTTTGCCACAGCCAGGAGGCTTTGCTGGCCGAGCTGTCTTATCCCAGGCTAGAGGCAACTTACTTCAGTGGGCAGAAGTAGTACTGTACGGATGATATCCTAGCCTCTTCGGTTCCCGTATTGGCTGGCGGTTACACATATTCCTGGTACAACGGGGTTACTACCAGTTCTGGCACCAGGACATGACGGGGCAATTTGGCTACCCACAGTACACAGGCGGCCACATCTTCCGGCTTTAACATCTGAGCACGCCGTTCTGGCGGAACTGGTGTCGGCCGCTGCTCTAGGATCGGGGTATCCACTTCGCCGGGGTAAATATTGGTAACTCGAATACCATGAGCCCATTCTTCGATGCCCACACAGGTACCAAGGGCCGTCATACCGAACTTCGACGCACAATAAGCCACTCCGCTATATTTCAAGGCACGTTTACCAGAGATGGAGGAGATATTAATGATCAATCCTTCACCTTTGGTGCGCATATAGGGCAGGGCTGCCCAGATGCAATAAAAGGCCCCGCTCAAGTTTACGGCAATAACCTGATCCCAATCGGCTGGGTCCAGTTCCGCCACAGTTCGTCGCCGAATATTGATTCCCGCACTATTGACCAAAATATCCACTGGCCCTAGCGTCTTTTCTAGCCAGCGGAAAAGTGTGTCCACCGCTTGCCGATTTGCCACATCGCACGCATGCCAGACAAGAGGCGGTTGGCCTTGATAACTTTCGGCTGCATGGCGCAGCTTTTCCGGATCTCGAGCGGCGATGGCCACGCGGCAGCCCTCCTGGGCCAACGCCTTAGCAATGGCCAACCCAATGCCGCTCGAACCACCCGTTACCAAAGCCACTTTGTTGGATAACTGCATTGCCCGCTCCTTATCTCTTGAAGCTTTTTCTAGCCCATTCCAGGTACATGGGCCATCCACCAAAAAGGAGTTCTTTTTTTCGGCTAACCGTGGTGTTCCTTTCGGAAGACGATGCCTTGGTTCGTTTGTTGGAAGCCGAGTTTTTGGTAAAGGTTGATAGCCGCCTGGTTCCGGGCCATGGTTTGTGTCTGAAGGGTTTCCACGCCAAGCCGTTGCAAGTATCGCAGGATTTCCCACAGCAACAGGCTGCCCATGCCCTGGCGTCGGTAAGCGGCAGCCACTTCCAGCTCTAACAGCCCCATCGCCCGAAGTGTACTAGAGCCTTCCGGATCTAGATCCCGGAGCATGGCCCAGGCCAACGGCTCCCCACCCTCTTTGGGCAACAAATAGAAACCCATCTGGGTAAAATTGGCCATCAGACAGGCTTCCCACCAACTGCGTGCCCGAGGATCCACAACGCTCTTTACCTGCATGGTCCGACGCCACTGCACCCACTTCGGATGCATCGGAAACCGGAACCCCTTGACCGAGCATTCAAAAAGTACCGTGCGGTCCACCTCCCGATAGCCATGAGCCACATAGAGCTGTTGGGCAAGGCTGTCGGAGACTAACACCCCCGGCAATTTGCTGCCCCCATAAAGCCCTAGATAAAAGGGGCACAACGGCCAGATGCCGCCTCCATAGATGACTTTGGCTCCTTGACCGATAAGATACCGCTCAGCCTGCTGGAGCAGCCCCTCGGCCACTTCGATCTGTTGGCAGTCCGGTCGCACCATTAACAGACAAATTACTCCGTAATCCTTCTGAAGAGCTGTCTGCTGCTCATTCGGACCAAACCCAGCGTGCACAAACCCCACCGCTCGGCCCTCTTCCCAAGCCAGGATTAACCCTGGATAGTGGAAGTAGAGCTTGGCCAGCACCAATTGTTCCAATAGCGACACACAGATGGGCTGGCGCAGGCCCGGCTGGGGCTGTTGGCTCTGCCAAATCCCAGTCAGCACCGGCGGATCCGTATTCCGAAACGACCGAAATTGAAGCATCCTATCCCACTCTCTTGCTTTTCCCCACGCAAAGTATGTACCTCACCTCAGCTCGACTTTTGCCATTTTCCCTAACTGCTTTTGTTTCTGGCAGTTACGATGAACCATCTATTAGGTCATCCAATTTCCTAACTCCAATAATTCCAAAGAGTTAAAAAATCTCCTCCCCGAGGGGAGGCCAAAAATAGCAAAACTCGAGCTAAAGATCTTCTTATTATATCAAGAGCGTTGCGTAAAAACTCTCTCCTCCTTCCCCAGCGGAACCAGTTCCTTTTTGGACCATCCCTTTGCAACTCGACTTTTGCCATTTTTGCTCTTCTGACGAAATGGGAAAAGTTCTAACTGCTTGGAATTATTGCGCCTAGAGAATGGTGTGGGCAAAAGGATGGTTCGTCGTAATCCTTAGGAGCAAAAAAGTTAGGGAAAAAATAGCAAACGTCAAGATCGTGTGCGCTCTAAGGTTTTGTGGGCATGAGGGTTAGAAAATTGTATGTACAGTGGACGGGTGCTCCATACGCTTTGCAGACACTAGGTTTTTGATGGCACAAGCAGTTAGAAAAATTGGCAAAAGTCGATTTGCAGAAATTCTTCTTCTTTGGCGACGGGACCGGTATCTATCAGCCGGGGTCAGAGTCTTTGTGGGCGTGTGTGCGGTTTGAGACGGGGCAGTACATTTATGTACCTGAGCCGAGTTCGGCAGTTTTAGCGGGATTGGCCGGGTTAGGCGTCGGAGCTGCCATCCTTTTCCGTAGGAAAAACTGCCATCGGCGTGTACCCGGAAAAAGGCAGCTCCCGCACCAGCCAAACCGGTTGGTAACACTGGTTGAGACTCATAGTGGCTCTCCAGCCGGGAGACAAGTCAGTCGAACAGATTGGGTTCCATAGCGCCGTCTGCCTAGAGAGTGTTGCAGTCAGGGAATTAGATTAAAATGTAACTATTCATGTCGAATGGAGGAGCCGCCCTTGTCATCGGGAGCGAAATCTCTCGATCCAGCCCCCTCACCCTAACCCTCTCCCACGGTGGGGAGAGGGAATTTTTGGATTCCCGCATGCGCGGGAACAAGTTTGGACTGCCGCTTTTGCGGGAACAAGGCTGGCCTGTTGCTTGCGCGGGCAAAGTAGTTCAAAGTTTAGTGAACGGATAATACTTATCTGTAACTCCTTAATGTATAAGAACGTAGAAAAAGCATCTTTCTTCTACCCGAAAACCTTCCGGAGATGTTTTCCAAGGGGTTTTTGCTCTGGCCTGCCAGAGCACCCAGAAGAAATCCAAGGGTCGAAGGCGCCAAAAATAACTCTTTCGTGGTATATCCAAGACCTCTTAAGAAGGCCAATTAACCTAACTCATAATGATTCCATATGTTAGGGCAAGGTTTTCCGGTCTTCCTGTATGGCCCGGATCGAACCGGCTGGACCGGCCCTCCCCCAGAGGCTGGGCAGCCCAGCGGGAACAGCCAACCGTTTTTGGTCCTTCCCCCCACAAGGGGTGTAAACAAGGGGTGTAAAGAGAAGGTGATATAACTCCTTTAAAGATAAAAGGTTAGAACTATCTTGTTCTGGCAACCCGACTTGGAACTACTGAGGAATGACAACAAGGAGGCCGTCCCATATTGGGCCTATCCCTTCTAAAAAATCTCCATTCATGGTAGGTAAGTTCCTCTGGCTCCGGGTTGGTCTCAGCGGCTGGCAGCCAAACCTTTTGAGTTGCCTAGCTGTGTGACATGTTAAAAAAGCCAGATGGTCGTGCTGTTATTTTGGTAGGCTGTTGGAGCCAGGGCTTAACAGTGAGAAAAATGCCCTTCGGGAACGGACGGCCCGGTTGGGCAGGTGTCATAGCCTCTGCCCCCTAAACGATGATCTTGCACAGCAGGGAGGTGGATGGAAACGGTGCAAAAAAACCAAGCCCTTAAACAACCCATGTAGGGTCCTATCGGATACTATCTTAAAGAGCTGGAGGTTGAAGATCATGGACGATTCTTTAGAATCGCTGCTTCGCTCGCAGGGGAATCGGCCATCCTCTGCGCCGCCCACGCCTCGGTTGGCGGCCACTCCGCGGGTTCAAGGAGGCCCCTGTTTAGATGGTGCTCCTAAACTGGAATCTCTCGGAATTACATTGCCAAGTCCGGCTGGGCCTGGAACAAAATCAGCAATGCAGGCTGGAGCCAGTGCTGGTAGTTCGGGCTGCAAGCCCGCAGGGGCTTCTGGTGTTTTGGCGCCGTCTGCCGGACCCGTCCGGTTAAAGGAGATCCGTTCGCCATTAGAACGCTCTGTCCGGCCGGTATTGGAACCCGATGGCCAAAAGAAAACCGGTCCCCTGCTTTGTGTGCAAGACCTTCACAAGCTCTATCATAAAGGCCCTCTGGAAATTCGAGTCCTCCGAGGGGTCAACCTAACCGTAGAAGCGGGGGAATTTGTGGCCATTGTGGGTCAAAGCGGCTCCGGCAAAAGTACCCTGCTGCATCTGATCGCCACCCTAGATACGCCCACCCAGGGTCAGATTCTCTTTGAGGGCCGACGGATTGATAGCCTCCCGGCAGCGGCTCGGGACCGATTCCGCAATAGCACCATCGGCATCATTTTCCAGTTCTACCATCTGTTGCCGGAGCTGGACACTTTGGAAAATGTCCTGATGCCGCTTATGATCGCAGCGCCTTGGTGGCGGTATTGGCGCAGGCGACGGGCCTATCGAGAGGCGGCTATCAAAATTCTTCAGCAGGTGGGATTAGCCGATCGGCTTCATCATAAACCTTCCGAGCTTTCCGGCGGGGAAATGCAACGGGCTGCCATTGCACGGGCCTTAATCACCCAGCCCAAGTTGCTCCTGGCCGACGAACCCACCGGGAACCTCGATCGTCAAAACGGCCAGGAAATCCTCCAGCTCCTGCGATTCCTCAATCAGCAGCACCGGCTCACTATCTTGATGGTCAGTCATGATCCGGAAATTGCCGCCCAGGCAGACCGGGTAGTTCGCTTGGTAGATGGGTGTATCCACCCCGCTTAAACTCCTCACGCACAAAAGCCTCTTTCCGCTTCCCTCGGAAATCTTCGGTTCTGAAATTTTCTGAAATTTGGTAGTAACTTTTCTGCTGAACGGAGGCTATGTTTTTCCCCTTTTCCCGCTGCTCCAAGAGGGTTAGGCTGCAGCCGAAAGAGGAAAACAAGGAGGCTTTTTCGCCCCTCACCCGGCAAGATTCGCTCATCAGCCTCTGCCACGGAAGAAAAAGCCAATCCCCTTCCTCGGTTGAAGTCTGAGGGATTTTCAAAGCCTTGGCTCGACTTTTCCCATTTTCCCTAACTTGATTTCCCCCGAGGAATTACGATGAACCGCTCTTTTGTTCGTCTGATTTCCTAACTCCAATAATGACAAAGAGTTAGAACTTTGATCTTCCACGGCAAGGCCAAAAATGGCAAACGTCGAGCTAAGAAGGTACACCTTTCCCCCTTCACTCCCCCTCCCCAGGAGCCAAAATGTCAAAATTCCAGCCTTACAGGCGACGGGGGAGCCAATTTTTTGTGGTCTGTTTCGGTAGGATGAGGAAAATAGTAGTCGCCAATTCTATCTCATTGCCTCTGTCTAGCATCTCCAGGAACAAGAATCGCCGGATTCCAGAGCCAGAGGCCATAGCTCTCTGAGAGGAGTTTAGGTCTCCGTATCCAGAAGTAAAACAGATAGGTTCCATGCTAAGGTAGATTTCCAGGGGGGCTTGTATCTCGATTTTTGCCATTTTGGCCTCCTGCCCAAAGGGAAAAACTTTAACTCCTTGTAATTATTGGGGTTAGGAAATTTAGTGAACAAAAAGTGAAGTTCGTCCTAACTCCAACAAACCAACCAAGTTAGGGAAATTGGCAAAAGTCGAGTTGTATGGCCTAGAGTATTTATTTGCCTAATTGACCTACAGAATTGCAGCGGCATCCACCAGTTGCTCTTGCTAACTCCCTTGGGCTACAATGGTCTTATCCATAAGAAAACTCCTTAGGGTGTTGTGGGCATGGGCACTTCCATGGCTTTTGCCCCGCAACACCCTATTTTATCTATTTTGCCCAATCCGCCCACAAAATTTCAGCCCCACCCTAGAGGAACCTGAGGTTTGCTAGTTTTCCAAGAGGAAATTAAAATAGTGTGTTTAGCGAGTTTTACCCCCGATGGAGAAAGGTCCTCAGTGCAAGAGTCTAAAAGGTTGAAGGGACAGCTATGAAAATCTTTATTAACGGGCAATTTGTCCCTCAGGAAGAAGCGAAAATCAGTGTGCTAGATCATGGTCTGCTCTACGGCGATGGAGTATTTGAAGGAATCCGAAGTTACAATGGAAAACCCTTTCGGTTGCAGCAGCATTTGGATCGGCTGTGGAATTCCGCCAAAGCCATTTGGTTGGAAATTCCGATGACCAAAGAGCAAATGGCCCAAGCCATTCAGGAGGCGCTGCGCATCAATGGCATCCGGGACGGATACATTCGGGTGGTGGTCACCCGGGGGATAGGGAACTTGGGTTTGGACCCAAATCAATGTACTAATCCACAGATAATCATTATTGCCGATAAAATTGCCCTCTATCCGAAAGAATACTATGAGAACGGCTTGGAGATCGTAACCGTTAGCACCCTCCGGAACCACCCGGCAGCGCTGAGTCCCCGGATCAAATCGCTTAATTATCTCAATAACATCCTGGCCAAGATCGAAGGGCTTCAAGCAGGTTGTATTGAAGCATTGATGCTCAATCATAAAGGGGAAGTATCTGAATGTACAGGTGATAACATCTTTCTGGTTCGGCAAGGCCGACTCCTTACCCCCCCGATCGATGCAGGAATCTTGGAGGGGATTACCCGGGCAGCGGTCATCGAACTAGCCCATGCGGACGGTTACCCGGTGTTAGAAATCCCCCTGACGAAACATGATGTGTATATTGCTGATGAATGCTTCTTGACCGGTACAGCGGCTGAAATCGTGCCGGTCGTAAAGGTCGATAGCCGACTGATCGGCGACGGCAAACCGGGCCCGATTACCCGTCACCTGATGGCCCGTTTCCACCAACTGACCCAACAAGAAACCCTATAACCACAGCAACCAAGAAAGCCTCTGACAAACTCTGCATATATAGGCGAGTACTTGAACTTTTGATTCTCTAGCCGTTCCGGTCTTCCTAGCCACACAACTATGGGCTGTTGGCTGTTAGCAATGCAATCACCCTTATATATTGGGTTAAAGGAAGGGCAAGCCAAATCGTAGGAACCTCTGCATAATTCAAAGGGGATATTTTTATACCGTTTTGGCTAGCCTCCCTCTAACACAACATATAGAGGCGCTAGGATTGCCAGCACCCAACAGATATGGTAGACGTCCTGGCAGGACAACAGAACGGCTAAAGAATCGAAAGTTCATAAAGTTCACTGGATGTTCAGGATTTTGCAGAGGTTCCCGTATAAAATATTCCCCTTGAATTATGCAGAAATTCCAAAGTGCGACTTTTGCCATTTTGGGCATCCGGCTGAAAAAGGAAAACTTTAAGATCTTGGAATTATTGGAGTTGGCCATTGGGTATACAAAAGGAGCGTTTGCTCTAACTCCTGGAGAAAAACCAAGTTAGGGAAAATGCAAACCTCGCGCTAAGAACTTAGAGGCTGTCCTATAAAAGATTTTCTATGATGAAAGAAGGTTTCCTTCATCAAGGCCCCAAAATCCCTGTTTTTAAGGAGTGTCGAGGGTAGGAGCCGGTCGGCCAAAACCCATGCGAAACCGCCCAAACCCCAATTTCAAGACACCCTCTTAGCTCGACGTTTGCCATTTTTCCCTAACTCCTTTTGTTTCCAGTAGTTACAACGAGACTTCCTTTTGTTCATATAATTTCCTAACTCCAATAGTTACAAGGACTTAGAGTTTTCCCCTTCCGGGAGAAGGCCTAAAATGGCAAAAGTGGAGCTTAGCGGTAGGCACTGAAGCATTTAGAGGCTGTGCTGGAATGAGATTTTCGCGCTTTCCGACGGATTTTCGGGCCAAGGCCTTCGTCTGGCAAAATCGGGAAAATAAGAAGGTTGGAAATTTTGGAACTTCCTGGCAGCACTCTGCCTGCACACAGGGACACACTTTGTAGGACCCCCTCTAAATCTCGACTTTTGCCATTTTCGGGCTCCTGCCGAAGGGAAAAGTTCTAACTCCATGAAATGATTGGAGTTAGGAAATTGTGTGAACCAAAGGGAAGGTCCGCGGTAATGCCTGAGCAGAAAAGAAGTTAGGAAAATTGGCAAAACTCGAGCAAATAGGAAAGCCTCCTAAAGAGGGGATCCAACACGAGCTAGCCAAGAATATTGGCCACATGCTGGAATATTCACAGTTGCGTTCCGCTAGGGCGATGGGGAATTATCGATTCGACACCACCTAAAGGAATCTCCTATGGTCGGAGGATTTCCTTTCTGGGAGGAACCGGCAGAGGCTCCGAGGCAACCCCCCTCTTCCGGTCAATCGCCGCCAGTAGTATTAGCTACAGAAGTCCCCCCGGCCGCAGCGCGACGTAGCGCCTTGGGTTGGTTGCTAGGCATTTTAGTCGTGTTGCTCCTGCTGCTGTTTTTACCCTATTTTGTGGAGCAGATTCAATATGCTATTACCCGAGGCAGGCAACGGGCGGAAGCGGAGGTGGCTTTAGAATTGCTAGGGCAATTGCCTGAGCCGCAAAACCGTTTCGCCGCTGTAGCAAAAGCCGTGGCCCCCTCGGTTGTCGGTATCGAAACGGAACGGATTGTCATGGCTGCTGGGCCCAGGGATGAATGGGGGTTTTTGTTTGGCGGTCCAAGCCTCTTCCGTGCCGAGGGAGAAGGCTCCGGAGTGATCATGGACCAGGAAGGCCACATCATCACCAATTATCACGTCATTGGCCAAGCAGATCAGGTCCGAGTCAAATTGGCTGACGGCCGTACTATCTCCAATGTGCGGATTGTGGGAGTGGATCCGCTTTCGGATTTGGCTGTGCTAAAAATCGACGAACCAGACCTAGTCCCCGCCCGATGGGGCGATAGTGATCTGCTGGAAGTGGGCGATTCGGTACTGGCTATCGGCAATCCCTTCCGATTGGCCCATACGGTAACCGCCGGCATCATCAGCGCCAAAGGCCGACGTGGCATCATCCGCGAAATCCGCTACGAGGATTTCCTCCAAACCGATGCTGCCATTAATCCAGGTAATAGCGGCGGCCCCTTGGTCAATATGAAAGGCGAGGTCGTCGGCATTAATACCGCCATTTTAGGCGAACGATACCAGGGGATCGGCTTTGCGATCCCTAGTCGAATCGCCAAGGATGTCTATGAACATCTAAAAGCCACCGGCCGAGTCGAACGAGGCTGGCTGGGCGTGGAAATGCAACCACTGGATGAAACCTTGGCCAACCGCTTAGGCCTACCGAATACCCAAGGGGCCTTGATTGTTCGGGTCTTCCCTAATTCTCCGGCCCAAAAGGCCGGCCTAGAACCAGGCGATGTGGTCGTCCAATGGAACAAGGAGAAAATTCGGGATCCGAGCGATCTGAGCTTGGCCATTGCCCGCACCCAGATCGGCCAAACTGCTACCTTGCACATTATCCGAGAAGGCAAACGTCTCCAGGTAGAGGTCCGTGTGGGCCAACGGCCCGAACGACTCCGGTTCTAAGCTCGACTTTTGCCATTTTTCCTTACTGTTTTCGGTTCTAGTACTTATAGCGAAACCATCTTCTGTCCACCCAATTTCCTACGTCCAATGATTTCTTCCTCTTCCAGGAAGGCCAAAAACGGCAAAAGTCGAGTTTATCCGGCGCTATTTTTCTTCTGGTGGGTTTTATGCGTAAGAGAGAAACTACTTTTGGAGTTTTTGGAGAGAAGATAGGCAAGATGGGCAAAATAGCCTCGGATTGACTTGCAGACCAGGGAACTTAAAATATTTTTTTCTACTTACTACTTTATATCCCCCATAAAGATGTAAATCAAATACCCCTCACGGGAGAACTTAATTCAGATCGCCCCCGGTTGGGTTCCTCAACAAGGGATGGCAAGGTGCAAGAAGCCATTCGGAAAGCTGACGTGCTGATCGAGGCCCTCCATTGGATTCGGCAGTTTCGGGGCCGAGTAACTGTCATCAAGCTGGGCGGCAGTCTGTTGGATGATAGCCAAGCCCTGGACCATCTGTTATTAGATGTCGTGTTCATGGAGACGGTCGGGATGCATCCGGTGCTGGTGCATGGGGCAGGGGCGGCTATCAGCCGAGCTATGCAACAGGCAGGACTCACTCCTCGGTTTGTCCAAGGCCGACGTTATACCGATCCTGCCACCTTGGAAATTGTGGAAAACGTGCTGGCCTACCAGACCAACGAACAGTTGGCCCACCGAATCGAGCAATTGGGCGGCAAGGCCCAGGCGCTCAACTTTCGAACCACGAATGTGCTATTTGGCCAACGGCTCCAGCTTGCGGGCGAAGACGGCCAACCAGTGGACCTAGGCCTTGTCGGGACGGTAACCCAGGTGGATCGTGCCACCCTTGAAACCCTTTGCCACCAAGGGATTGTGCCGGTCATCCCCTCGATGTGTTTAGACCAAGACGGCCAGAAGCTGAATGTGAATGCTGATACCGCAGCTATGGCCGTCGCCAAAGCCTTGCAGGCGGAAAAACTAGTCTTCGTCAGCGATGTCAATGGCGTGCGCCGGGATAAAAACGATCCGAGTTCGGTTATCTCTACCCTTACCCAAGAGGAAGCCCGACAGTTGATCCGTTCTGGCGTGATCGACGCTGGCATGGTGCCGAAAGTCGAAGCCTGCCTGGAGATCCTCCAGCACGGCGTCCGCAAGGTGCACATCATCGACGGCCGAATCCGTCATGCCCTGCTACTAGAAATCTATACCACGGAAGGCATCGGCACCCAAATTGTCCAAAACCCGTAAGTTCCGGCGCTTTTCCCCACCTCTGCTGCCCAAAAGGGGGATATTTTTTCTAACCACCAGGAGTGGTAACATTTCCGGCCAGAGAAATGCGTATTTTTTGCCTACACCTGAGCTCAGAGGTTATGCTTCCTGCGCAAGCGGGAATCCAGGTTTCTTGGGGTTACATTCTCGATGAAACCGCCATGAACGACAAATCCAGTACCCTTCCCTAGATCCCCGGATGCCCGCTTTCGCTGGGATGAGAGGAACGCAAGTGGTTCATTCGGCCGAAGGTTACTCAAACCGGCAGAAAGGGACCAAGAGGTGAGCCAGCCGACATTAACTTCTCAGGAAACTTTTGAACTCTTTCAGCGGTATGTGATTGGCAACTATCGGCGGTTTCCGGTAGTACTTGTCCGGGGGGAAGGTTCGTACGTATGGGACCGGGAGGGGAAGCGGTATTTGGATCTGTTTCCGGGGTGGGGATGTGGGCTGCTGGGGCATTGTCCGCTGCCGGTGGTACGGGCGGTGCAAGAGCAGCTATCGACGTTGATCCATGTGCCCAACACTTGGTACACAGAAGCTCAAGGCCTCTGGGCTAAGGCCCTTTCGGAACGCAGCTTCGGCGGACAGGCGTTTTTCTGCAACTCTGGCGCTGAAGCCAACGAGGCAGCCATCAAACTGGTCCGCCTCCATAGCAAACGTCCCAAATACAAAATCATCACCTTTGAGGGAAGTTTCCATGGCCGAACCTTGGCAGCTACCACCGCAACAGCCCAACCAAAATATCACGAAGGTCTGGGACCGCTGGTAGCCGGATTCATGTATGCGCCGTTTGGCGATTTGGAGGCGGTGCGTCAGCTGATTGATGAAGAGACGGCTGCCATCATGATCGAACCGATCCAAGGCGAAGGGGGCATCCGGATTCCACCGGCTGGTTTTTTGCAAGGCCTTCGGCAATTATGCGATGAGCATGGGCTGCTATTGATCTTCGACGAGGTACAGACGGGCATGGGGCGGACGGGCCATTGGTTTGCCTATCAGCGGGAAGGCGTTACCCCGGATATCATGACGCTGGCCAAGGCCTTATGTGGCGGTTTGGCTGGGGGGGCCATGTTGGCCAAGCCGGAAATTGCCGCCAGTCTGCGCCCGGGAATGCATGCAGCCACTTTCGGCGGCAATCCCATAGCCGCCCGGGCTGGTCTGGCGGCCATCGAAATGATCGAACAGCAAAACCTCTTGGAACGTGCTCAGTCCCTGGGTGAACTATTCCGGCAGCGCTTGGCTGAACTCCAACAGCACTGCGAAATCATCCGAGAGGTCCGAGTCGTAGGCCTGATGATCGGGGTGGAGCTAGCCGTCGATGGCGCCCCGGCCGTAGAAGCCTGTATGAAACGAGGTGTGCTCATCAATTGTACCCAAGGCAACGTCCTTCGCCTGCTGCCCGCCATGACCCTTACCGATCAACAAGCCCACCAAGGCTGTGATGTGTTGGCTGAAGTGCTAGAAGAATTAGCCAGAAAAAACATGGACCATCTCCGATCGACCTAACCCTAGTACCGGCAAAGTTGCTTCAAATCCTGAACATATAGGGCCCATGGAGGAGCTTCGTTTCCTAGCCGGTCGGAGTGCTAGGGTGAAACTCTTCGAGCTTGGCCGCTAAAAGTGCTTGCAACCCTGTGGATTCGCATAAAAACAGCAACGCCTTTCCTTACCTCGACTTTGGCCATTTTTAGTCTCCTGGGGAAAGAGAAAATTCTTACTTCCTGGAATTGTTAAATTAGGAAATTGCATGAACAAAACAGAGGTGCGTTGTAACTCCTGGAATCCCCACCAGGGTGGGAAAATGGCAAAAGCTGAGCTCAGAGATTGCCTGACATTGGAATTTTGGCAGTTTCTAAAAGATTTTGGCCGCCCGACTCCCTCCCTGGAAATTCCTTAAAATAGACATTCGGAAGATCCTAGGGAATTAAGTAGGGAAACTTTTTTTCATCATAGAAAATGCCTTTCGGAATAGCCCTTAGGATGGAATATTGTACCCCCTTCTGCAGCTGGCCTTTTGACAATTCGGGAGTTACCTTAGAAAAAAGGATGTTCTAACTGGTTATATGGCTCCGGCGCTAGGAAACACTGTCCTCAAAGAGAGGTGCTGTGTTAACTACTGGAAACAAAAACAGTTAGGAAAAATACCAAAAATCAAGCAGCCGAGCTCCCCCTTTGGATCCAAGCAATCTATCGCCCATGGTTCGGAAGGAGGATGAATGGTGAAAAAGGTACGGCATCTTCTGACACTGGCCGATCTATCGGCGGCAGAAATGGAACGGATCTTTTCGATTGCCGAGGATCTGAAGTCCAAGTGGGCCAAAGGGATCCGGGAACCGCTGTTGCCTGGCCGGGTGATGGCCCTTTTGTTTGAAAAACCCTCGCTTCGTACCCGGGTAAGCTTCGAGGCGTGTATGGCGCATTTGGGCGGCTCATCGCTATTTTTGGGCCAAGAGACCGGTTTCGGAACCCGGGAAACAATGGCCGATTTTGCTCGGGTGCTCAGCCAATATGTGGACGTGATAGTGGCCCGCACCTACCGGCACCAGACGGTGGTCGAACTGGCCCAATATGCCCAATGTCCAGTCATCAACGGCCTTTCTGATCTAGCCCATCCTTGCCAAGCATTGGCGGATCTGTTTACTATTCGAGAGCTCTTCGGGCGATTGAGGGGGTTGACGCTGGCCTGGATTGGCGACGGCAACAATGTGGCTCGGAGCCTGGCCCGTGGCTGCGGGAAGCTAGGCATCCGCATGGTCATGGCCACCCCGCCGCCCTATCGGTTCGATGAAGCTTTCCTTGAGGAATTACGCCGAGATGCCCCCGAGTTTGAACTGGTGGTTACCGACGATCCTGTAGAAGCCGTCCAGGACGCGGCCGTCATTTATACCGATGTCTGGACTAGCATGGGGCAGGAAGCCGAGGCAGCCCAACGACGGCGCATTTTTGCCCCCTACCAGGTCAATGCCGCCTTAATGGCCCATGCCCAAAAAGGAGCTGTCTTCATGCACTGTATGCCAGCTCACCGTGGCGAAGAAGTTACCGACGAAGTGATCGACGGCCCGCAAAGTGTGGTGATCCAGCAGGCAGCCAATCGAATGCATCTGCAAAAAGGCCTGCTGGCCTGGCTGCTGGCCGCCCAAAACTAAAAGCCTGTCTTAAAAAGCATTTTCTATGATGAAAGGATGTTTCCTTCCTCAATTCCCCAGTATCCTCAAAATCCCTGTTTTCCCAGTTTAGGACAGCCTCTAAGCTGGACTTTTGCCATTTTTAGCTTCCTGCTGGAAGGGAAAACTTCTAATTTCTTGGAACTATTGGACTTAAGAACTTGGGTGAACAAAAGGAGGTTTCCTCCTAACTTCTGGAAACAAAAGCAGTTAGGAAAGATAGCAAAAGGCCAGCTCAGAGTTGCGCAACATTTCAGCCAAATGGTGCACTTTGTCATCCCTGTGCAAGGAGGAATCCAGTTTTTTGCTGGGTACTTGTTCTGGATTCCCGCTTTCCCAGCAAGCCAGGTGTTGTACCGTCTGCTTAGTTTTGCCCAGGGCGTCAGGAGAATAAGGCCGTAGGTTCAAAGACGCCTGCCTGCGCGCGCAGGGGTGACAAAAACCACCTCTGCTTTTCAGCGGAAGGGTTCTCTACTTTCCAAAACCCTAGGATTACTCCCGCCGGAGGAACTTTTGTGCCCGTTGGCCGATGATATCCACCAAGTAAAGATTTCCTTGGCTGTCCCAGGCCAGGCTATGGACCCAGTTCAACTCGCCCGGCTTTTCTTTGCCGTCTTCACCTTTTGGAAAGGTCCACAGTTGGAGCAGCTTGCCGGTGGTATCTAGACACATGACCAGTTGATCTTTCGGCGGGCAGCCGAGCACCTCATCCTCCGGCCGCCAGACCATAGGCGATGACCCGCAGGTCCAAATCCGGTCTTTCTGGTCGATCCGCACTGTCCAAGGCACCAGGAGATTCCGCCACTCAGCCAGGAATTTGCCATCCTGGTCAAAGACCTGAATGCGTACATTGTTTCGGTCGGCCACATAGAGCCGACCTTGGCTATCCACGTCAATCGAATGGACCAGGCTGAACTCGCCCGGCCCCGTTCCAAGTTTGCCCCAGGCTTTGACAAATTGGCCCTGGGCGTCGAAATGCACCACCCGTGAGTTGCCGTACCCATCGGTAACAAAAATGTCTCCCTTCGGCGTAATCACCACATCGGTGGGCTGATTGAAATGCGTTTGATCTTCGCCCGGTTGACCCGGAGTGCCCAGGATACGGAGCACCTTGCCCTCCTGTGTGCACTGAAAAACAGCATGATTGCCTACATCCACTAGCCAGACATGGCCCTGCCGATCAAACCGAATCTGGTGGGCCGATTTGATCAACTCTTCTCCCCAGCCGAAAAGATATTTCCCGGAAACATCATAGACCTGTACCGGTGGCTTGGAACGAGTAAAGACCCAAACCCGATTCTTTGAATCGACAGCTACGCCAGGCGTCTGCCCCCAGGCCAGCTCAGGCGCCCTGTTGGGCCAAGCCGGGTCCACCTCGTACCAGATGGTCATATTCTGCCGGGGATACGGCCGCAGGGAGGAAGGAATTGGCTTAGCTTGTTCAGCTAAACAAATCTCTACCCATAAAAGCATCCACACGCCACACCCAGCTAAAACCGAACCCTCTTTCATCAGGAAAACTCCTTGGGCAAAACAGAGAAGAGCGGTTATTTGGAGACGCTTTCCAGGGAAGTCGGTTCTGGGGCAGGGCAGAGCAATGGCGAAAGGATGACTTCTTCTTTGCCGGCAGCAGTGCGGCGGAAGGCGATATGACGGTTCCAATTGGCATCATCCCGGTCTGGAAAATCGCTTCGCAAATGGCAGCCTCGGCTTTCTTCCCGCAAAAGCGCAGCGTGAATCATTAACCGGGCCACCAGAAGCATATTTTGTAACTCCCAGCCTTCCGGCTTGGAGAATTGACATCCTAGGACATATCGGCTCCAGCGGGCAATGTTTTCTTCGGCTTCCCGTAAGCTTTCGGCATCGCGGCGCACGCCCATAGCCCGCCACATCAAACTCTTTAAAGAATTGCGGATGTCCACTAAGTCCAGGGTATGGGGATGCGGTTCCAGGCCGGGATTAGCCAGCGGTAACACGGTGAAAAAGTCGCTCATCGACGAAGCTGCCCTCGAAGCCCCATGACCAGCCCTAGCCCCAAAGACTAACGCCTCCAATAAGCTGTTGGAAGCAAGTCGATTTGCTCCGTGGAGCCCCGAGGAGGTTACTTCGCCAGCAGCCCAAAGGCCCGGCAGAGTAGTTCGTCCTTCCATATCCACTGTGACGCCGCCCATCATGTAATGCGCCCCAGGCCGAACCGGTATCCGGTCCTTAGTCACGTCGATATTAAACTCCGCCAATGTGGAGACGATTCCGGGAAATCGGCTCTGGATGCGTTCGGCTTCTAGATGCGTCAAATCCAAATACACACAAGGATGTTTAGTTTTTTCCATTTGGCTGACGATGGCAATACTGACAATATCTCGGGGAGCCAATTCCCCACGGGGATCATAATCGAACATAAATCGATGTCCATATCGATCCACCAGCCAGGCACCTTCTCCTCGGAGCGCTTCGGTCATTAAATGCCTGGCCGACCCAGCAATGTAAAGTACTGTGGGATGAAACTGCATAAACTCCATGTCGCGCAGCTCCGCCCCGGCCCGGTAGGCCAAGGCCATGCCGTCGCCGGTAGCCACTTCTGGGTTGGTCGTTTCCCGATACAACTGGCCCACCCCACCGGTGGCCAAAACTGTCTGCTTGGCCCATACCAGCGTCTTCCCATGCTGAGCGTTCCACACCAGCGCCCCACGACAACTGCCCAGATACGTTACCAGATCAATGGCAAAGGTGTTCTCCCAGATTTGAATATTCGGCGTCTCCAAAGCCCGGGCAATAACAGCACGCATCACTTCTTTGCCAGTGGCGTCGCCCAGAGCATGAACAACCCGATCCCGGCGGTGCCCTCCTTCCCGGCCCAACGACAAAACCCCATCCACCTGGTCAAACCGGACGCCCCAAGCAATCAGCTCCCGAATGCGGTCCGGCCCTTCCCGAACCACCATTTCGACCACCTGCCGCTCGCAGAGCGATCCGCCCGCTAGCAGGGTATCTTCCACATGATCTTCAAACCGGTCTTCCGGTGAAAACACTCCAGCAATGCCCCCCTGGGCATGGGCACTACTAGAATCCCAGAGTTTTCCTTTGGTAATCACCAGGACCGATAGTCCCCCATCGACGGCCAAGGCCGCACGCAGCCCAGCCAATCCGCCCCCAATGATCAATACATCCGTAAAAAAATGGGGCACCCGCTTCGGATGAAACGGCACTAAATAACGAGGCGTGGTTGGTTCCATAGGAGATCACCAAAAAACACAAGAAGTTTTCTTCTATTATAGGTCCTCAAAACTACCAAAAAATAGTCCGGGCCTCTGACGGGGCGCCGCTTCTTTGCCCTCTCGTCCAAGCAGCGGGAATTGCCCTTCTTTTCATCCCTGCCAAAGCAGCAGGAACTCACCTTCTTATCATCGCCGGGAAAGCGGGGATCCAGCTTTTCTATCGCTTTAGCTTTTCTAGTTTGCCGCTGATGCGCACGGACTCCTAATTCCTGCTTCCAGAGAAATGGCACACCGGTAGCCCTCAAATACCCCCTTTACCTTCCTTATTGAACTTCTTGGTGGCCCCCTTCAGATGCACCGCATCGGTCGGCCTTTCTTGGGATTGCTGCGCAAGCAGCAGTCCAACTTAAGCAACGATGGTAGCAACGGCCTTTAACCATGGTGATCCATAGTTGGTGGTGGAGTGGTGGATCGGTGGAGATGGTTCATTTGCCTGTTTTTCTGCGTTTTGCTGGTTCTCCATACGGTGTAAACTTGGATACCAACACTTTGAATAACGGTAAACTCTTCAGCTGAATGGAGGAGGCCTCATTTTTTTCCCTCTCCTCACTGCTCGCTGTTATACACATCTCTTTGGGAGGTATTTACCATCACTACGGCAGCAAGGGATCGCTCCAAAGACGGGAAAACGATCCACCAAAGGAGCTAATTGCTACTTTGGAGAAATGGCATACTTCAGGAAAGATCCGGTGGAAGCTCCAGGAGCAAGGTTTCAGAAACTGCTTTTGGCTATATTGCCTATTTTATCCATTCTTTTTTTTCCAACTAGCTTTCGGCATTTGCCTAAAGTGATATCCAAGCACTTCAACGCCAATTTGGGTATAACAGCGAGCTACTCCCTGGGGGCTTACTGTTATCCACCTCTTTGGGAGTGTTTCCCACAAAATTGGGGAAAATAACTGCCCCAACTAGGGGAATAATCAACCTGCCGAAACAACTCAAATGTTGTTTTGGAGAAATTTCACACGTGGAGAAAGAGCATCGGGAAACTTAGGAAGTCTTTGGTTTCAGAATCGATTTTGCCTATATTATCGGAACCTCTGCATAATACAAAGGGGATATTTTTATACCATTTTGGCTGGCCTCCCTCTAAAACAACATATAGGGGCGCTAGGATTGCTAGCACCCAACAGATAGTAGGATCTTTTGCGATTTGAGTATCCACGCCTTGAATCTGAACTTATATATAACATGGCTCCCAGGGAAGAGGATTAGGATCAAGGGGATGATTGGGCACAGAAGGTCCGCCCTTCTAGGCTTTGCAGGCAGAAGGCCTATCCTCCCAGCTTTTGCAGATGGTCCATCTATGGTTCATTCTCCTTCCTGCTGGCAGGAGAGAGTGATGGAGAAAAACGGGGAGGACGCCACTGTTCCAGGAAGGCCCCGCTGAAATCGCCTCGGTGCCGGCAAGGAGATTACAAAGAGGGTTCTGGGACGGCTTTGGCATAGATGGCCTGGAGGTAATCGCGGGTTTTGGCCAAGGCTTGGCTCATCCGCTCGGGTGGCGGTTCGCCGTGCATGAATGGATTGACATACCACCGATAATCTACCTTTGCCAAAGCCGCTATCCAGGGGGTAAAGTCGGCTGGGCCAATGCCCGGAAGTTGTTCCAGTCCGGGTGCCTGTTGCCAGGCGTAGAAGAACAAAAGTTGCTTTCCGGCGGCCAAGATCGCCTCTTCGACCTTTTCGCCACGGGCCTGCACATGGTAAGGCGCCAAGGCAATGCCAATCCGAGGGTTCCGGTTGAGCTCCACAAAGGCCTTGATCGAGTCAATCGAATCCAGCAGCGCATGGCCGTGGTTTTCGATGGCGATATAGGAATTGTATTTTTCGGCCAACTCGGCTTCCGGCTGCAAAGAGTCCAGGAAAGCCTTCATCCGAGGGGTAAGTTCTTTCGGATCACAGGGGCCAGTGCTTCCGCGCACTGCCACCCCACCGCCCGCACGGCCAAGAAGTTCGGCGTATTTTCGGTATCCGCCCACATAGACAGAAAAACTATACAGCTTCAGCCGATGCTTGGCCAAAAGCTCCTGCAAACCGCCCGGCCCAAGCCGATTTTGCACCTCGTCCAGATGAGCACAGCCGGCATAAGCGGACCAAATGTCGATCGCCTCAAACCCCAAGGCAGCAATCCGCTCACAGGCCTTCTCTATCGGCAGACTCATAAAGTGGATCGACGAGGTAGAAAGCTTCATCCTCCATCGGCCCGCAGAGGTTTCCGAAGCAGTCTTCACAGCGCCCAGGGCAAGCTTCGGCCCGACCATGCAGGCCATTCCGGCAGCAGCCCCAGCCATAAACTCTCGCCGGGTTAGCCGGCTAAGATGGAATTGAGCAAGATTCATCGGGCAATCTCCTAGCAAAGGGCTTTCTCAAACAAAACGACTTTTTAACTTAGCTTGCACTACCCTGCAGGCCACCTCAAGCCAGAACACCGATCAAACGTCTGTTCCGACTCGGCAACCTTGTGAGAAAATGCCTCGGATGTCGGACCGAACAACTTCTGTCCAGGCAAAGTACTTCCAAGTTTAGTAAACGGATAATTTTTATTTCTAACTACTTAATACACAAGAAGTTCGGGAAAACCTCCTTCTTCCCAAGCTTCCCAAGCTTTTTTCATCGGTGTTTGCTCTGACCTCCCGAGACATCCCAAAAGGGAGCCAGGGTACGAACGAGCCCAAAAGAACTTTTTCATGGTTATAATAAAGACCTGGTAAGACGGAAAGTGAACTTAACTCATGATCAGCCAATAGGTAAGGACAAAGTTTTCCCATCCTATCTCCGTCCTAGTTCTAAACAGCTGGACTGATCCTCCCCCAGAGAGTGCTCAAGCCAACTGGAACCGCCATGCCTTTTTGCTCCTACCCCTTCAAAGCAATATAAAAACAAGGCGAAGGCCTTCCTAAAATTGTTCTGCCAACCCGACTTTGAACTATTGAGACCAGCATGAAATGGTGTCTGCTAGATGGCATTACCTAGCTTAGTCTGACACCTCAGAGACTGGGTTAAGCGTCGTTTGATAGACCGCGTTAACCTACTCTAACAGACTAGGTTAGAGGCGGGTTGTTGTTGGCTAAGGCAGTGTATTGTGCCTAGGCCAAGAACTAGATCCACGGCATGGATGCCCACCACAGGCCGATCGGGGAAAAGCTCGGCCAAGATGCCCAGGGCGATTCGATCTGCCGGATCGTTAAACGTCGGTACTAGGACAGCGGCATTGGCGATGTAGAAATTGGCGTAGCTGGCAGGCAGTCGCTCTTGGCGGAAGTAGAGCGGCTGCGGCATGGGCAGCCGAACTACTTCCAATTTGGAGCCGTCGGCAAGTCGGGCGTCCTGAAGCCGCTCGGCGTTCTCAGCCAAGGGGAGGTAATTTTCGTCGTTCGGATCGTCGCACTGAACCAGAACCACCGTAGTGGGATTGACGAATCGGCATAGGTCATCCACATGCCCATGGGTATCGTCGCCGGCAATGCCTCGGCCAAGCCAGATGACCTGTCGCACAGCTAGCCAATCCCGCACGGCCTGCTCAAAACCTGGCCCATCCAGACCCGGATTTCGCACCTGCACCTTTGGGTCTAGATAGCACTGTTCGGTGGTGATCAGAGTACCTTGACCGTTAGTTTCGATGCCACCGCCTTCGAGCACAAAGGGCCGATTGCCGATCCGTGCCTCGAAAAGCGGTAATCCCAACGTTTTTGCAGCCCAAACCGGAACCTGCCGATCCAACCGCCAATTGCGATACTTTGCCCAGCCGTTAAAGTGCAACTGGACAATAGCCAAATCGGCCTGGAGTTTCGGCGGACCAGAAACCGACCCAACCCCACTAAGA
Source organism: Thermoguttaceae bacterium (assembly GCA_025062105.1). GTDB lineage: Bacteria > Planctomycetota > Planctomycetia > Pirellulales > Thermoguttaceae > JANXAQ01. The sequence goes on from JANXAQ010000210.1 coordinate 25,104, forward strand.
GAAAGTTGTTCAGTTATGGTGCAGGCTTCGTTGGCAAGGGGCTCAGTAACGCTCAAAGAGGGTTTAGCTCCTGGGATTTGGGGGGTGCTTTTGCCGTCGGTCAACCTGCTGGCAACCTTGGGCTGAACAGTTGGCCTGTTTTGGGAGAGGCGCCGGGACAAGAAAATTGGCCCCGCATCCCGAAGCCAGGATCGGTTCGTCTTTCGCCGGAAAAACTCTACTTGCCCCAGGTCAGCATGGGCGTCCCTCAGGACCCGACGAGCCCGGCGCTCTACCTCCGCTGAGCCAACCAAGATCCGGACCTTTTCGCCCGGAGCTATCTTCCGCACGATCTCCGCATAAACCCACTCGATAAGACGGAATTTTCCGGGCCAATCCGTAGGCTCCTGTGGCCAAGCAAGCCAGGTGGCCTCATGCGGCTCCCATTCGGCCGGAAGCCGATAACCTAACTGAGCAGGCGTAGCAGTCGGTTTCATGGAATGGCTACTAATACGAAGAAAAAATCCCAGTTTCTAATACAGACCCGAAAGGGGAACACTTCAGCCGAGTGAGGTCATTTGTCTCTCCAAGGCAGTGTCAGAGACCAGCTAGCTCAGCTGGCCAGCCGAGTAGGCCAAAAGCCCTGGTTTCTCCCCTTCTGCTTCCCGCTATCCCTCTGGAAACAGCAGAAGAGGGAAAAAGGCATAGGAAAGCTTTGCATCATGCGAGGGAGATATTTTGACACCATTTCGGTTCCCTCCGGGGCTAGCCTAATATATGGAGTTGTTAGCATTGCTACCACTCTACATATAGTAAGTGTTTGGATAGGGCAGCCAAAGCATACGTGATTAGAAGTTCATTAAATTTCCTAAATGTTCAGGATTCTGGAGGATTCCCTAGGTCCGTTTCATTTCAGGTAATAGTTCCGCTCCGCAAAACGGTTACCTGAAATGGTATTCTCCTACAAGCAGACACGCAGAAACGGATCCGACTGAAATTCTAGTGGGTCCATTGGGCAAGAGGGATCCTATAGTCAACTTCTCCATTTGCCCTAACTTATTTTTTCTACAGAAGTTACGAGTAACCATCCTTTTGTTCGCCAATTTCCCAAGTCCGGCAAATCCGAGGAGTTAAACCGATTCCCTTTCGGAAGGGAACCAAAATTGGCAAAAGGCAAGCTCACAATGGTAGCAAAATATCTCCTTCCCATGATGTAGCTCGACTTTTGCCATTTTGTAACTTTTTTATTTCAAGGAGTCAGGCTTTGAGGATTCTATGTTAAGCAAATTTCCTAGCTCCAATATTGTCAAAGAGTGCGGATATCCAAAAGAGCAGCACCCTGGAAATTGGCAAAAGTCGAGATGTAAAGGTTCCCAAATACAATCTTGATGTCAGCTTCCGCAAGGAGGACAAAAACAGGAGAGGTTGCTGGGAGAAAGAGGGGCTGGGTTGAAACCGTTTCCGGTCGGAGGCCCAAGCCCACCAAAACTCAAGCAAAACCGACCAGCATGGGCAAAACCTCCCCAGACTGGGGACAACTTTTCACCAGAGGCAGAAAGAGGCAAGGGCGGCCGTTTTATTGGACGCCCCGTTCCAGGGCGGCCTGGACCACACGTTCGATGGCCAGTTCATAGGCGGCTTGCCGAAGAGTAATCTTCCGATCCTGTGCCCGCTCGGAGATCTGCCGATAAGCTTGGATAAGTTTGTCGGCCATACGGCTTAAGACCTCCTCCTTGGTCCAGTAAAACTCCTGACGGTTTTGGACCCATTCGAAATAGCTCACGGTTACGCCGCCGGCATTAGCTAGGATGTCCGGCACCAGCCGAATACCCCGCTCTTCCAGAATTTCGCCGGCCCGAGCCGTGGTGGGACCGTTGGCCCCTTCGACCACCATGCGTGCCTGAATCTTCAGAGCCAAGTCGGCATCAATGGCATCTTCCAACGCAGCCGGAATAAGAAAATCACACGGAGCACATAAGACCGCTTCATGAGAAACGGTCTCCGCATAAGGGAACCCAACTACGGAGCCGGTTCTACGCGCATATTCCAAAAGGGCCGGGATGTCCAGCCCATGCCGGTTCCACACCCCGCCCCCTAGATCCGAGACCGCCACCACTCGGACACCACGGCGCACCAGTTCCAAGGCGGCATGAGAACCCACATTGCCGAAACCCTGCACGGCCGCGGTGGCACCTTCCAGATCAATGCCCATTTCCTTAGCTGCCTCGGCCAAGACCACCACCACCCCAGTGCCGGTGGCTTCCCGCCGGCCTTGGCTTCCGCCCAGATCAATCGGTTTACCGGTTACCGTGCCCCGGGCGTACTCGCCGCTAATCATCCGCCACGTATGCACCATCCAGGCCATTTCCCGCTCGCCGGTATTGACATCCGGAGCAGGCATGTCCGTGTTGGGGCCAACATCCCTGGCCAGAACAATAGCAAACTTCTTGGTAAGCCGCTCCTTCTCCGCCAACGACAGACTCTTATAATCGACGGCAATTCCGCCCTTAGCGCCGCCGAAGGGAATATTAACCACCGCCGTCTTCAAATACATCCAAAAAGCTAAAGCAGTGATTTCGTCCAGGTTGACCTTGGGATGGAACCGAAGCCCACCCTTATAAGGACCCAAATCGTCGTTAAATTGCACCCGATAAGCCGAATAGACGGCAATGGTGCCGTCATCCCGCTGAAGCGTCAGCCGATAGATGATCGACTTATCTGGTGTGGTCAGTCGCTCCAGAAGCGCTAAACCAGGATACCGCTCCTCCAGCCGAAGCGGCGCTGCATATTGCAGAAAAAGTCCCTTGGCCCGCTCAAAAAGAGAAAATCCTGTTTCCATACCTTCTGATACTACAGAAACTGAGGAACCATGAAAATCTCTCTCTGCCTTAGCTCGACTTTTGCCAATTTCCCTAACTTATTTCGTTTCCAGGAGTTAGGGCGCGGCTACTTTTTATCCACACGATTTCTTAACTCCAATAATTCCAAGAAGTTAGAACTTTCCCCGTTCGTCCAGAGGCTTAAAATGGCAAAAGTCAAGCTTAAAGGCTGTCCTAAAAAGCATTTTCTGTGATGAAAGGATGTTCCCTTTCCAAATTCCCCAGAATCCCCAAAGCCCCTGTTTTTAAGGCGTGTCGAGGGTAGGAGCCGGTCGGCCAAAACCCATTGGAAACCGCCCCAAATCCCAATTTCAGGAGAGCATCTTATTAGAAACATTTCCAGTTTCCGAGATTGGTCCCTGGAAGCTCTAACATCCTTTACAGTCTATTTTACCGAGCTCTGCCGAATGGACTACGTCAGCCCAAAACCAGACCACCGAAATTCCGGTGCAGGAGGGCCTGGTAGCAAATAACATATAACATACCGCCTGTGCTGCTTTATATACAGCCCGGGTACGGCTAATTTTTTGTGCTCGGTCTAGGAAAGAAGGAGAAGATAGCTAGTGCCCCAATCGGATCCCACTGCCTCGGTCTGGCAACTCCAGGAACAAAAAACTCCGTAGTCCAGAGCTAGCCCCTATCGGTTTCTGCACAGAAGTCTAAATCTCCTTATCCGGAAGCAAAACTTCCAAGTAAAATGAGTAGCCCTGTGCAAAGCTGAATTTTCTTGGTTAAGCTTGTTTTGCTCATGGTATTCTATTTTGCCGAATTGAACCACAAAATTTCAGCTGCCCCCGAAGTGTGACAAAACTGGCAAAAGTTGTGCTACCAAGGTATGGGAGTCCCTGCGGTTTGGAGAGCCCCCATACGGCTACAGTCGGGAAAGCACTACTGGCGTTATAATTGGTAGAAAGGTCATAAAAGGTTTTATCGGCAAAAGATCGCTTTTTAGTTTGGCCAGCGGTAGCTTAGTTTGGCCAACCTAGAGAAAACAAATATATATACTTTTAAAGGAGACGAGCACCGCCGACGCCTAATCGAAGACTAGATATAGCGGAAAAAAAACTGCCGAGAAAAGCGATTTTCGGCCAGCCTCTGGTAGTGGAAAAACTCCAGAGACTGGGCAGAATTATACTTTCCGAAAAGTTCCTTTTGATGAAGGTAAATTTGCTTCGGAAGCGGCTTGGCTTTAGCGGCTGCCAGCCAGGCCCTTTCGGATCCCTAGCAGCCTAACCTGTTGGAAGGGCATAGGTTACAACTTGACTTTTGGCATTTTTGGCCCTGCCTTACAAAAAGAGGTTCTAACTGCTTGCAAATGTTGGAGTTAGGAAAATGGGATAGCAAAAAGAGATATCGCCGCAACTCTCGGAGCCAAAAGCAGTTAGGGAAAATGGAAAACGGCAAGCTAAGAAATGCCTCAGTACCGAAGGCGAAACCAGGAAACCAGAAGGCAGACGGACAGCTGCTGGCTTCGAATCTGTTCTGCCCTGCCGTCCTAAGGCCTTCGGGCCAAAAGCCGTTTCCGGAGGCATTGTCTTAGCCAATACGAGCATCTGGCAGAGAGGAGAGCGGCGGGGGTTGCATGTCGGCGGAAATGAGCGGAAATGAGATGATTTTTGCTTTCTTGGATGGCAGTTGGATAGCCGGTGGAGTTATTTGGGGAAAATGTACCTGCAACGGTACTCTCCGAAAAATCGGATTCCGATGCACAATCCGTTGGGATGGAGGAATCGGTTTCGTTTCAGCTAAACAGTCAAAATAGATCATGGATTCTTTGTGGGTGGATTTAGGAATTTTGCTTTTTGTGGCAGGGGCGGGTGCCTTTGCAGGCTGGGTAGCCCGTTGGGTGTTTGTGGGTGGAGTTGGGGGTTCAGAGAAAGCCCCCCCAGGGCCCGAACAGCTCCGCCAGGTGGGTGAAATCCTTTCTCATTTGCAACAATTGGCTGGGCGGGTGGCCGCCGACGTGGGCCAGCACACCCATCGGGTGGAAACCATCAGCGAGCAGTTACACTCGGCCGACAAACCAGCACCGGATGTAGTGGTTCGGGCGATCGGCCAACTGCTGGAAGCCAACACCCAGATGCAGCAAAAGCTGGCAGCAGCTGAACAACAGCTTCAAGAGCAGGCCAAGCAGATCGAAGCGCACATTACGGCAGCCCGTACCGATGCTTTGACAGGCCTAGCCAACCGCCGGGCGTTCGACGAAGAACTGGCTCGCCGTCATGCCGAGTTCCAACGTCTCAAGAAGACTTTCTCCGTCATTATGGTGGACGTCGATCACTTCAAGAAGTTTAACGACACCTACGGCCACCAAGCAGGCGATGAGGTGCTCCGGCAGGTGGCCCGCATCCTACGAGACCATAGCCGGGCTATGGACTTGGTGGCCCGCTACGGCGGCGAAGAGTTCGCCCTGATCTGCCCCGCTGCTTCGGCCGATGTACTGAAGGAACATGCCGAACGGCTCCGGCAGGCCATCGAAGCAATGCTGTTGGACTTTGAAGGAAAAAAAATCCGGGTCACAGCTAGTTTTGGGTTGGCTCATCTGTTGCCCGGCGAAGAAGCCAACAAACTGGTGGAACGGGCCGACCAAGCCCTCTATGCTTCTAAACAAGCTGGCAGAAACTGCGTCCACTGGCATGATGGCCAAAGGATCCTCCCCTATCAGGCCACTCAACCTACCCAGACAACCAAGAGCAATCCCTCGGCAGATCCTTCTTCAAACACTTACCCAGTACCCTGCCAGGAAATGGGAAAACCTCTGGCAGCTAATCAACTGGTAAATCCTGCTCGAAAAGAGATCCCTTCTGATCAGGCTCTACTCCCGCAGCCTTTGGAATCGTTTCACAGTCGCTCGGATTTTTGTGTGATTTTGGGGCGTCGGCTGGCCGAGTGGCGAAGGACCCGTCGGCCGCTTTCGGTGCTTTTGCTTCAGGTGGATAATTATTTAGAATTGGCGGCCAAATATGGGCTGCAAGCGGCTCAACTGACGCTCCGGGCCACCTCCCAATTCTTACAAGCAGCGGTTCGGCAAATGGATGTAATCGCCCAGTACGATAACTCTACGTTCGCTCTGCTGCTGCCTGAGGCTTCCTTGAAGAATGTGGCCGATATAGCGGAGCGGCTTCGTGAGGCCATCTGCCGATGCAAACTCCCGCTAGGGAGCTGCTGGGAACGGATCACCGTCAGCATTGGTGCCGCCGAGGTTACCCTCACCGACGATCTCCAACGTCTTTTAGAACGCTGTGAAGAAGCATTAGAACAAGCACGCTCTTCCGGCGGCAACCGGGTGTGTGTGCACACCGGCCAAAAGGCTGAACTAGTCGAAGCCTCTGTAGAAAGCTAGTCTGATGCCAAAACTTCCGCAAGAAAAGAGTTCTTCGGCTTCTTCCTATTTAAAATAGCTATTCGAATAAAAAAGGAACTTCTGCAAAATCCTGAACATGTCGTGGCCTTCATAAGCTTTTGATTCGGTGGGTGTTAGCTCGACTTTTGCCCTTTTCCCTAACTGATTTTACTGCTGACAGTTACGACGAAACTCCTCTTTGTTCACCTAATTTCCTAACTCCAATAGTTACAAGGAGTTAGAACAGTCCTCTGCCAGGGCGAAGCCAAAAATGGCAAAACTCGAGGTTAGCTGCCTCCATCTAAACACCTACTCCAACCAGGGTGCTAGCAGCGCTGCAACCGTATTAGCCACGGGCGGAAGGAAGTACACTCAGATAAAAATATCGCCTTTGAATTATGCAGCTCGACTTTTGCTATTTTTGTAACTTCTTTTATTTCCTGTACGTTGCGAAAAATTCCCCTTTAGGGGAGTTAAATTGCTCTGGGGCCGGCTTACCTTCAGCGGCAGCCAGCCAGGCCCTTTGGATTGGCTAGCAGCGTAACCTATGGGAAGACCATAAGTTCCCACGAGCCATTTTGGTAGGGTCTTGGGCGGGGGCTTAGAAGTTGGAAATTCTCTTCGGAAATGGGCGGCCCGGTTGGGCTGGCTCCATCACTTCTGCCCCTGCAGAATGATTTTCCAGAAAGTACAGTTCAATAGTTAGGCCCATCCGGTTTTGCCTTACTTACTTCACCCGGGGCTTTGGAAATCTCTGGCCCGGCTGCCTGGGTAAGCTCCTGCAGCAGCCGTGCCACTTCCAGATGGCCCGACCAGGTCTGATACACGCACAATACCGGTTTACCTCGCACCAGTAAACTCTCCAAGCAACCTGCACCTGCTATCCCTCCGCTGGACCACTTCCCAGTCTCTTTCCAACTCCCAGGACACACCGAGTCATAGATGACTTCTTGGAGTTTTTTCAATTCCTCTTGCCAGTTAGATTCTTCCAGGCCGGCAGGTAGCAGCTCCTCTACCGAATAAACACGGGCGACCAGATGCTTTTGGGCTTCCTCCCGGCTGGTGATCCAAATCACTTCATGGCGAATGGTCCATGCCAGATCCAGAGGTTCTAAGAGCCAATCTAAAATAGCCCGGAGGGAAACATTTTGGACGGGAATATCCACTTCCCTATCCAAGTCCACTCCCTTCGATTTCAACTCCCGCTGGTCTAAAACAATCGGAATCCGATAGATTTCGCTTAGCCACACGATGAGGTCGCCGAAGCCACCAGTGGGAACCTCTTCCTTAGGAGGTTTTCCCAAAGCTTCTAGTAGTTCTGTTTCGGCCTGGCGGGATCGTTCCGCCAAGCCGGATAAGCTTGCCGCCAAGGAAGATTTCTTCCGAGCCAGCTCTGCCCCGGGCGCTGCAGAGGGACTTTCCGACGGCGCCACTTCGGGCAAGGCAGACTGCTTAGCTTTTGAGTCGCTAGGAGGGCCATTTTGCTTGGCGGGTTCCGGCTGAGCCGCTTCCCGGAGGTCTTCTAGCAGACGCATGATTTCCAAATGGACCGCCCAGGTGTGGCTGATCACCAACACCGGTTTGCCCCGAAGGATCAATGGCTGGATCGTTCCTGGCCCACCCACATTGGACCATTTCTGTGGCACCACCGTCGAGGTGATCACATCGATCAACTCCTCCAGATGCCCACGGGGGTCTTCCTTAGATTCTCCAAGAAGATCTGCCACCTCATAAACCCGAGCCACGAGGTGCTCTTCCGCCTTGTTACTGGAAGTAATCCAGAGGCTGCCGCTGCGAATCGTCCAGGCCAAATCCAACGGTTCCAGCACCTGTTCTAAAATCGCCCGGAAAGAGCCATCTTTTCGGTGGATGGTAATAGGATGGGTCTCGTCAATGCCTATCTCTTTGATTCCGTGGGTATCCAGAACGATTGAAATTTTATGCCGATCGTGCCAATATTTGATCACATCTTTCAGGGGCATCTCGGCAAACTCGGCTTCGGACGGTTCGGCCAGGGCCTTCAGGATGGCGGCCTCGACCTGCTTGGAGTCAACTGGAACAGCCTCCGTCGGTTTGGCTGGCGGGGTTGGGGAGGGGGGTTGCTTCGGAAGCGGTGGGGTGGGCAAAGGTGGTTCCTTCGGCTCTGCAGCCGGAGGGGTTGCAGATGCGGGTTTTGCCGGTTCTGCAGCCGACCCCGCCTCTCCAGCCAACACCTGTCCTACCATCAGCCCCCAGCCTATCCCAACAGCCAATACCAGCCAAAAGAACACCAACCGTTTCATTCCCATGCCTCCTCGAAAAGAATCCAGGAAAAGAGAAAATCTGTTCCGCCCTACCTAGAATAGGAACACTGCTTCAACTGGACTTTTGCCATTTTCCGTAACTGCCTTTGTTTCCAACAGTTACGAGGAAGCCGCCCTTTCTTCAACCAATTTCCTACCCTCAGTAGTTACAAGGAGTTAGAGGATTGCTCTTTGGAAGGGAGGTCAACATGGGCAAAAGTCGAGTTTAGAACAACTTTTAGTATATCCACCCAAATAAGAGGATGCAATCCAATAGCGTCCCCCGGTTAAGCCAGGCCAAGGCGATGGAGGATTTCGTCGGCCAAGCTGACGAGGTCTTTGCCTT
>JANXAQ010000224.1 GCA_025062105.1 Thermoguttaceae bacterium
CTAGCCGGCTAACTGATGTAGAACATTTATCTCCACGTCCTCGGTTGGTGGACTCTCTGGAGGGGGATAGTCCGGCGCTTTGTTTTGGCTGAGGCGCTACCAGTGCGCGCCGGAGGCGTGCAAAGAAGTGAAACCAGGCAAATGAGAAAAATTAGAGAACCTCCCCTCGATCCCTTTTTCTCTCGATAAGCCTCCTTTACATGAAAAAAAATGGCGAAAAGGACAAAATTTCCCTAAAACCTCGATTTATTCAGAGGTTCCTCCGGACTGCCCTCGCCAGCCCAGCCCAGAGGATTAGAGGGCTAACCCACTGGATGCGCCTCCAGAAACCGAAATAGCATACAAAAAAATATATGTTTGGATTTTCCCCTGCCAAAAAGGGAAGAAAACGACTTTTTAGAAGCGGCAAAAAGTTTTTCTACGCGGCGGAAGATTTTTCTGTTTGCCAAAATAGGTTCTCAAGAAGTAGGGCAAAAGTGGCCGTTTCCGCTTCTCTGCGGGTATGTATGGATACCTCTCTGAGTTGCCGGAGATACCATCGAGCTAGTATCCAATGGAGCCGTAGGACCTATTATCACCCCTCGACAGCTCTTGCTCAGAGACCGTCTGGAAATTAGGACTTTGGCGTTTTCCGACAAAGTTTGGATTAACCGGTCCCCAAAGCAAAAGACATAGAAAATAGAGCTTTTCGGGATTCTCGATAATTCGGCCAACAGAGCTGCTTCAACCCGGAAGAATACATTTCCAGATAACCTCTCCAAGGCAACAGCCTAAGGTTTTAGGATTTTCCTGGGGGGAGTTTATTTTCCTTCCTAGCCGAGTCCCTTCTTTTTCCGCCTGGCCGCCATCCAGCCGACCAACCCGCCGCCGCTGAGCAAAACCAACGTCACAATTGAGATATGCATTACGTTTTCCAATAGGAAGATATTATTGCCAGAAGAAGGAAAGGGTATGGCTTTCGGCGAAAAATGAGAAGAGGTTTCTAGAGATTTTGGAGAAGTGAAACCTTCTAAGGAAGAACCAGAGATATTTTCTTCCTTTCTGAGAGAACTTCCTTTAATTGGTTCAACGGTCATGACATGGATTACTGGCTTACATTGACCGGAGGGAATATTAATATATTCGCTTCCTTTCGTAGGTCGAAATTTTCTGCCCTCGGGCAAAAATTCGAGCGTATATTCTCCCGGAGGGATACGATGGAAGAGGAGTTTTCCTTCGGGAGAGATATGGGACATGGCTAATGGACCCTTTCTGATAGTGTATTCAACGGAATCTTTTGTATATCGAACAAGGCGTTCTTTAGGATATATTTGAACAATATACGGGGCAGCGATGGGAAGCGGTTCATTTTTGGGGATGCCTCGGAATTCGCCGAGTCCTACAGCTTCGTCCCATTTCACATGGACTACCAAGGAAGGTGGAATTCCAGAAATTCGCCAAACAATCGGATCCGGCCCGGCGAGTTCTTTGGGCGAGAATTCTATCGCTCCGGTGTAGAGGCAATCATTTTCTTCTGAAATATAGTCAATCATTTTCCATCGATATTTGGCAGAGGGGACATCTACATAGGAAAATGAGACGGTGCCGTCTTGCCCGGTCTTTCGGTTGGGTATCCTAAGGTTTGTCCATACTGGCGCCTCTTTATCTTCGCCCATGGGAATGGAAGGTTGAAAAACCAGCCAGCGCCCACTGAGAGGTTTGTCAAACTGATCCACCACTTTAAGAGTCTTCCTTTTAACTTCTACTGTTTTCAGGAGTAAAGTGGCCTCAATTTTCTCTTTTTGAAGAGGGATTGCTGCATATCCATAATAGAAATATTTGACCGAAGATTTTTTTGCAAAACAGCCTTCATTCATAGGATAAATCCACACTTTATCCCCCGGTTGCACTTGATAGTAATCTCCTTGAGGCGTAATAGCTAGAAGGTGTGTGGAAAAATTTCCTGCGGAGTCACAATCACACAAATCAGGATCTTTAGGATCCCACGGCCCTAATATACAAAGTGTTAGCATCTCTGGAGACGAAGGCAGACTCCCTTGGACCATCTGGACTTTTCCACGGAGAGAAAAACGGTATTTTTCTTGGTTCACGATTTTTTTAGGGGAAAATAGCTCTCCCTCGTCTGGCAAATCCAACGAATCGTCCTCACCCCTAAATAGCGGGCGTTTCTTTTCCGCTCGTTCCTTGCGGAACTTTTCGGCGCTCTCTTGGGGAAAGGTCCCTATTTTATCTAAGTCTATTTTTTGAATCATACGGAAGTATTGTGGGTCTTCATAAATGGACCGCACCTGTTCCCAGGTTTTTTCGTCGTAAAGCTTTCTTATCCTAGAGAGCCAATCTCCATCGTTTTCTTCGCCGACAACCAGACAACCCATCAAAAGCGCAAGGAGCTTGCCCATCTTATTGACCTCATCCTTAAATGTCGGAAAATAAACAATCGCCAAAACTATTTATATTTAGAAAACTTTCCAAAACCGTTCAACTCATCTCTGGAAAATCTTATCAGGTATCCACTTCACAGACCCGGTGCGATAGTTGACGCCAAGATTGCTGAAAAACTGCAGTTTTGCAAATACCTCACTTCCTTCCTGAGTGGACTTATTTTGGATTCTTATACCTGTTATGACCTGTCCGCGTAGCATATAGCCTACTCCAATCTTATAGCTAGCAGTTCCGGAAATATCCCATATTCCGCTAGGCAAAAGTGTCTCGTCATCTTCCGCGATGCCGCCATGGTGACCCAAGACCCTTCCAGCGTCCAGGTCGGGGGGACGACCACACAAAGGAAATTCATCTCCTGGAATATATACTTTGCGTTGTTTCCGAATTACTATCTTTCCCGCTCGGCTACCGTATCCACTCTCTGGGAAAGAGGTAAGTAAGCTCGCGATCGATAGTATATATCCTACAGGGTCAGCGTTAACAGCACTCCATAGAGCGCCTGAAGCAGAAAAGGTAAAGCTGAGACGCTCTTCAAAGCCATCGTCGGGCATCGGATTGGGAGCGTTTATGCGGATATAAATTTTCACGTCATTGAGTATTTCTGGACAGATTTGTCCAGTGGTATTTTCTATATCCCAAAAAGTACCGAACCAATTGGAATCTCGTAATTTATAGGCAATTACTATGGTATGCCAAATTCCTCCCCCATGACAGTGGGCCACATACTCTTCCCCCGTCTTTTCCGCACCTCCGGAGTCTTTCAGTTTACATTCAAAGGTAGGACCGGCGAAATTCTTTTCGCCGCATATAGTGGAATCTGTACATCTTGCAATAGCAAGGTCGCCTTGTTCTGCGAAGCCAGGAGGTGCTAAAGGCGTTCCATCTTCAGAGGCGGCTGGATGTATATGTCTATTCTCGTCTAGGAAATGCCCCTCATTGTCTGGTTTATATTGAGGATAAGTTTCACATCGCGCCTGTAACGTCGATAAATGCTCATATCCAGCGCTGCGTTTATCGGGAGACCAGCCTTGAGGTGTTAGGACACGCAAAACTATATCATTTCTGTCTCGGCCAATATGGCATACATTCTTATATCTTCTATCCCATCCTATTGCTGACCGAGGGCCTTCGGGAGAATGAATCGCAGAATCGATAACTGCCTGGTTTGTCCATCCATGCTCGCCGTCTTTCAGTGTAATTACTGCTCCTACCCGAACGCCAAGTTCCCATATTCCCTTCTCCCTCTCACCCCAGCTCCTAAGGGGCCTATCTTCTGTTACTCCCACATATCTATTACTTAATGCGTAAGCATTATCCTCCCATGATGGCGCGATTCTTATTAATTGAAACACTGAAGAAGCGGCATTTAGCGGCCGCCATTTTCCATTTTCCGAATCCCATACATTTAAACCTAACTTGGCATTCCAAAGACCGGAAGTCGGATCTCTCAGAATGTCAAAAAGCTTATCTGTTCCCAATAGCTCAAGTTCCACAGGAATCCTTCCTTCTGCATTAGCGAAGAAATATTTTGGCACCTTTATATTCGGAACAACATATATTACCCTAATGTATTCGCTACTACTTCCCACCTGACATTTAAACTTATATTCTCCCGGGATTGTCATTTTAAATATCACACGATCACACGTTTTCCTTTGTGGTTATGACCAGGTGCACCGACAAAATTTCCACCTGGGCCTTCTTCACAAGTCCATGTTGGAATACTCCCGTTGAAATTTTGCTCCCGATAATTTGAATCTGAATATACCTCTAACGTTACGAAATTTCCCCATTCGGATGCATTAAGACGTCTTCCTATAACAAGACAAGTTCTGGGATCGGAAGGCGTCTGTCCGGTACCTGTAGTTCGGGCTTTTGCTTTCAAAGCTCCCTCAGCCCAAGTATTCCATGCCTCTGCTACTAAATAAATGGGATTGGAATAAGTACCAGGATCGTCATATGTATATTCCGACGGCACAAGGCGCACCATGTCCACCGTGTGTTGGCTGTTGCCGCCCAGGTAGCGGGAGTCCCACACAAACGTCGCTTTGATCAATACCGGCCCTGTAAAATCTTCGTTGGTGACAATGGCCAAGTCCTCCGTGATCGCCTCGTCCTGCGCGCCGGTGGGCGAAATCGGAATGCGATTGGTACTCTGCGACCCCGCCAGCCGGGAATTGTCCGACACTCGATATAGCGCCACCCCAGCCCCCTCAATCGCAAAAACCACCTCTCCTACAACACCGCCGCTGGAACCGCCCCCGCCGGACCCCTGACCGCCCGTACCAGACGCTCCCCAGCGCCAATGGGGCCGGACCGTAAGCCTCAGTATCTTAGAGCGTGTTTGAGAAGGTGGTTTTCTCATCGGGCTGGGCAGGCACGCAGACGCCGGACCATCCAATGCATCATGGCAACCAAAATCATCGTTTCGCTCCTGGCACGCAGCAACTCATTGTGCTTACTCAGCCGACGATACCGGCTGAACCAGGCAAACGTCCGCTCCACCACCCACCGACGCGGCAGCAGCTCAAACCCAACGGCCTCCGCCAGACTGCTCACTATCTCCACCACCCACCAAACGCCCGCTTCAGCCATTCGATCAGTTGCCCAGCATAGCCTCCGTCTGCCCAAATCTTGCGTAGCCGCGGGAACCGGCGCTGTCCAGGCTCCAAAACCAACCTCGCCCCATCCCGATGGTGAATGCTTGCCGGATGCACCACCACCGCCAAAATCAGCCCCAACACATCGACCAATAGATGCCTCTTGCGCCCGTTGAGCTTCTTGCCCGCCTGCTACCCACGGCCCCCCCTTTTTCCGTCGTCTTGCCCGAGTGGCTATCCAGGATCCCTCCAGTCGGCTCCGGACTGTGCCCGCTCTGCTGCCGCACAACCCCACCAAGCGCCTCCTGGATCTTCTCCCAGGTGCCATCCTTCTGGAATCGCACAAAGTAATATGGAGCTTTGAATAACGAATTAAACTGGGGCTTTCCCAGAAAACCAGAAAAACTCCCTATCTGCTAAGCCGGATGGGTTTATTTGGTAATTCAAACGTCAATAATAGACCGTTTCCCAGGGTGGATAGTGCTTCGGCAGGATCCGCCACGGACAACCAGACCAGACAATGTAAGTAAAACATGCCGTTGAGCAGTGCTAGGATGGTGACTCGACGCGGCTGCCCGTCCGGTCGGGCCGGAGGAATCAACGGCTCAATGACCTGCCACTGCTCCTCCGTCAAATCGGATGGATAAACCTGTTTCATCGCAGCAGTGCTTTGCTTGGGGGATAAAATCCGTTTTTCTTTGGTGGTACAATCCGTTTCCCAGACTACCTGGGCGTCTTAAACACCGCAGCTTTCCCCGCCTCTCAAGCCCTTTTCAAACACGCTCTTAGCAGAAACCCTAGCTTTACCAAACAGGCCTTGCTTTATCGAGCAGGAACAAGACCGTTGTAGGGGGGAACGAAGCTGGTCGCTCGCAATGGTTTCTGGCCGAAAGCAGATGTATATCCTTCAGGGGCTTCGCCCGGCGGGAGCCGGATTTTTCTGTGGACACCAAGCCCGCCTTTACCGAGCAGGGAC
>JANXAQ010000273.1 GCA_025062105.1 Thermoguttaceae bacterium
GTGGTATATCCAAGACCTCTTAAGAAGGCCAATTAACTTAACTCCTAATGATTCCATATGTTAGGGCAAGGTTTTCCGGTCTCCCACTATGGCCCGGATCGAACCGGCTGGACCGGCCCTCCCACAGAGGCTGGGCAGCCCAGCGTGAACAGCCAACCGTTTTTGGCCCTTCCCCCCACAAGGGGTGTAAAGAGAAGGTGATATAAATCCTTTAAAGATAAAAGGTTAGAACTATTTTGTTCTGGCAACCCGACTTGGAACTACTGTCTTAGAAGAAAGATGTTCTAACTGCTTACAGCGATTGGACTTAGGAAATTGGCTGAGCAAAGGGAGTGCTCGCCGTAACTCTGGGAGCCAACAGCAGTTAGCAAAAATAGCAAAAGTCGAGCTGATGGGGAGCGGGAAAAACAGAAGGGCGGATTTCGTAAGGAGGATGTAAGGGATTATTTATTCAGGCTTTCGGCAAGGCGCTGGAGTGCTTCGGTTTCGATCTGCCGCACCCGTTCGCGGGTAAGTCCAAGAGCTTCTCCGATTTCTTTAAGGGTTTTCGGTTGATTGTCATCTAAGCCGAATCGCATGCGCAGGACAGTCGCTTCCCGGGGGTCCATTTTGTTGAGTTGTTCCATAATATGCACAAGATTATCTTGTTTGACAAGGTCTTCATCTGGAGTCCGACAGTCTTCGTCCATGAGGATTTCGCCCAGCGACCAGCCGTTGTCCGCCTGGTCGGTCTGTGGGGTGAGGTTATAGATTTTGATAGCCTTTTTGATGATGGCCAGTTTCTTGCGCGGTAGCCCCAGTACCCGAGCGACTTCTTCGGGGGTAGGAGTGCGGCCAAGTTCCTCGGCCAGGCGGGTGCTGGCCCGCCGCCACTTGGAAAGAAGCTCTACCATGTAGGCGGGAATTCGAATCGTTTTGGCACAATTGATCAGGGCACGTTTAATCGACTGTTTGATCCAATAGCTGGCGTAGGTGGAAAAGCGTGTACCCATGGCCGGGTCAAACCCTTCCACCGCACGCAAAAGCCCTAGGTTACCTTCTTCGATCAGGTCCTGCAAGCTGAGGCCTTTCCCGGTATAACTGCGGGCGATATTGACCACCAAACGCAAATTGGCCCGAACCATCCGGTCCCGGGCGACCGGATCGCCCTGAGCAATGGCCAATGCTAACTCCTGCTCTTCTTCCGGCGTCAACAGCGGCGTTTCGTTGATCTCGCGCAGGTAAGTCTCCAACGGAGATTGAACCGCCCCTGCGGATCGACGTCGAGATTTGGTTTTGCCCATAGTCAATCTGCAACAGGAGGTTATGCGAAGCTGTCTTTCCTCAATTTCCCTTTCCAGTGCAAACTATCGACGCACTCAGATGGAATTCTCCACAGAAGATATTGGGCAACTTTTTGGGCGGAATGTACCCATGATATAGAGGATACCGAATAGACATCCTCAAAAAGAGGGTTTTACTGAAAGGGAAATCTTTCTCCGGGTGGTCTTTCCCACAAAATCCTTCTTTTGGAAACTTCTGGTTTTTTAGGTGTGCTAAGCCTAGGGCGATTTAGCCCCCGAACCGATAAAACCCAAGAGTTTGGTAGAATCTGGCTCTTCCGATCCGCCAGCAGGAGCTGCTCCACCCGGCAGGAGAAAAGCGCAAAATTTCAGCCTGTGGCAAAGATTTCAAAACCCAGAGGGCTTTTCCTGTAGCCGGAGGAAGTAGTCCCGAAGAAGCCGGGGAGCAGATAGGGGGTTACTCGGCGGATTGTTCAGACTGTTCGGGTGGAGCGGGTTGTTTGGAAGGGGGAGCATGGATCGGCTGAATTAGCGGGCCAGAACTGGAACCCACTCCGCCTTTGAGTTCTCGAGGAGCACGAGACTTCGTGGATGGGGGGGGCTGTTCGGCAGTTTCGGCTTCTGCTTGCTCCTCTTGCGCCCATTCGACCCGCTTTCGCGAAAGCCCGATTTTCCGATCTTCCGGATCGACCCGGAGGATTTTTACCTCGATCTTATCACCCACTTTAACGATCTGTTCAGGGTCATCGACTTTGTGATCAGCCAATTCCGAAATATGCAGCAGTCCTTCCAGACCGTCTTCCAAGCTGACAAAAACGCCGAAATTGGTGATCTTGGTTACGGTGCCGGTAACGATTTGGCCCGGCTGATATTTTTCCGGAATTTCCCGTACCCAGGGGTCTTCGGTCAATTGTTTGAGGCCTAGGGCAATGCGCCGCCGCTCTTGATCGACCGATAGGACCCGACAGGTAATTTCTTGACCTCGATGCAGCAGTTCGTTCGGATGGGTGATCTTGCGGGTCCAGGACATATCGGTAATGTGCAACAGCCCGTCTACGCCTTCTTCCAACTCGATGAAGGCACCGTAGTTGGTTAGATTCCGCACAATGCCCTTGACAATGCTGCCGGGCGGATAGCGCTCGGCCACCCGATCCCAAGGATTCTCTTGGGTTTGTTTCATCCCCAGGGAGATTTCCTGTTTTTCTTTATTGATGCCCAGGATCACCACATCGATCATATCCCCCACTTGGACCAATTCGCTAGGATGATTGATCCGTTTGGTCCAGGACATTTCGCTAATATGCACCAGGCCCTCGACGCCTTCTTCTAATTTGACAAAGACTCCGTAGGGAGTCATACTGACCACTTCACCTTTATGCTGGCTGCCAACGGGGTATCGCTGTTCGATATTTTCCCAAGGGCTGGGCTGTTTTTGTTTTAGGCCGAGGGCGATTTTTTCTTTCTCCCGGTCGATTTGCAACACCACCACTTCGATCTCTTGCTCTAGGGTAACCACCTCCGAGGGGTGGTTGACCCGGCCCCAACTCATGTCCGTAATATGTAACAGACCGTCGATGCCGCCCAAATCCACGAAGGCACCAAAGTCGGCAATGTTTTTGACGATCCCTTTACGACGTTGACCCACCTGCAGCTCGCTGAGCAGTTGTTGTTTTTTATCGATCCGCTCTTTTTCAATCAAAGCGCGTCGGCTGACCACAATATTGCGACGAGCTTCATCGATCTTGAGCACCTCGCATTGAACATATCGGCCAATAAAATCCCCGATATCCGCAGGCCGACGGATATCTACTTGACTGGCGGGCAAAAACACGTTGACCCCAATATCCACCAAAAGTCCACCTTTGATCTTTCGCGTCACCAACCCGGTTACCACATCCCCTTCGTGGACCGACTCCATGACTTTGCGCCAATTGTCGATCTTCTCCGCTTTTCGTTTTGACAACAGGATCATGCCCGTGCCAATGTCGAGCCAAGGAAAATACAACTCTTCGATATCTTCGACAAATACTCGAAGAACCTGACCCGGTTGAGGCGGAGGCTCATCCGGCCCCCACTCACTAAGCGGTACCACCCCCTCGCTTTTATACCCCACATCCATCACCACTTGATCGCCTTCGATCCGAACTACCCGACCTTGCACAATGTCGTTGGGCTTCAGGTCCGTACTGCCCCAATCAATTTCCTCTGGCTGGGTGCCGGAAAAAGCCTCTTGAAGTTCCTTTTCCAATTCCTCTTGACTAGGATCCAATTCTCGAATCAGGTTCCGATTTACCATAAGAAACCAAACACTCTATGGAAGAAAACTAAACCACCTCTAGACCCGACGCCGACGATTCGACGCCTCCCAAGGTCCAGTACAACTTTGTTAGTATAATCTGCTGCGAAAGCCCCGGCAATTGTAGATAAAGCATTTTTCTTGCCAAATTCTCTAACAGGTGCCTTTCACCCTCCCCGAACCTCCTTTCCAATGTTTGTTCAAGACAAATTGATTCTTGCCTATTTTGCCTATCTTGTCTATTTTCTAAGGCGGCTACGGAAAAAGGTCTTGCCCCCCGCAGGCACTCGCCTCTCATCCCCCAGTTATATCATTTTGACTTGTCTTTCCCTCTCACACAACATATTAGGATGCTGGCATTCCTAGCACCCAATAATAGTAGGTGCCCAGCTAGGGTAACCAAACGGCCTGAAACTTGAAAAGGACACCGAGTTCACTATATGTTCAGGATTTTGGAGACGTGCCAAAAATAAAATCGGGCTAACTTCGGAGCTTTAGGCGAAGGGAGGAACTCTGTTTTTTGCCCTCTTTCGGCTGCAGCGCAGTATTAGGGGAGGGGAAAAATGATACCCTGGTCAACCAGAATTTTTGTCCCCCATCAGCTGGCATTGCCGAGGGCAATGCCAACCTCTCTGGCGGCACCTGGTTGTTATGGAACCTCCGCAAAATCCTGAACATATAGTGAACTTTGTGATCCTTCGATTCTTTAACTGTTCGGTTGCTCTACCTGGATACCTACTGTCTATTGGGTGCCGCAATGCTAACACAACATGTTGTGTTAGAGAGAAGACCAGCCAACATGGTATAAAAATATCCCCTTTGAATTATGCAGAGGTTCCTTATACACATGGAAGCTCTGCAAAATTCTACACATACAGTGAACTTTATGAACTTTTGATTTAGTAGGGAGTGGTCCGTCCGATTCAAAGACCTACTAGATGTAGTTTGCCAGCAGTACCAACAGCCTTATATATTGGGATAAAGGTGGAGGGCACCCAAATGGTGTAACACATCACTTTTGAATTATGCAGAGGTTCCACATCTTTTTTTGTTTTTGTGAGGAATTTCCCATCCCAATGGCAAAAATGATTTCCCCACATAGGGGGATAACACACTTTTCAGAAGGAAGCCCACAGCTACTTTGCACACATGAGGGCATTTAGAATTGGGAATCAGGAAGGGTTTGGTGCCCTATTTTGCATACATTTCCCATTTTATCCATTCTATGTTCTTGCCTAGCTTTCGGGATTTACCTAACGGGATCTCCACTCTGCGGAACTCTAACTTGTGGATAACTGCGAGCCTAAGGTGGGAAGAAGCGGTTTTCTTCGCTCGGTTGAAATGGTCCCGATTTTTCCTGGCCGCTTCCCTTATGAGGGCGTTTGAACTGGTCAAAAAGGGTTAGGAGGCCTTTGGGCTAAAATTTCCTTCCGGGTTGCTGTAGCCTTCCCGTTTTGGGGAACCCATAAGGGTCAAGCCCAGGATCGTCAGAGCCACCCCGGTTCCAACAGCCCAGTTCCAAGATTCCCCGAACACGGCTATGCCAGCTAAGGCGCCCATAGCTACCTGGGCGGCATTAAGCAGATTAGCCCGGACCAGTTTCGTCCAGCGAAGTCCAGTGGTAATGGCTAAAAAAGCCAATAAATTGCATATACCGGCTGCAAGCATATAGAGCCACTGTTGGGGGGTAGTCTGTACGAGTAAAGCAGGTCCCAGACGCCAAAGGCTGAGTGGTCCAAGCAATCCAGCTCCTACGCCGGTTACCAAAAGCACTACTGCCTGCGGGGGAATACCTCTGGCAGAAGCCATTCGGAGCAGCAGACCCAATTGGGCAAAGGCTGCCCCAGCCACACAAGCCGCCATGATCCCCAAAAGCATCTTCTCCACCGAAGCTTCCGGGAGAAAACTGCCGGCTTGAACCGCACCGGAACTCAACAATCCAATGGCCACGATCAAAAGCACTAAAGCTCCCATGGTGCGAACGGAAACCGTTTCGCCAAGGCACAACCATGCCAGTAACGCCCCCCCGGTCAGAGAGACCGAAAAAATCGCCGGCACAGCAATAGCCAACCCTACCACCCCAAAAGACCACTGTTGGAAAATATTGCCCGCGAATTGGGCGATCAGTGCAGAAACAGCCCCCAAGCTAATCCAACCCATAGAGGGGAAAAACCGTCGGCCTCGGCCCACTTGGAGCAAAAACCATGGCCCCAGCACCACTACTGCTACGGTTTCCTTCATCGCCGTTGCCCACATAGGATCCACACCCAAGGCGGCCAGTTGCCGTAGACACATATTCGTAGCTGTATAACCAATGGCTGCCAGAAAGCATAACAGCGATCCCCACCTCGACATAGGTAGGACGGCCCCACGAAGCTGATCGGTTAGTTCCTCTGGAGGTTGGTCGTGGCGAGGAAAATTCATAGAACGGCAGGCAAAGGGGAAAGAACGGAAATAGTTGTTTTATTGGGATTATTGGAATATCAATTAAAGACTCTTCCCGCCCTCAGAACCAGATTTTTACACTTTTTCCCGGACGAGCCCCTTTAATGGGAGAGCAGGGAGAGCTCCATTACTCACAAACTCCTCTCGCTCCCAATTCCTTAGAGGCTGTCTGAAAAGGGGTAGCCAGACTTCCTTATTTCCCCCAGACGGTAAGGCATAGGGTGCCAAAATACTCAAATCTTAACCGGTAGCCCTCCTGATGGGGGAACAACTTGGCAGCCGAGTGAGCCCAAAACCTCTTTTCAGACAGCCTCTAAGCTCGACTTTTTCCAGTTTAGGCCTTATCCCGGAAGGGTAAAACTCTAAGTCTTTGTAACTATTGGAGTTAGGAAATTGAGTGAGCAAACGGATGCTTTGTCGCCACTACTGGAATCAAAAGGAGGTAGGAAACATGGCAAAGGAACCTCCGTGTAATTTAAAGGGTATATTTTTATACCATGTTGGTTTATCCTCCCGCTAATACAATATCTAGGGGGGCTACAATGAGAAGCACCCCATAAGATCGTAGCAGTTCAGAGAGAAGAATCGAACGGATATAGAATCAGAAGTTCATTAAGTTCACGATATGTTCAGGCTAGAGGTTCCAAAACTCATCGGACATTTGACCACAGAATATTTTTCCCCTTTTAGCGTGAGGAACCAGGGTTGGACCATTTCCCAGAAGGGAGGAAATAAGCGATTGTCAGACGGTGGTCTGGTTGTTGGTATCCCAGGCGGAAGGAGGCCAGCGAGGATGAGTAATTTGGTCGGCAGTGCCGTTTTGTTTGGCCAATTGAAACCGGGCGACCTGGTGGAGGTGGTCCAGCGGGTTACGGTAGGAATGCAATCGTGGACGGTAAGCGTCCGTGGCCAAGTGCTTTGGACAGAGCGGCGAGCCCAGGGGTTACATTTTCCCCGCACTCCCGATGAGAAGACTTACTGCGATCTAATCGTATTGGAGAAGTCCGACGGCGAGCGAACGACGGTATGTTTAGATGAATTTACGCAGATTTACCGGCTTGATAACTCCTGATAGGAGATTGTGAGAGAGCGGGCAGGATAGAATCCACCGTTAAAACTTCCTGTTATACACAAGTTGGCGTTAAAGCGTTCGAACTTCACTTTAGACAAATCAAAAAAACTAGTTCAACAGCGCAGAATGAATAAAATAGGCGATTTAGCTAAGAAAAACCAAGCACTTCTTGATCTTGGAAGTGATGCTTTCCTAAATGCTGGAATTTCTCACAAGGAACAATTAGCTTCTTTAGAAAGGTTCGTATTCCCCTATCTGGGGCAATCATTTGCTGCCGCTAGAATGGGAAATACCTCCCAAAAATGTGTATAACAGCGAGAGCGTTAGAGGGGGACATCGCCAAGTTTATGAAGATACACAATATATTTAATATAAACAAAAAAGAAATATTGCACAAAATAGAAGGATCGGGTAAAAATTTTGGCATTTATATCTTGTTTTTCAAATTTTTCTAGATTGCCTATTTTTCGCACCAATGGGTTGGGTATCGCCATCTTAACAAAACATTTACAATTTCTCAACATTCTCCTAACAAAAGGCCATTAGAATCGTCCTGTAGCTAGTGGCTGTTTTTTTGTCCGTGGCTTTTTTAGATTATGCGGAGAAAGGAGGATGGTATGAGTGTCGGTAAGATGGCATATGGCCGGAACGTGGCATGGTTGGTCTGTGGGGCGTTGGTGCTGATGGGGTGGGTAGCTCCGCTTTTACATGCCCAGACCGTGCAGGTCGATCCGAAACTGCCCGAGTATGAAAAAGTTCCCGGTGTGTCCGGGAACCTGGTGGGCATTGGGTCCGATACGCTGAATATCATGATGGACATGTGGCTAAAGGAATTTCAGAAGATATATCCGACGGTAACCGGAGCGTATCGGGGCGAAGGGTCCAGCACTGCTCCGCCTGCGCTAATCGAAGGAACAGCCCAGTTGGGGCCGATGTCCCGGGCCATGAAGCCGGAAGAAATCGACAAATTTGAAAAGAAGTTTGGCTACAAGCCCACTCAAATTGTGGTGGCTATCGACTGTTTGGCTGTTTATGTTCATAAAGACAATCCCATTCAGGGGCTGACTCTGCCGCAGGTGGATGCTATCTTCTCTTCGACGCGTAAGCTAGGCCATCCAACCGATATTCGCACTTGGGGGGAAGCGGGACTGACAGATCCGGCTTGGGTTAACCTGCCTATCAGCCTGTATGGCCGGAACTCGGTTAGCGGGACCTATGCCTTCTTCAAAGAGCATGCCCTGGGCAAAGGGGATTTTAAGGATACGGTGAAAGAGCAGCCGGGCTCGGCTGGGGTGATTCATGGGGTGGCCAATGAACGAGCTGCTATCGGATACTCTGGCATTGGTTATCGGACGGCCGACGTGCGCACGGTGCCGTTGGCAAAATCGGCCAACAGCCCCTTTGTCGAACCGACCTTCGAAAATGCCCTGAAGGGGGACTATCCTCTAGCTCGTTCCCTTTATATTTATGTAAATAAAAAGCCGAATGAGCCATTGCCTCTGCTGGTAGCCGAGTTCTTGAAGTTCGTTCTTTCGAAGCAGGGCCAAGAGATTGTGGTCAAAGACGGCTTTGGTCCGCTGCCGCTGAAGATTGTCATGCGAGAACGGCAAAAATTGGAATAATGGTTTCCGATGCGGGAAGTATCCCGGCGACGATATGGTTGGATCCGGTTCTGGGACCGGGCAGCCCGATGGATTATTACGGCTGGTGGCCTATTGGTCATTGGTACGGTCATCGGGATGCTGGTGTTGCTAGTCAGTGTCGTGGTGCCGCTTTTTCGGCCGGCCCACGCGCAGCTACGGGCTGTCTGTCGGATACCGATTGTCTCGGCTAGCCAGTGGGTTTCGGCCGGTAGTGGGGTCAGTGTAAAGAGCCTGTCCCTCTCAGCGTCTGACGCTCGGCATCTTGATGTTTTGTCGTCAGGTTCTGCAAAACCCTTCGACGCCCAGCCCTCTTCCTGCGCCCCAGCTGCTCAGAGTGGAAAGGAGTTTGGCGTCCAGGCGGAGCATGGCAGGCCTATCCAAGCGGAGCATGACAGGCCCATAGGTGTAGGGGTAGAACTGATCGAAATCGGCCATTCGGGGCAGGAGGATATTTTGGTCGGTTATCTGATTAGCAGATCGGGTTGGGTGATCGGCTTTGAACTAGTGGGTCTGCCAAGTGTTGATCGGCCGAAACCAGAAGACCTGCAAGCACGGATCATTTTCCAGCAGCGGGTTCAGCCGGGCCAATCCGGCAGCTCTCCGGAAGGCTCTGGTCTCTGGAAGGCGGGTTCTTCTTCCGGTAGCGTCCAGGAAGCTAGGATTGTTTTCGGCCAAAGGATGCAGGCCGACCAATGGACCCTGCTTTGGTCGGATGGCAGCTTGAGTTTGCTGAAGATTGAGCCGGTGGTTCGTTTTGCGCGATTGGGACGGCGGTGGGTGGAATTCCATCTGAAGCAATTAGCCTGGTTGCCGCCGGTTTCCGCATCTTGTCAGCCAGTGCAAGCGCAGATGCAGGCAGAGGAAAATGGCGGCTGCCTGGCGGTGGTGTTGATGGCGGACAACCGGATCTTAGTGCGTCGGCAAACCGTACAGACGGACCTGTTTGGGGAATCGGGGGAAAAGCAGCTTAGCGAGTTTTGGATTGATTCAGGTCTGCCGGGTCAGGTTACCGCCTTGGCGTTGAGTTTGGATGGGGATAGGCTTTTTGTAGGCACGCACAACGGTTATTTAATTCGCTTTGCGATCCAGGACTCGGGTCAGGCCCAGCGATTGGATGCCACCTGGACGCCCGATCGAGCACCGGTTACTGCATTAGGGTTGCTTTTGGGCCAAAATTCGTTGGTTGTAGGTACAGCATATGGGAATCTGAGCCTGTGGTTTCCGGTTCGCAAACAGGGGCCGATTGTTCCTGGAGAATGCCCGGACCGGCTGACACCGATTCGGGCATTCCGTGCGCAGCAGGGAGCAGTTCGGCAGATTATTTCTTCACAACGGAACAAGGCCTTTGTCAGTTTAGGGGGCAAGGGCCTGGTACATTTGGATTATGGCACTACCGGCCGACATCTTCTCCAGCTGCGGGCGTCAGCGGCTTTGGTGCAGGCAGCCTATTCTAGCCGGGGAAATGCGGTGCTGGGTTTGGGGGAAGATGGCTACCTGTATGTGTGGCAGATTGCGGCTCCTCATGCCGAGGTCAGTTGGGGGGCTCTTTTCGGCCGGCTGTGGTATGAGGGGCATGAGCAGACGAAGTTCCTCTGGCAATCCAGTGGCACGGATGAGCCGAAAATGAGCATAGTGCCACTTGTTTTCGGCACCCTAAAGGCAAGCTTCTATGCGATGCTTTTTGCTCTGCCTTTGGGTGTAGGCAGTGCCATCTATGTGAGTCATTTTACCAAACCGGGGATCCGGCGGGCGATCAAACCGGCTGTGGAGGTCATGGCGGCCATTCCCACGGTGGTGATTGGATTTTTGATCTTGCTTTGGGCCGCCCCCTGGGTAGCCCGATGGTTGATGGCGGTGTTGCTCAGCCTGGTAGCGTTGCCAATAACCTTTATGGTCTGGATGGTGGTTTGGCAACTGCTGCGGCGCTGGCGGGCGCTACGACGTCTAGAAGACGGGTATGAATTTTTAGCTATTCTTCCCCCTTTGATTCTAGGAGTAGTCATTGTCGGCAGCTTCAGCGGCGCGATAGAACAGCAGTGGTTTGGTGGCAATTTCCGGCAATGGCTATATGAACACACCCGCTTGCAATACGATCAACTGAACGCTCTGGTTGTTGCGCTGGGCTTGGGCTTTGCCATTATTCCAATTATCTTCTCCATCTCTGAGGATGCCTTGTCAAGTGTGCCGCATAGTCTGACGGCTGCCTCGCTGGCTATGGGCGCCAGCCGATGGCAAACCCTTTGGCGGGTGGTACTCCCCTCAGCAAGCCCCGGAATTTTTGCTGCGGTGATGATCGGTCTGGGCCGAGCCGTCGGCGAAACCATGATCGTGTTCATGGCCGCCGGAAATACTCCGATCTTGGATCCCAGCCCGTTTAACGGGTTCCGGACCCTGTCGGCCAATATTGCTGTGGAAATTACCGAACATCCCCGCGATGGCACATTATATCGGGTGCTCTTTTTATGTGCGGTTATCCTGTTTTTAATGACATTCGTACTCAATACGGCGGCAGAGCTGGTACGGATTCGCCTGCGGAAGCGGTATGGCCAATATTAGGCCTTCGGCACTCGGGTGGCTTTTGGAAGCAGGGCGAGCCGTTGGTCTGGGCCGCCGGAGCCGCTCTGGCTCTAGTGCTTCTAGTAACCCTGACGGCTTTGTATGTGGTCTTTGCCAATGGGTTGGTCGTTTTTTGGCCGCATCCGATCGAACAAATCTCTTTGGCCGATGGGTCCAAATTACTGGGTGAGCGCCGGGAAGCGGATACAGACCCATTAACGGGTCGGGTCCGCCTCAAGTTTTACTGTGCTAATATGGAAGATATGCCGCCGTTCCGCTGGATCTACGAAGATGAAATTGTCAGCCGGTCTCGGCCGCCGGAAGTATTCAAACTCGATCGGGTAGCCAATTTGCATTATATCGGCTATTTGAAGGAAATTCGGCTTCCTAGCAGAGATGCTGGTCAAAGTGATTTGTCGGCTAAGCACACCCCACTAAGCCCAACCGACTCGATCGGCCCAAACATCCGCAGAGTGCAGGCCGAGTTGTCCGAGGCTTCCCTCTGCGGGGGCCTGCCGCTCATTCCGGCTGCCTCCGACGCACCTATTACCAATTCACAGGCCTCGGCTTCTCAATCGGAACAATTGTTCTGGGCCATTCGCTGGGCTAAACGCTGGGAGGAGGAATCGGTCGCTCCATGGCGGCAGAAGGAAAACGACCTCGCACGCCAACTCAATGACCAAATCAAATACGCCCTGATCGAAGCCCGGTATCAGCTTCAGGAACTGTTGCGCTCCGGTCGCTCCGAAACCGATCCGGACTGCCAAACCCTGGCCCAGCAGATCGAGCAGCTTACCGAACAAGAAGGCCGTCTAAAGGAACAGGCTCACCAGTTAGCCACCCAGCGGGCCCAGCTAGAAGCTGAGCTCCGTAAAAATGTAGCCGTCTTTGTCGATGTCCATGGCCGGGAAAAGCTGATCCCTTTGGTCGATATCGTCCGTTTTAGCACCCCTAATTCCATGAGCCTGTGGGCCAAATGGCGCTATTATTTGGCCAAATGGTGGGAACTTCTAAGCGACCAACCACGAGAGGCTAACCAAGACGGCGGTATTTTCCCCGCCATTTTGGGGACGGTGCTATTGGTTTTTTTGATGGCGATCGTGGCTTTTCCGTTGGGCGTATTGGCCGGGGTGTATCTGGGCGAATACGCTCGCGACAACCTATTGGTCCGCTGGGTACGAGTGGCCGTCAACAACTTAGCTGGCATCCCCTCTATCGTCTATGGGATTTTTGGCTTGGGCTTTTTCATCTACTTATGCGGCGGCACATTGGATGCTTGGTTTTATCCGGCCCGTATGGACGCTCGAGAACCGGTCTTCGGACAACCCTGCATTCTCTGGGCTGCCCTAACCTTGGGGTTATTGACCTTGCCCGTGGTGATCGTTTCTACCGAAGAGGCACTTCGGCAAATTCCTCGCGAAATCCGAGAAGGTTCCTATGCTTTAGGCGCTACCAAATTGCAGACGTTGTTTCGGCTGTTATTGCCGATGGCTTCCCCTGGGATTATGACCGGGTTTATCCTAGCTATGGCCAGGGCCGTCGGCGAAGTTGCCCCCTTGATGATCACCGGCGCCGTTAAAAGTGCTCCCCCACCCCTGAGCGACCAATTTCCCTTTATCCGCCTGGATCGCCAATTCATGCATTTAGGATATCATATATTAGATATCAGCTGCAAATCGCCAAATGTGGAGGCCACCAAAGGGCTGGTTTATGTTACCACCCTGTTGCTGTTGGCCATTGTGTTAGTTTTGACCAGCACGGCCATTTGGCTTCGGAACCGGATGCGAAAGCGATACTATGTCCGAGCAATTTAAGCGGCCTTTGCCTACCAGCGAAACCCGATTGTCGATCGACAATAATCTTTCTGCAGGACTATCCGGTGGCAAACCCGGGGCAGAAGGTTTGGCAGATAATCTTTCGGCTGCTGGGGAAATCTCCTTGGGTTTAGAATCTCAATCCTGTCCGGAACCTCACTCTGCCTCTTCTGCAAAAGAGGTTCGATCGCTTGTGGCCGGAGCATTAGCCGACCGAACCCCATCCAACCCCCAATCCTCCCCTCCCGATCCGATTGTACGGATCCGGAATCTGAATCTTTATTACGGATCGGTTCATGCCCTGGTGGATATCACGATGGATATTCCTCGACATTTGGTAACGGCATTGATAGGGCCGTCTGGCTGCGGCAAATCCACCCTTCTCCGCTGCCTCAACCGCATGAACGATCTAATTGATGGGGTGCGTACGACAGGGGTCATCGAACTGGATGGGCAAAACATTTTGGATCCGTCCGTGGATGTGATCGCTTTGCGGCGGAAGGTGGGCATGGTCTTTCAGAAACCTACTCCCTTCCCCAAAACCGTTTATGAGAACATAGCGTATGGGCTTCGGCTAGCAGGCATTCGCCAACGGGCAGTGCTCGACGAGATTGTTCAGCGCAGTCTTTGTCGCGCCGCTCTGTGGGAGGAGGTAAAAGACCGCCTCCATGAATCCGCCTTGGGCCTTTCCGGCGGCCAACACCAGCGCCTTTGTATTGCTCGGGCCATTGCCGTGCAGCCGGAAATTATCCTCATGGACGAACCCTGCTCGGCCTTAGATCCCCGTTCCACCGCTCGGATCGAAGACCTGATCGCCGAACTGCGGGGAGAATATACCATTGTGATTGTTACTCACAATATGCAGCAGGCTGCCCGTGTGTCGGATTACACCGGTTTTTTGTACGAGGGTCGACTCATCGAGTTCGGGAAAACGGAACAAATATTTACCGCACCAAAGCATCCCGAAACCGAAGACTACATTACCGGCCGATTCGGCTAAACCACAGGAAAAATTTGTATGTCGCTTCATCTCCAACGCGAACTCGATCTTCTCAAACGCAGGCTCCTGAACCTGTGCGGCCTCGCTGAACAGCAGGTCCATCGGGCCATCGAAGCCCTTTTGGACCGCGATCTGGTGGCCGCCCAACAGGTCGAAGATCAAGATGCCCTAATCGACCAGCAGGAAGTGGAACTTGAAGAAGAATGCCTGAAAATCCTCGCCTTGCACCAGCCGGTGGCTAGCGATCTAAGATTCATTATCTCCGCCCTCAAAATCAACAACGACCTAGAACGAATCGGCGATTTAGCTGTCAACCTCGCCCACAAAGCTCGAACCTTCGCTCAATTTCCCGAAGTTGAAAATCCCTTTGATCTGTCCCGGATGGCTCAACAGGTCCAAGGCATGCTCCGCGACAGCGTCAATGCGATGGTTCGGCTTGACCCAAAATTGGCCCAGGATGTCTGCGCCCGGGACGCTCAAATCAACGAGCAGAAACATCAGATTCGGCTCTTGGCCGAGCAGCTCATCCAGCAGAATCCTCACCAGATTAAGCCCATTTTGGCCCTGGCGGCCGCTGCCCGAAATCTAGAACGTATCGCTGACCATGCCACCAATATCGCTGAGGACGTCATCTATCTTACCCAAGGCTCTATCTCCCGACATCAACATCTCCCTCCGGACCAACTGGGGCAGTGATTGCCTTTTCTCACACCATTCCCAGGGAACCTCTCCAAAGTCCTGAACATGTAGTGAACTTTGTGAACCTTTGATTCTCTAGCCGGTCGGTGGTCCTAACTGAATATCTAATTGGGTGCAAATGCTAGTGCCCCTAGGGCCCGGCTGATTTTTTGTGGTCAGGCTAGAAGAGTGGGGGGAACATTAGATCATGGCCATGCCCATCGAACCGGCCTTTCTACTGGGATCTGTCAGAACAAAAAGCTCCGGATTCCAGATTCTAGGGGCGATGAGTTACTGGAAGGAGTTTAGATGTGGATATCTGGAAGTAAAATGGGTAGGTTCTGTGCAAAGTTGGCTTTCGGGGGGTGGGGCTGGTTTGGCCTATATTGTCTATCTTGCCCAATTTTCCCACAGAATTTCAGCCGCACCAGTGCCCCTAGTTGTATTAGAGGGAGCGCAAGCCAAAATGGTATAAAAACGTCCTCTTTGAATTATGCAGTGCTTCCCAAGATAATTAATAACGGTAAACCCTTCGGGGCGCAGGAGCCTTCGGTCTGGTATGGGTATCTAGGAGCATTTCAGCCATTAAAATAAACCGGTCTCTCCCCTGCCAGCTATAGGCCAGCATTATTTTCGGCAATCCTCGCTGCGGGGAAAAAAGCCGGTTGACACGCTCATCTCCCCCTCACCCTATCGCTCTGGACCACGGGGGAGAAAGGATAAAAACTAGCCGAGTCCATTTGCCTGAAGTGTTCCGGGAGCTATACATCCTCGAAAGGACCGACCAGAAGCCTGGAGACCAGCAAGCTGGGCCCCACTCCTTTGCCTTTCTCCCGGAGCGGCAGAGCCCAGCCTTACCAACTCCAAAGCCGGTTTAAGGGGACTAAAACCCCGAAGCCCGGCTGAGAGCCCTTTCCCCCGCCTTAATAGCCAGGCTCCTTGGTCAGTTCATCGATTTGTGGAGATAACCAATGCCCTTCTGGGAGGGCGGGGCTATTGTGTTTGCTATGCGATCGGTTTTCCATAGGAGGAGATTTGGGAACCTCTGCATAATTCTGAACATATAGTAAGCCTGATAAACTTTTGATTTGGTAGCCTCTAACTCCTGCCATTCAAACACCTACTATATTATGGTGCTAGCAGGCTAGTAACCTAACATATTGGACCAGTGCCGGAGGAAACCAAAATGGTATAAAAATATCTCCCTCGAATGATGTAGAGGTTCCTTTGGGGAATTGCTTCGGCTAAACTAGTACAATGCCAGACATGTTCCGCCTATTTGTATCGGGAGTTTATCCGGAACGAATCGGTTTAATGCTTGGTAACTTTCTTCCAATATAATGGAGGACTTTTCCATGCCGCGATCTGTTACACCTACCAAACGGTATGACATGAAAAAGTCGATCAATTTCTGGGCTTTGCCGTATCCAGAGAAGATGACTCTCCGGCAAGCCCTGGAATTGTGCAAAGACGCTGGTTTTGACGCTGTGGAGCTGAACTTCGACGAAAAAGGGGAAATTTCGCCCGAAGCCTCCGATCGTGATCTGCATGCCATTGGCCAGATGGCCAGAGCCATCGGTATCCAAATCAGCGGTCTATGTTCCTTTTTGTTTTGGCCCTACTCCTTCAGCCATGAAGACCCCAAAAAACGTCAACGGGGTCTGGAGCTGGCCTTCCATATGATCCGTGCTTGTAAAGCCTTGGGGACCGAAAACCTGTTGATTGTTCCTGGTTCTGTTTATGCGCCCTGGGTTCCCGATGCTCCGCCGGTGCCCTTCGATGTCTGCGAACGTCGCGCCAAGGAAGCCATCCGTCAACTGTTGCCCGAAGCGGAAAAAGCGGCTGTCTATCTTAACATCGAAAACATCTTCGTCAATGGTTTTCTGCATAGCCCTCAGGAAATGATCCAGTTCGTCGATTCCTTCCAGTCGCCTTGGGTACGCGTCCACTTTGACACCGGCAATATCATGCAATATCACTTCCCCGAACATTGGATCCGCCTTCTCGGAAAACGGATCAAAAACGTCCACCTCAAAGAGGCTTCCAAGAAAGTAAACGAATTTAATCTTAATACCTTCCGGCCTCTTTTGGACGGCACCACCAATTGGCCCGCCGTCTTGGAAGCGTTCGATCAGATCGGCTACCGAGGATATCTGACCTTCGAATACTTCCATCCCTGGCAGTATTGGCCAGAAGCTCTTATTTATCAGACCTCCGACGCTTTGGATTGGATGCTCGGCCGGAAAGGATAGCCTGCCTCCGGAAAGAATGGCACTGCTGAGTCGGTAGCGGTAAAAAGTTGACAGTGACCAAGAGGGGGCTTAGAAGCTCGGCATAACAAGACTCGAGCTCGCAGGCGGTTTCTGAACCCACAAGAAAACGCCATTTTCCTTAATCACAAATTAATCACGAATTTTGTAATCGTTGTAACTCTTGGAACCTCTGCATCATTAAAAAGGGGATATTTTTATACCATGTTGGCTTACTCTCCCTCTAACCCAATACATAGGGTTGCTAGCATTGTTAGCAACCAATAGATAGTAGGTATTCAGGTGGGAGACCCCAGCAGCTACAGAATGAAAAGTTCCTAAAGTTCACTATATGTTCAGGATTGTGCGGGGGTTTCCAAAATTTTTGTAAGATTCCGAATGAGTTCAGAAATTTTCCCATTTTCTTCAAATTCACGGGGTCTTTACTTGGCTGACCTGCTCCCAGGAGGAGGCTCTGGTCAGTGGGATCGGTTATATGCTGTGGTTACGAGTTTAGACCGACAGGATCTTCTTCTGCCGGTAGGAGGCGTAGGCCTTTTCGGTAATCTCTAGGATGTGCAGTGCGTTGTCTGGGCCATTGATTTCCGGCGCTCGGCCCTGCAAGATACAATCGGCAAAGTATTCGCATTCGGCGGTGTAGGGGTTTACTTTTGGGAACGGAATCCGTTGGAAGGTTCGGAGAACATCTTTACTCTGCATTGCGTCGTAGCCGGCCGTCTGCTCGGCAAAATAGGCCTCCATCCGGCCGCCGCTGCTTTGGCCGATAGTCCCTTCGGTCAAGATCGCTCCGGCAGAGCCATAGATTTCTAGTCGGGTCCGGCTTGCCTCATCCGGAATGCAATAAAAACAATCAATCGTGCCGTGGGCACCGGATTGAAATTCCACCAAGGTCGTCGAAGCGTCTTCGGAGCGATAGGGATGGACCAGTCGGCCTACCAGCGCTACGACTCGGCGGATCGGCCCAACAAAATACTCCAACAGATCATATAGATGCGTAGCCATGTCAATCAACGCCCCACCTCCGCCGGTCTTCGGATCTTGGCGCCAAGCTCCTGGAATCGGCGGATACCAGCAAGAGAGCTGCGCACGTACATACACTGGTTTACCGATTCGCCCCTGCTCAATCAGTTCTTTGATTCGCCGATGGGCGCCATGGAACTTCATCATATAACCTTCCTGCAAGAAGACACCGTTTTTGCGGCAGGCAGCGACGGCTTTTTTGGCCTCGGCCAAGGTGCGTGTCAGCGGCTTTTCACACAAAATGTGTTTTCCTGCCTCCGCCGCCATGATAATCTGCCGGGCGTGAAACGCCACCGGCGAAGCAATATAGACGGCCTCCACCTCCGGATCCTTCAGCAGGTCTTTGTCCGTCTTGTAGTACCGTGCCACCCCGAACTGAGCAGCAATTTCCTCTATACCTACCGGATCCATCACCGCTACCAGACGACAATTCCTCGCCTTGAGCATCCCTGGAATGGTCCGCCGCCGCGCAATCCCACCGGCTCCAATCACCCCAAATGGCACCCGCTTGTCCATCAGACAATCCCTCCTCGATCCAAGAAGATTCTTCTACCAGTTCTAGCCGCCAGATATCGAAAACCATAAAATCGCTCAGTTCCACCAGTCTCCCTACCACCCTACCAGCGGTGGCTTTGCCGTCAACATACCTTTTGTCCCCGGTTTGGGCAAGCACCCCGCTCGGTAGATAGCTTTGCCCTCTGGAAAAAAGAAGCACTTTCTGGTATAAAAAATATGCAACCTTTCAGCCGAGGAAACAAACTCCTCGCTGTTCTCCGAGCCAGAACCCGGCTGAGCCGAAGGCAAAGCCAACTGGCGAGGCAAAAACAGGGCTGGAATCGGTTCATTTCCCCTCATATGCTCCTCTTAGCGCTAGCGGAGAGGAGAGAAATTAAGCATTTTTCCTTCAGCGGAAGTCGTACAAAAATATGGGAACCGGAAAAGGTCCTGCAAAAAGCCAAGAAAGAGGGTCAGGGGGCAGGACATTTCCTACCGCCTAAAATCCTCAAAAGGAGCATTTGGATGCCCAGGTTCGATAGACGCCCTTATCGTCTAAAGGAAGCTAGCAAGCAGTGGCTAATCCTTCTGGGGAAAGCATCGTGGCTGATGATGGGGCTGGCTGGTTTTCTGGTCGGCTGCGGCAGCAGCGAACCCTTCGACACCATCCCGGTCTCCGGAACACTCATGTATGAAGATGGTTCCCTCATCCCAGCCCCCCAAATTCAGGTCATATTCATTCCCCAGGTACCCCCTGTGGACAAAAAGACCTATCCGCGGCCGGGCTTGGCCTATGTCAATCCCAAAGACGGAACCTTTGCCAATGTAACCAGCCATCAGGCTGGCGACGGAGTCGTTGTAGGCCGGGCAAAAGTGGTGGTCAAAACCTTAGACGAGCGGGGCAATCCTACGGCCCATGTCCCAAAAGAATATCAAGAGGTATCCACCACCCCCCTGGAAGTAGAGGTGTCCAAAGAAAATCGGCAATTTACCTTTAAAATTAAAAAACCAATAAAATTTTGAGCAGACAACACGTAGAAGCCAACCCCTGTCCCACTCCTTGGTATCTACATAACCGGTTTTCTATATAAGATGTTGGGAGCTTGCCAGCCGGATCACCCCAACCTATTGCGTGTCCGGGAAGATGTGTAGATGCCAATGCTCCCACTCTGGTGGTCAGGGCTGACGCCACTGGCGAGGCGAACGGTGGGGCGATTAGCTCAGTTGGTCAGAGCGCCACGCTTACAACGTGGAGGTCGCAGGTTCGATCCCTGCATCGCCCATTGCCAGGTGCTCGGATTCCGTAAGGGCCGGGGGACTTACGGCACCTGTGCCCAGGAACACCTGCCTTTTTTCAGGTTCCTTTTGTAACGCTTTTGATCTAAATGGAAGAGCCTTCATCATGCGGGAACCGAAGGCATACATAACTGTAAAAGAAGCACCGATACTTCTGAGCGCGGCCCCATGCACCGTCGAAAATTTGTAATAAACGCTTGCCTTCGGTCAAAGTAGGATAAACACGTCTTTTGCTTGTCCAATCGGTCATAGAGTTTGCTAAGTAACCACGCCGGCCAGGCAACCCTAATTTCTATCCTCTTTTTGACATTTTGGGAACCTCAGCATAATTCAAAGGGGATATTTTTATACCATTTTGGCTCTTCTCCTTCTAACACAACATATAGAGCTGCTAGCATTGCACCCACCCAATAGATAGTAGCTGTCCAGGTAGAGCAATCGAACAGCTAGAGAATCAAATGTTGACAAAGTACGATCAATGTTAAAATGGATTTTAGACCAGGACGCCCTGGTCTTGACCTGGGATGATCAATATGCCCCTCCAGACTGGAATTACGAAAAGTTTGGCCGGCCTCCCGTTTACCTCATGCGATATGTAGGAGAAACAAGAGATCCGGAAAAAAATCCGTCAAAGATATGAAGAAAAGTATTACCAAGAATTTAAATCGCAAGACTATCCTCCTGGGTACAAAGAGGAGGCATAACTCATGAGTGATGGAAAATCGGAAGCTAAACCTTTTGTGTATATTCCTACCAAGCTTCAAGAACCTCGTCGGCCCGATCCTAATTTACCGCCAGAAGAATACGCCAAGGCGGAACAAGAGTACGAGGCGGCTATGAAACAATACATGATTGAATCTATCTATGGAGCCAATTACGAAGAAAACCCAGCTTATATTGCCCGCAAGCCTTATCTGGATGCCGAATGGGAGGCGGTAAAAAGCATTATCCTTTAAGATTCTGGGCACAATACGGGTACCCTGCCCCGGTTGGGCGATAGGCCTAGCCGGGGCGTTTTTGTTTCTTGGGGTTAGGATTTTCTGCCGATAGGGGGCTGAAGGTTCGGCATTTTTCTGCCGTCTTACTCCCTCGGACCGCCTACTTTCAACTTCCCTACTGCTTCCCCTCTACTCCCTACGTTTTCCCTTCCTTCTGCCCTCCGCCTTCCCTCCTCCCCCCACTCTCTACCCCCTACCCTCTACTTTCTACTCTCTGCGTTTGCTGTCAACTGTCCCCTCTTTCGGCAGTCCGGTTGGTATAGTGGAAGTACTTAGGCGATTGGTCCGACGGCGCAGAAAATAGCGTCTATCTGGAGTTTCCTCAGGCCGACCCGGAACTGCTCAAGGTAATGGCCGCCCAAATGGGATTGGTGTCCGAAAAAATCTACGGCAAAGGAAAGGCGCAAAAAAGTGTTGGTTTCTTCTATCAGTTTCCTAATGGCCGAAATGCACTGTGGTCTGCTGTATTGCATGGAGACTTGAAAGATATTAGAATAACTTTAGATCAGCTAAAGCTTCGAAATCGAACGTTGATTCCCCACCAAGATGGGTGGCAAGTAATTGTTTGCGGCAAACGGAGTAAAATACCTGTAAAGGCAATAGAAATCAAAAAATCTATCAAAACCTCTGAAGAGAGATTTGTTCTAGGAATATTTCAATATTTAGGAGCCCGAACTCGAGAACAAGCCAAGAAGATATACGAGGAAATTATCCAAGGTTGGGAAAGGAAGACAAGGCATATGGGATCATCGGAACAACAAGAACAGTTCGCCGCTGGAGAAGATACGGCTCTTGATTTTGAATTACTAGACCGGCTGATAGCTCAAGGAATCCCAGAAGCAGAAATCCCACTGGCGGTATTGATGAAAGATAAGTGGTTTTTAAAAGAAGACCCCCAATGGGATACCAAAACAAAAATCTTGGCCGAACATCTGCGGGAAGAATACGAATGGTTCTACAAATCGCCTGAAGAAAAAGCTAGGGAATTAGAAGAGGCTAAAAAATTAGAAGAGCAATTGCGGCTCCTAGGTGTTCAGGTGATCGACTCGGCAGAGCCTAGTGGAGGGGCGATTGTAACATAACTGCAAAGAAAATAAGAGGTTTCGTTTTGCCCCGGCTGGTAGGAAGCCTGCCGGGGTGTTTTTGTTTCTTGGGGTTAGGATTTTCTGCCGATAGGGGGCTGAAGGTTCGGCATTTTCCTGCCGTCTTGGTCTCTCGGACCGCCTACTTTCCCCCCCTACTGCCTACCCTCTACCTCCTACTCCCTACGTTTTCCCTTTCTTCTGGCTTCCGCCTTCCCTCCTCTCCCCACTCTCTACCCCCTACCCTCTACTTTCTACTCTCTGCGTTTGCTGTCAACTGTCCCCTCTTTCGGCAGTCCGGTTGGTATAGTGGAAGTACTCTGGGATCGTTTTCTAGCAGGAGTTTTCCTTGGATCTAAGGAGTCGTGATATGGGACTATGGGGCACAAGCGGTTCGGTGCCGTCGGTGGGGCAACAGCGGCGTTTCGATCAGCCCTTGGACGGCCAAGAGCCAAAACAAGCCGACAAGACTATCTGGACGGACGCTAAGCAGCCATCCAATGAACCACGGACAGAAGGAGCCGATCCGGGCAGGTGGAAGCCGATTCGGCCAACCAAGGGGATGTCGGCCTAGCCATCACCGACCAAGGCCCACTCGGCTTGCCCTGCCAGCTTCTGCCCGAAACCATTGCTGACCAGATCAATGGCGAGGAATTCGTCTTGCAAGGTCAGACCCGCCGACAACCAGCCGATCCCCTTTGGCCCAGTCCATGGACGCCCCCAAGGTCAATGTTCCCCAGTCCCTATCCACCCAGGAACTTCGCCAACAGCTTCCTGGCCACTGGTTCGTCTGTAATACGCCGGAGGGGTGGAAAAAAGAATGAATGGAATTGATCGAACAGATTTTGCAAAAATCGTTTCATTCTACTTCAAAATCTTCTTTATCTATCGGAATTGTTACTTCTACATTGTTAATTGGCGGGGCAGAACGTTGGGTTATAGATTTAGCTCGTATAGTAAAGCAATCTTCATTTGAATATGTAGCTTTGTCAACGGAAACCCTTGAAGGCCATCCGAATTTTTTGCGTGAAGCGATTCCATATGCAGCAGTGGTGGGAGGCCAATCGGGAATCGAAGGATTATTTAAACGCTGTAACACGATTATTTATTGGAATGATCTCTTTTTGCCTCCTGAGAATCGGGGGATTCTCGTCGGGCATAGTGAACGCGAATGGACAAGAAAAAAAAGCTGAAGAAGCAACCCAAAAAGGCCATTGGTTAGTAGCCGTGTCGAAAAAGGGGCTGCTATTTTCCCAGTGCCAGAACAAGTAACTATTATTGGAACCTCCGCAAAATCATGAACATCTAGTGTTCTATAGTCGTTCCGTTCTCCTACCTGGGAATCTACTATCTATTGGGTGCCAACAATCCTATCGCCCCTATATGTTGTGTTAGAGAAAGGACCACCAAAATAGTATAAAAATATCCCCTTTAAATTATGCAGAGGTTCCTCTTCGTAATGGTGTTGATTTAGAACGATTAAAACCAAAGGGTTCAAAAGAACAGATGCGCCGTCTATGGGGAATAAAAGATGAAGATGAGACGATTGGCTATTTAGGACGGATTGGCTCAGAAAAATGCCTTGAGCTTACTGGAAAGGCTACGACGATTTTAGGCATCCACTTTCGAGCTGTTTTTGTCGGGCCAATTATGATAGACAATTATATAATACTCTTGTATCATTTTGCTTCTGGGCAGTGTTTACCAGGCCTATATTGAATATCGGGGATGCGTTACAGGCTTTTGACTGCTTGGTATTGCCGAGTTCCTCAGAAGATTTTGATATCCTCTTGTGGAGGGGTGGGGTTTTGGGATTCCTGTAATTTCTGCCTCTGTAGGAATTAGACCTGTACTTTCTTAAAAAATTGTCTATGGTGGGGGATGGGAGGGGCTGAGGCCTAGGAGGCAATACAGCGGCGGGAGCAATTTGTTGCCTATAAGGCCGAGCCGAGGAACCTGAACAGATGGAGGTCCGACGGGACCAAGCAGCTGGAATAATCACCAGACCGAGCCGAGTAACAAACGCAAATTGTCGCCCCCACATCTACTGCAGCAACCGGTTACGCGGCTTGGCCTTGCTTCTTCGGAACTACTCTAACATCTTACCACTCAATATCGTATGCTCCAGGAAGGCTGCGAGGCTCCGCATGAGAAATCCTTTGGGCCGAGCGGTCCCAACCTGGCCGCTGGAGCCGGGCCAAACTCTGTTCCCGATGTTTGGCGGCCCACAGCTGCGACCAACGCCGTCCGCCAAAGGTGCATATGCCAAGCGGCCAGATTGGACCAGACATTGCGCACCTGCGCCCCATCGGTCGTCCAGGTCTGCTTAACCTCTCGGAACAAACTCTTCCAGATTATTTAGCGGCCAGTCCATGCAGTTTGCAAACCTGTTTGAGGTCTCGAAACAACTGTTCGATGCTACCCCGATGGGCTGCCGCTTCCAGTATCTGTTGGACCGTCCAGATCGGGTCGGTCGAAAAGAAGACATAAGCCTGATCCTGCGCCTGGAACAACACCACCCGGATCAAGCTGCAGGCCAAAGTTACCCAACATCGGCCCTACCAAAACGCCCCCTTCTTCGGCCAAAGCGATTGGCTCCGATTCCCATCGGCCCCTTGGACTTCGGCCCCCAGCGTGGCAAGACGGTATCGTCCAAAATCAACAGCACCTGTTTGCCCCGGAGCACTTTCACCAGCAGAATTTCTACCAGACGGAGCACCAGCAGACAGCTCTTACCTCCGAGCGAAGAAAGAAGATTAATGCCGACTCCGGTGCTTCGGCCAGCCGAGGGCGCTGAGCCATCGGGCCACCGTGCGGCGTCCGGCGGCCAAAAGCAAGCCGACCGTCAAGGCGATCCTCGGCCTTGCACCGCCGTCGGCCAGGATTCCGCTAAACAAGACAGTCTCTGGACTGCCGCTTGCGCGGGAAGACATCATGGGAAACGGGCGTTCCCAATCGCTGGCCAATGGTTGCAACCAATCTAAAACCTCCCTTGCCAGCGCCCAAACAAACGTCCAAGTTGTCCGAAGAAACATCCTTGCTCTCCTGGGGGTAAAAAAGACTTCCATTTCTCTGGCCCCCAGGAGGGTTTTTTATCCAAATCTTCACACCCCCACAAAGGGAAATTTTGAGAAGGTACATCTGGCAGCCCTAAGCGGAAAAAAGCCCCCCGGAGTACAAATCGTTGCTGCTAGACCAGCTCTGCTTCGGCCCTTAAACGGAAAAAAATGGCAAAAGTCGAGCTAAGAGGCTGTCTTGAAAAGCATTTTCTATGATGAAAGGAGGTTTCCTTTCTCTCAATGCCCCAGAATTCCCAAAATCCTTGTTGTTAAGGAGTGTCTAGAGGGTAGGAGCGGTGGGGCAAAACCCGTTGGAAACCGTCCCAGATCCTTCCGGATAACCTCTTAACTCGACTTTTGCCATTTTTCCTAACTAGGATTGAATCCAAGAGTTACGCTGCCACCTTTGGACCACACAGTTTCTGAACTCCAATAATTTCAAGGAGTTAGTACTTTTCCACTTTGGCAGGAGCCCGAAAATGGCCAAAGAGGAGCTTACGTATCCGAAGAGGGAATTTTTGATCATCGGGTGACTCCTGCGGGTGCTTCTAGACGATTGAAGGTAAACTCGCCGTCCTGGTAATCGACCTCGACGCGGCTTCCTTCGCAAAACTCTTTTTTCAGGATTTCCATGGCCAGGGGGTTTTGGATCTTCTGCTGGATGACTCGCTTTAACGGCCGGGCGCCGAAGGTCGGATCGTAGCCGAGCTCGGCAATGGCATTGATGGCCGCATCCGTTACCACCAGCTCGATCTGTTTTTCGGCTAGTTGTTTGCGGAGCCGGTCGATTTGGAGCCGGACAATTTTGTGGATCTCTTTTTTGCCCAGTGGATGGAAGATGATGACCTCGTCGATGCGATTCAAGAATTCAGGCAGGAAGCGTTCGCGGAGGGCGGCCTGGACAGCCTCTCGGATTTCGTCTTCGCTGCCGCCTTGGCGGGAGATTTCTTGGATGAGCTGACTGCCAATGTTCGAGGTCATGACGATGATCGTGTTGGTGAAATCGACCGTATGTCCTTGGTGGTCGGTAAGGCGACCTTCGTCCAGG
Organism: Thermoguttaceae bacterium; assembly: GCA_025062105.1. GTDB lineage: Bacteria > Planctomycetota > Planctomycetia > Pirellulales > Thermoguttaceae > JANXAQ01. Next base: position 26,056 of record JANXAQ010000273.1, read on the forward strand.
ACCTGCAGGAGGATGTTAAAGACATCTCGGTGGGCCTTTTCGATTTCATCTAGGAGGATAACCGAATACGGTCGGCGGCGCACGGCTTCGGTCAGCCGACCGCCTTCTTCGTAGCCGACATAGCCGGGCGGAGCGCCGATGAGTCGGCTAACGGTGTGGCGTTCCATGAATTCGCTCATATCCAGACGGATCATGGCGTTTTCGTCGTCGAAAAGCACCTCGGCTAGTGCCTTACACAATTCGGTTTTGCCCACGCCGGTTGGTCCTAGGAAGATAAAGGAGCCGATAGGTCGGCGGGGGTCTTGGAGGCCGGCTCGGCTTCGACGCACGGCATTGGCAACCGCCTCGACCGCCTCATCTTGATTGACCAGACGCTGATGGATCCGTTCTTCGAGCACCAGCAGTTTATGGCGTTCGGTTTCGAGCATTCGGCTTACCGGGATGCCGGTCCAGGCGCTAACCACTTCGGCGATTTCTTCTGGGCCGACTTCTTGGCGAAGCAGGCGTCGGCCTTCTGTGGCAGCAGATTCGGCTCGGCTTTCCAGCTGACGAAGCTGTTCGGAGAGTTTCTTTTTTTCCTGTTCGAGGCGGAGCAGTTGGTTGTATTCTTGTTCCACATCCATGCCGAGGGGTTGTTTTTCACGGATGGCGGCCCAGAGTTGGCTAGACTGATGTTCAATTTCAGCCAGCCGATTCCGAATCTGATGGACATCCCCCAGGCCTGCCTTTTCCCGCTCCCATTGCTGGCGCAGTACAGCGAGCTTTTCCCGGAGTTTAGCCATTTCTTCTTCGATCTCTGCCAGGCGTTCCCTGGCATGGGGTTCTTCTTCACCCTGCAGTTGGCGGGCTGCCAATTCCAACTGCGCCAGCCGACGCTGTACTTGGTCGATTTCCGTCGGCACACTTTCCAGTTCTAGGGCTAGTCGGCTGGTGGCTTCGTCCATCAGGTCAATGGCTTTGTCGGGCAGATACCGGTCTGTAATATACCGATGCGAAAGGGTAGCAGCGGCCACTAAAGCCGAATCCTTGATTTTGACTCCCTTATGATGCGCTTCATACCGAGGTTTTAGGCCTCGCAAAATGGCGATGGTATCTTCGACGGAGGGTTCGCCGACGTAGACCGGCTGGAACCTGCGCTCCAGAGCGGCATCCTTTTCGATGTATTGTCGATATTCGTCCAGAGTGGTGGCTCCAATGCACCGAAGATCGCCACGGGCCAGTGCTGGCTTGAGCAGGTTGGCCGCATCGTGGCTTGCCCCCTCAGCCCGCCCCGCACCGACGACCGTATGCAGCTCGTCAATAAACAAAATGATATTACCAGCATCCTGCACTTCCCGCAGCACTGCTTTAAGTCGCTCTTCAAATTCGCCCCGATATTTGGTCCCAGCAATCAAACCGCCCATGTCCAGGGCGATAACCCGCTTATTTTTCAAGCTCTCTGGGACATCGCCTTCGGCAATTCGCTGGGCAAGGCCTTCGACAATGGCTGTTTTCCCGACGCCCGGTTCCCCAATAAGCACCGGATTGTTTTTAGTCCGCCGAGACAACACCTGCATGACCCGACGGATTTCCTGATCCCGGCCAATGACTGGGTCCAGTTTGCCCTGCCGGGCCCGTTCGACCAAGTCGATGCCAAACCGTTCCAGTGCCTGGAACTTACTTTCCGGTTCTGGGTCTTCAATCCGGGCGCTGCCCCGGATCAGGCGCAGCGCCTGAAGGATTTCGTTTCGGCCAATGGCATTCATCCGGAGCAAGCGTTTGGCCGAGGATTCCACCTCCACCAGGCCCAACATCAGATGCTCAGTGGACACATAGGCGTCTTTCATGCTGTCGGCTTCGCGTTGGGCCGTTTCCAGCACTTGGAGTAGTTCCCGACTGATCTGGGGCGGACCGCCGCCGGAGACGCTGGGGCGATGTTTCAGCTCGGCCTGGACCATTTGCTCCAGTTGGCGGCGGTTGATGCCGATGCGTTCCAGAAGCGGCTGGATCAGGCCGTCGCTCTCGGCCAGTAGTGCCACCAATAGATGCAGCGGTTCGATTTCTGGATGGCCCTTTTCGGAGGCCAATGACTGAGCCCGCTGCAGGGCCTCTTGGGCTTTGATGGTAAGTTTATCGGCGCGGAAGGCCATGGGGTACACCTTTCTCGATTATGTTCATTTGTTCATATTAAAAGAAAAAACACCCTATTCATCATACCTCCATCCTAAAAACGATTCCCCGCTCGATACCTCGAATCCGGACCGGGCTTAGCCGCTGGGGCAAACCGGCAAAAAGCTTTGTTGCAGCCGACTTGCTTTGCAGCCCGTCGGGCTGAGGAGGAAATTGGCAGCCAGCACAGAGGGCACAGGCTCTTTGGCCCCTCTCCCGGGGAAAGAGAGGGAATTTTGAGGTTCTCTCACCCTGAGAGAAGGCAGAGTATAGGGCCCCTCCCATAGGGCGAAGAGGTGGTCTTTTGCTCGATTAGTCTTTGACTTCGAATTCGGCGTCGATGGCTTCGTCTTTACTGGTGTCGGTGCTACTGGTAGTGGCACCGGCGGTTCGGCCGCGGGCGGCCGCCTCGTACAAAGTACGGCTTAAAGCGTGGGAAGCCTGCTCCAGTTCTCGGATGGCCGACCGGATGGCCTCGGTGTTATCGCCTTTGGCCACCTGGCGGGCCTTGTCAATCGCTTTCCGCACAGCCTCTTTATCGGAGGCCTTTAACTTGGCGTCGTGTTCACGGAGCAGTTTTTCCAATTGGTAGCACATGGCGTCGGCTTCGTTGCGGGCCTCGGCCAATTGGCGTTTGCGGCGGTCCTCCTCGGCATGGAGCTCGGCTTCGCGGCGTAGCCGTTCGATCTCTTCCTTCGACAAGCCGCCCGACTGTTTGATTTCGATCTCTTTTTCGCGGCCGGTGCCAAGGTCTTTGGCCCGGACTTTCAGGATGCCGTTGGCATCGATGTCGAAGGTAACCTCGATTTGCGGCACCCCCCGCGGTGCAGGCGGAATGCCGTCCAAGGTGAACTGTCCCAACAGCCGGTTGCCGGGTGAGTCGGCCATTTCCCCTTCGCCCTGATAGACTTTGACGGTTACGGCGGGCTGGTTATCCTCGGCAGTACTGAAAATTTGTTTCTTCTCCGTGGGAATGGTGGTATTGCGTTCTACCAGTCGGGCAATGATGCCGCCCAAGGTTTCAATGCCCAGCGACAGCGGCGTAACATCCAATAGGAGGATGTCCTGCATTTCGCCGGCCAGCACGGCTCCTTGGATGGCCGCCCCAACAGCCACCACTTCATCGGGGTTAACTTCTTTGTTCGGCTCTTTGCCGAACAGCTCTCGAACCAGGGCCTGCACCTTCGGCACCCGGGTGGAACCGCCGACTAGCACCACTTCGTCGATTTCGCTGGGCCGGAGTTTGGCGTCTTTAAGGGCCTGTAAGACCGGGCCTCGGCAGCGCTCCACAAGTGGGTCGATCAATTCTTCGAATTTGGCCCGCGTGATGGTCATCTGCAGGTGTTTGGGCCCGGTAGCGTCGGCGGTAATAAACGGCAGGTTGATGTCGGTCGTATGGGCGACGCTGAGCTCTTTTTTAGCCTTTTCACAGGCTTCGACCAACCGCTGCAGGGCCATGGGGTCTTTGCGCAGGTCGATGCCTTCTTGTTTTTTGAACTCCTCGGCTACATAGTTTACAAGGGCTTCGTCGAAGTCATCGCCACCCAAGTGGGTGTCGCCGTTGGTGCTGATGACACGGAAGACCCCTTCGGCCACTTCCAGGATGGAGATGTCGAAGGTGCCACCGCCCAGGTCAAAGACGGCAATCTTTTGATTTTCTTTTTTATCCAGACCATAAGCCAAGCTGGCCGCCGTCGGTTCGTTGATGATCCGCACTACCTCTAGGCCAGCGATTTCCCCGGCATCTTTGGTGGCTTGGCGCTGAGCGTCGTTGAAGTAGGCTGGTACCGTGATGACCGCTTTGTTGACCTTATGGCCCAGATAAGCTTCGGCGGCCTCTTTGAGTTTACGGAGGATTTTAGCGGAGATTTCCGGGGGTGTATATTCTTTATTGTCGATGCGGACCTTAACATAATCATCAGGTCCGCCGACAATTTCGTAAGGCACCATTTTTTCTTCGACGGCTACTTCTTTATGCCGTCGGCCCATAAAGCGTTTGATGGAATAGATGGTGCGCCGTGGATTGATCACGGCTTGGCGTTTAGCCGGTTCGCCGACCAGAATATCACCTTTCTCCGTAAAGGCAACCACACTAGGGGTTAGACGGTTGCCTTCGGAGTTATGGATGACTTTGACGTCCTTGCCTTCCATGACGGCAACGACGGAGTTGGTCGTACCCAGGTCGATTCCGATAATTTTTTCCCCTTTAGCCATTGCAATAACTCCTTATGCGTTATAAATTTGCGGAGAAGGTCGCCACTGAAGGCACCGTGATCCGCCTTGTGTTTTTCCTAAATTATCTAGATTATCCAAAGTTACACGCAGAAAGAGCCCCTTGGTGGATATTGGCAATTTGGCATCTTCCACCATACCTACTATAAGCAAACCATGTGCCGGGCTTCCTCCCTGGGGAGGTGAAATGACGCAACTAATAAATTATTCTATAGTTAGGTGAGATTTCCAGAGAAAAAAACCACTGGGTTTTTGAGGGTTTTTCGCAAAGACTGCCATTTTGACACTTCTGGGTGGGGAGAGGTCTTTAGATTGCCATGGGTAGCCAGAGTCCTAAACGATCCCAATCCTCGCTAGAGGCGTTAGAGGCCAAGTTGGACCACCTAGACCGGGAAATACTCCGGCTGGTGCAAAAGCGGGCGGAACTGTATGTAGCTATTCAGAAGCAGCGGTCTGGGGGGCCTCTGGCCCCGACCATTTTGCCTGAAGCCCAGGATCGGATCGCCGAGCTTGTGGAAACGTCTCCTGGACCCCTTTCTGAGGGGGTTCTCCGCTCCATCATGAGGGAAATTCAGAGCGGTTGCCGAGCCCTCGTCCGGCCCACTCGGGTGGCTTTTTTAGGTCCTCTTTATACCTACAGTCATCTGGCTGCCATTCATGCATTCGGCCAATCAGTCGAGTTTGTACCCGTGGGCAGTATAGCGGCTGTCTTTGAGGAGGTTCATCGCGGTCAGGCCGACTATGGCCTGGTACCGATTGAAAATTCCACCGACGGCCGAATCGCGGACACCCTAGAAATGTTTACCCGGTTACCCCTGCGGATCTGCGGCGATGTAGAGTTGGAAATCCATCACGCTCTTTTAGCCAAGTGCCCTCGTCAGGAAATTCAAGAGGTTTATAGTCGGCCCCAGGCTCTGTCCCAGTGTCGCAATTGGTTGGCCAAGCATCTGCCCCAGGCTCGTACCTTTGAGGTCACCAGCACGGCAACAGCCGCTCAATTGGCCCGAGATAAACCCGGTGCAGCGGCCATCGCCAGCGTCCAGGCAGGCATCTATTACGGTCTGGATGTAGTGGCCGATCAGATCGAAGACAACCCCGGCAATACCACCCGCTTTGCGGTGATCGGCCATCATTCCAACCCCCGCACCGGCCACGACAAAACCGCCATGCTCTTCCAGACCGAACACCGACCCGGTGCTTTGGCCGAAGTCCTCAATATCTTCAAACGTAGTCGCCTTAATCTGACTTGGATCGAATCCTTTCCGGTTCCGGGCCAAAAGCGAACCTATCTATTTTTCATCGAGTTTGAAGGCCACGAAACAGAACTACGCGTGCGTCGAGCTCTGAAAGCCCTATCGCGGAAAACTCTTCGGATGGAAGTGCTGGGCTCTTATCCGATGACCCTGCCGATCCAGTAAATGCCGGGCGATGTGCTCTTGGGAGCTTGAAGGGCCCCTTTTCCCTAATTGCTTTTGTTTCCAACAGTTAGAACGAGACCTCCCCCTGCCCAGTTTCCTAATTACCATTCTTCTTGCAGGACGAAGCCAACATTGGCAAAAGTCGAGTTTAGGGCTCCTGATGGGATTCGGAGAGGTGATTTTGCCCCAACCCGACAAAGGGATTATGGATTTTCTCCCGGCCCACGCTCGTAGCCGGACCATGACCGGGCAGAAGTAGAGTCTGCTCAGGAAGGCTAAAGAGTTTTTCTCGGATACCCCGGCGGAGTTGGCTGAAGCTGCCGTCGGGAAAATCGGTCCGGCCAATACTGTCTTGGAAAATCACGTCCCCTACAAAGGCCACCCAAGGCTGGCCTCCTTTCCAGAGGTAAACCAGATGACCTGCCGAGTGGCCGGAGATGGCTAAAATCTCCAAGTCAAGTCCGGCTGCAGAGTACTGCTGACCATCGTCTAGCAGCACCTCGGCTGGGGGGCTTAGTACATCTAACCCAAACGGCCGAGATAGATTGGCCCAAGCGTCTTGCAGCTTCGGAGCGTCGGCCCGGCCAATAACAATCGGACAGTCCGGCCACAAAGTTTTTAAAGCTTGATTGCCAGCAATGTGATCCGCATGGCCGTGGGTATTGAGGATCGCTGCCGGCCGAAGAGCCAGTTGCTCTAAAGCTTGAAGGATTTTTTCCGGTTCCAGGCCCGGATCAATGATCAGGCAGTCCGATTGCCCCGGGAGCCAGACTAAATAAGTATTCTCCTCAAAAAGACTATGGACCACACAGGCGATACGCAGTTGTGGGTGGGGAAAATGGCGAAAACACACAAAAATGCTCTCCCTATGCTTTGGAGGAATGGATAAACTGTGCGGAATGGACGGACAAGTCCGCCCTGCGCAAGTAAGGCCTATCGTGAAGCAGGACTTGCTGAGCTAAACATTGTAATGCTTTTTAGCTAAAACTGGCGATAACTTCCAGGAGGCATGGAGTGGTTCTCTTCTGAAATGAAGGTTCCATTTTCCGTAGGGGGAGAGCTCTGGGCTTGAGCGTGTTCCGAGGGCCAAGGCTACTTAGAAAACCTGACCTTTCCTCTTTTTGGCATGTGATTTGCACAACTCAATATAACCTCTTCCCTTCCCTCCCG
>JANXAQ010000045.1 GCA_025062105.1 Thermoguttaceae bacterium
GCGGAACAGCCGCCCTGTCTGGATAGGGTCTTCCGAGTGCGGGTTCGGGTCCCGGCTGGCGGGAAACCGTGTCGGCTACAGAGCCAGGCCTCAGGCTGGCCGGCTGACCTGGTGCTCCAGCCAGGCCAAGTGCAGGTGGTCAATTTACCGGCAGACCGAGGCCCCATCGGCCCCCAATTGCATCTGAGCCTGTTCGAGGCAGAGACCGGCCAACAGTACCGGCTGCACCTTTTCCGGTATGATCCCTTGGAACACACGCTCAGCTTGTGGGACCAGATGCTCCAGCGGTTGGAGGCCAAGGGCCTGCCGATGGCCGAAGAAAGGCAAATGTTGGCCGCCTTCCGCCGCCGCCAAGATGAACTGCTGAAAAAAGGGCCGGATTTGCAGACCGAGCGGGAAACCTTCTTCCAGGCCCGGTTAGCCAAACGACGCACCATGTTCCGGGACCCCGACCTTCGGCCGCTAGAAGAAATCCTTTTCGTGAAACGATACCCCTATGAGCCGTCGCATAATTACAGCGTGATGCTGGACGCTCCCTGGCGGCCAGGCGGCGGAATCTACCGGATTCGGTTCCCATGGATCAACGGCCGATTGGAACCAGGCAGAGCACAACTCCAGAAACTTTTCGACTCCGGCAGCGGCATTGCCCGAGACCCGGTAGCTACGTTCGATTGCAGCAAAATCTATTTCGCTTACCGACGAAGCGAACCAGAGTATTTCCATATTATGCGAATGAATCCAGACGGCAGCGGCTTGGAGCAACTGACCTCTGGGCCGTTCCATGATTATTTCCCCTGTCCGTTGCCGGACGGCGGCTTGGCCATGATTTCCACCCGGTGCAAGGCCCGGTATCTGTGCTGGCGTCCGCAGGTGGCGGTACTTTTCCGCATGGAAGCCGACGGCAGTCAGATCCGGCCGCTTTCGTTTGCCAACCTGAGCGAATGGGGGCCTTCGGTAACCCGAGACGGCCGGATCATCTGGCAACGGTCCGAATACATCGACAAAGGGGCCGACTTTAGCCATACGCTCTGGACCATCCGGCCCGACGGCACCCATCCGGAACTGGTCTTCGGCAATACGATCATCCAGCCCAATGGGTACGCCCATGGCCGGGAAGTGCCCGGAACCAGAGAGATTTGTTGTGTGCTGATTTCGCACTTTGGCGACCTGAACGGACCGGTAGCCCTGCTAGAGATCGACAAAGGGCGGTTCAACCCAGCGGCCATCAAGTGCCTGACGCCGGAAATCCCATGGCCCGGCTGGTGGCCTAGGACCGAATACTTCCGAGATACCTATCCAATTGCCAGGGATTATATCTTGTGCTCGCATGCGCCACGGGAACGGGCTGGTCTGTGCGTGCTGGACCGGTACGGCAACCGGGAGATGCTGTACATGGATGAGGTTTATGGATGCATGTCGCCGACGCCGTTTCAGCCTAGACCTAAACCACCGATCTTGGTCTCGGAAAAGATCGATCCGAAAGAGCAATGGGGCCAGTTTCTCCTGGTAGATGTCTATCAGGGGATCGAAGAGTTTGTCCCCCGGGGCAAGGTGAAATATCTGCGGGTGGTCGAAGAGGTGCGCTCCCACCTAGAACAACTTCCTAACGGAGAATATCGCAAAGATCATGAGCCGTTCATGCATTTCTATGCTGCGCCGGTGGATCGGGTGAGCGGTCCGTATGGTTGGCCCTCCTACGTGGCTAAGGCGCCCTGGGGACTGGTGCCAGTGCAGGAAGACGGATCCGCCCATTTTTACGCACCGGCCGGCAAAACCCTGTACTTCCAAATCCTGGACGAAGAGCTGAACGAACTGCAACGGATGCGAAGTGTGGTCCAACTGCAACCGGGTGAACGGCGCAGTTGCATCGGCTGCCATGAGGATCGGCGAGCTGCACCGCCGGCCAAACCCCCCTTGGCGATGCTCCGGGAACCGGTCTATCCGACGCCGCCTCCTTGGGGCGCCGGGCCGTTTTCCTACGAAAAAGTGGTTCAGCCGGTGTTGGATCGACACTGCGCTAGTTGCCATGACCACCGGGACCCCAAAGGCATTGATCTAACCGGTACGTTGGATGTGGACCGGATTCCCTCTTCTTATAAGACGTTGATTCGGCAGGGCTGGGTGCATGTTTTAGATTGCGGCTGGAATTCCGGCGGCAACGAGAAGAGGCAGCCGCTTAGCTTCGGCACGCTGAAAAGCCGACTCTGGGAGGTGCTGGGCCGGGGTCATTACGAGGTGCGCCTCAACCGGGATGAAATGCACGCCATTAAATGCTGGATCGATATGAACTGCCCGCTTTGGCCGGACTACATCCAGCGGGAACTCCGGCCCGGTCCGCCGCTACCGCAACTGACCGGCTCTAGGTAAAGTAGGAAGTAGAGGGTAGGCAGCGAGCTGTAGAAGGCGGAAGGCGGAAGGTGGTGGGCCGACCGAGCCGCGCCCGGTTATTGAGCTTAGAATAACAAATCAAACTGAACCTGCCCTCGAAAGCTCGAACGATCTCGAACAATGCAATACCTGCTGGAGCGGGGATAATGTACACTGCAATAGGTACCGCTCTTCCTGGGAGGGCGGAAATCTCGACCGCCGTTGGAAAAAGAAAAGCGAAGCCAGAGGGCAAAAGTAGGGGGTAGGCAGGAGATGCCGAAAGCGGAGGTCCAAGAGCAGAGCACGAGGAAAATGTTGCTTCGACCGTTAGCCAATCTATGCAAAAGGAGAGTACCGATGCTTCCATTTTTCCCATGGGTAAATGCTTCACCCAGTGGCTGGGCAAATGCTTCGCACAGTGGCAAAGTGGGGCCGATTGCATTGGGATGTCTGGTCCTGGTGATGCTGGCAGGGGCGCAGTCCGGCTCATGGGGGGGTTTGACGGAGGGGGCCGAACCGGCAGCGCCGTATCAGTTTTTTGTGTTCGATAATGGGATTCGGGGCATTGCCGATCCGCCTAAGGTGCTTAAAGAGTTGGGATATGCAGGAGTAGCATGGGGCGGCTGGAATGTGGCTCCGGTGGTAAAACAGTACCAAGCCCACGGCCTAAAGGTCTTCAGCACCTATGTGAGCTGCCATTTAGACAAAACCCCAGCCTATGACCCGGCAGCCAAAGAAGCCATCGCCCAACTGAAGGGTACAGATGTGATTCTGTGGCTTTGCGTGCTGGGTGGCAAACCAGGGCAAGAAGATGAAAAAGCTCTGAGGGTGATTCGGGAGATTGCCGATTTGGCCCAGGCAGCAGATCTCCGGGTGGCTTTGTATCCGCATACAGGTTTCTATGTGGCTACCACGGCCGACGCTCTGCGCTTGGTCCGCCAAGTGGATCGAAAAAATGTGGGAGTAACGATCAACCTTTGCCATGAACTGATGACCGATCAAGGGCCCAAACTTTCCCAAACCATCCGGGAAGCTATGCCGCATTTGTTCTTGGTTTCCATCAACGGGGCGGACGCCAAGGAGCCGGGGTTCGGTTGGGACCGGCTGATTCAGCCTCTGGGCCGGGGAAACTTCGACGTGTATGGATTCTTGAAGGAGCTTCATGCAGCCGGGTACCGAGGGCCGATCGGCTTGCAATGCTATGGACTCAAAGGCGATCCGATAGAGAACCTGCGCCAGTCGATGCGGGCCTGGCGGGAGTATATGGAAAAGTTGGCTACTGGTAAGTAGAAGGAGGATAAGGAAGAAGGTGGGTGGGGAGTGGAGAGTAGGGGGTGGAAGGTAGGGAGAAGGCCGGGAGGACTAGAGGGAGCTTCCCAAGAACACCTATGCTGGGCGGCCTTATTGGTGAAAGGAGGGCAGTAGGCAGTGGGGCCTAGAGGGTGGGTTGTAGAAGGCGGAGGCCCGACCGAGCCGTGCCCGTTAGGAAACGGCCTTCCTGGGAGAGGGCGTACGTCTTGCCCACCATGCTGGCAGAGAGGAGGAAACTAAGGGGTGGGGAGTGGTGGAGGCGGAAGGCGGATAACGAGCCTTTTTGGTTGAGAGTGAGCGGTAGGGTGTAGGGGCAACGGGAGGCGGAGGGGAGTGGCTAAAAGCAACATCATGGAGAACTTCATGTCAGCAACCAGGGGAAGTCGCCTTTTTCTAGGCCTGGGGAGGGTGATATTGGTCGGTCTAGCCCTGGCAGGTTGTCAGTCGGAGGCGACTCGGTCCCTAGAGGGTGTGGAAGCTTGGCTAGCCCGGATTAAAGACTTTTACCATCGACATCAGCGCTGGCCGGAACGCTTGGAGGATTTGCAAGAGTGCTTCGACACTCAGGAAGACTTTCAGCGGGCCTTGCTCAATCCAGTAACCCAGGAAGACCCAGGCTATGAATATGTGAAACCACCCGAATGGCTCCAGGGTACTCCCTTAAGCAAGCGGGTGGTCATCCTGTATCAATTGCGGGCTAGTGGGCGAGCCGAGGATTTACCGGTCGGATACATGGATGGCCAAGCCCGGTTGCTTCAACCGGATGCCATTACCCAGACAGTACCGAATTGGCAGCCGTTTCGACCGCCGGAGGCGCCGGTGGAGGTAGCTTTCCCTTCACCACCCTTTCGGGATACCACCCCAACCCCTGGTTCGCCTCAGCTGGACGCACCGGCTAAAACGCCTTCCACTCCGACGGAAGCACCTCCCAGCAAACCCTCCGCCCTGCTAGGAACGAAACCGTCTTCAGACCTGCGGGAATCGGTCCTGTGGTCTTATCGGGCCAACTTCTGCGGCCTACAGTATATGCTCTTTGGGATGCGAAGCGCTTTGTTTTATCGAGCCGCTCAGGAAAATCCATATCAATTGCTGGACCAACTTTCGGCCAGCTTAACCAAACAGCAGGCTCAAATCCGCCATCGGCAGCAACTACAGATTCAGAATTACCCTGCCTTGGATGTAGAATTGGGGTTGGCTGCGGAGCAGCACCAATTTCGAGTCCGATGGTGCTTGGCAGGGGATCGCCTATACTGTCTTTGCGTGGTGGGTCCGGACGGTACGGTAAACGAAGCCACTGCTGGTAAGTTTTTCCAATCCTTCCGCTTGCTCCCGTAGGCCTGCCAGCTTTACTTTGGGAACCTCTCGGCTCGACTTTTGCCATTTTCCCTAACTGCTTTTGTTCCCAGGAGTTACAACGAGGCCCCCTTTTGTTTAACCAAATTACTAATTCTAATATTTTAAAGGAGTTATAAAAAAACACTTACAGGGGGAGGCCAAAAATGGCAAAAGTCGAGCTTTTTAGTATTCTGGCTACTCCATTTGTCTGAACAGTTCTTTTGTCTGGAACCAATAAGCCCACGGTATTCGGCCAAAACAAAAGGCTAGTTCTTATGCAGGGAGTGTTTGTGGGTTGATCTTGTATTGGGATCGGGAATTAAGTAGAAGATGCTGCTTTTTTCTGGAGGTTTGCAAGCAATGTTGGGGAGTGGTTTAGGCAAGGGGGCAGTAAGAGATCCCAAGTAGGGGTAGTGAGCGGGATGGTTATGACTAGATTTTCTATTTTTCCCGGAGCTTCGGCCTTTTTTAATTTCTCTATTTTGTGTAGATTGTGCAGCCCAATGCTGATAGGTCTTGGGGCTATCGTAGCGATTCCATTCCCAGTGCTTGGTCAAACCGCACAGTTTCCCTATAAAGCACAGGTAATTAAGCAGAAGGCCTACGTGCGGAGCGGCCCGGGCGTAGAGTATTACCCAACTGATATATTACAGGCCGGCCAAATTGTGGAGGTCTATCGGCATGATCCAGCCGGCTGGTGTGCAATCCGACCTCCAGAGGGGAGTTTTTCTTGGGTTTGGGCTGAGCAGATAGAGATACTTCCCGATGGCCTCGGGAAGGCCAAACAAGACCAAGTACCTGTGGTAGTGGGTAGTCGGCTGACAAGTCTGCAGGATGTGGTGCAGGTCTATTTAAAGCAAGCTGAAGCAGTGGAACTGTTGGAAGAAGAGACTTTAAGCCAACAGAAAATAAAAGGAGCCTGGTATAAAATTGCCCCCCCATCAGGAGAGTTCCGCTGGATTTTTAGCCAAGACATCTCCCCCCTGACCGAGAAAAGCGGATCGGCCATCCCCCAGGATTCGAACAGCCAGCTTCCCTCCTCACTCATCGGCAGTACTCCCGCTTCGATGGATGGACTACCTCAGCCTGCGGCAGGTTCGCAGACTGGACTAGCATCTTCTGGGGGGGCCGACTTATCTACTAGCTACCGGCTGCCGACTGAAGGGCTGCCAGGTCGGATAGTTATTCCTCCTAATTCTGGGGGGCTTTCTTCACAAGAGTTCCAGCAGCAACTTCAGCAAATCGAGCTGGAACTAGCCAACCGAATTATGCCCGAACCTACCCGCTGGCAATTACAAGATTTATACACGCGGGCAGAATCCCTTTTGGGCCAGGCTCCGGATGCGTCTAGCCGATCTGAAGCCCGCCAATTATTGGCCCGGATTAGCCGATTTCTAGAAGTCCAACAGCAATATGCTCAAATCTTGCTAGCAGGCCGATCGGACAGTCTAAAACCGCTTTCTTCCCCTGGAACTCCTGCTGGGGGGGCTGCCGCCACCGTTGTTGGAGCCAGGCAGGACTCTAGCACCGTAGCAGGGCCCGCCGTTCCCCCTGCCTCAACAAGGCCGGAAGATAGGCCCACTTCGGGCCAACCAAACCTCGCTGGTCGCCCTTCCCAGAGCACCGAACGCTTTGATGCCATGGGACGTCTGACCCGAGTGGTCTCTGCCAAACCTGGTGCTCCGACCTATGCCCTGCTAGACGCCCAAGGAGAGGTCGTCTGCTATCTTACCCCAGCCCCGGGCATTAATCTGCATCCGTTGGAAGGCAAATGGATCGCTGTTACCGGGATAACCGGCCTGATGCTAGAGCCTAGGGCCAAACATGTAGCCGTCAAACAAGTGGCCCTGGTAGATCCTCCTACCCAACTGCTTCGCTAACCGGCCTCCTATCTGGCAGAGATCAGGTACTTTTAGCGGAAGGTGCGGGCTTAACCGGAGGAGGCAGGGACAGATCCGAGGGTGGTTTTGACCAGGATGGTGTGGGTTGGGTGGACTCCCCAGGACCGGGCAATAGGGGTTGGGTTGGGGTAGGTTGTGTAGCCGATTCCGGACCCGTCGTTTGCTGGGGTTGGTAGGGGCTTGGACCAGGAGCCGGCTTACTTTCGGATGGTACCGGTTGATCTGAGGGCGCAGGAGCTGCTGCCTTTGGACTAGGCCCCAAAGCCGGACCGCTTATCGCTCCGCTTGTTTCCCCCGGCAAACCGGCCGCAGGCGCTGGCGTACTGAAAGCTGGAGTCGAAGGGGTTGGCGGAACCACAATCGGCTGACCCCACACATCCACCGGCACCCGACAGCAGACCACCCGGGGCACATACACGTAATAACTGATCGGCACCCGCTTTTCCACCAGGCGAGGAACTTGCACCGTCTCCACCACCGGCATCCACCGGCAGACCTGGACCTGCTCTTCCACTACCTGTTCTTCCACCACCGTCTTGTGCACCGTAACCGGAATCTGTTGAACGAATTCCTGGGCTTCCATTCGGCAAACCTGCACCGGAATTTGCCGCTGCACCTGTTCGACCACAGGGCGGTAGGTGGTTACCTGGACTTTTCGCACCTGAGGCTCTTCAACGATTCGACAAACCTGCACGGGCACCTTCTGACAGACCTGCTGGGACTGATACCGTAAGACCTGAACCGGGACTTGGGAGGCTACAGTCTGCGGCATCAAGACCGTCTGGGGCACTTGCACCGGCACTAGATTCGACTGCCAGACCCGGTGGACCTCATATCGGCCTGGCCGAGGCACCCAATACAAACCTGAGCGTTGATACACGGTTTGTCCTGTTACCGGATCTATTACACAGGCACTAGGCAACCAGGCCAACCGATGCCGCAATAGCGGCTCCCGATACACCAATTGATCCACAAAGCCGCCTTGATCCTGATAAAACGTCCGATAGGTGATCACAGGCTGATACTGGGTAGTGTATTGGGTCTGCCAGTGCGTTTCGTACACCGGTTGCAGCACCGTCTGGCACACCTCTCGCTCTTCGGTCATATAGACGGGTTTGCGCACGGTAATAACCTCGTCCCGTTCCGTGATCTGGGCTTCATAACGAACTTGCTGATAGGTTTGGGTGTGGTATTGAGTCTCATAGACCGGACGCCAGACCGTGTATCGTCGCTGTTGATAGGAGGTTTCGACAATCGGTTTGGAGACCAGATACCGCCGCTGCCGGGTTTCAGGTTGCCAGACCGGCCGATAGGTAGTTACTTGTTGAGGTTCTAGCACGGTTTCGTATTCGACCCGATAAGCGGTTACTAGTTGGGGTTCATAGACGGTTTGATAGACCAGCCGGTAGGTAATTCCATCGCTGGCTGTCCAGCACGGGCCTTGGTTTACTACTGCCTGCGCTGACCCGACCAGTCCTACGCCTACCAGTGTTAGCATGCCCCAGACTGTGTGCCATAATCGTTTCATCGGTCTCCCCTTCTTGAATGACCTAGACCTCTCCGACCACCTGCCCAATAGCCCCTGTGCAAACCCACCCGAAAAGAAGACTATATAGTAAAGTGTGGCAAAAATCGGTCCGCTCAGCAAATCACCGCCAGGGAAATTAGAGGTTTTTTTCCCCTTACTCTAGTCTAGAAAAGGATTTAGAGATTTTCAAAAAATTTTGAAGTTTTTGGAGGTGTTGGCCGATGGTAAACTTTGTCGATTTTTCGTAACTTCTTATTTTATAAAAAGTTGCAGCAAAAATTGCCCCCTTTTGCCAGGTTAGTAAAATTTAACAACCTCCGGTCTACTGCCGGCATGCAGGTTTCTGCCTTTTGGGAGGTGTTTGAGTGGATTTAGTGGGGGGATAAATCCCCCTAACAGTCTGTACCCCTCTTCTATGCACCTGGGGGACCTCTGCATAATTCGAAAGGGGGTGTTTTTATAGCATTTTGTCTGGTCTTCTCTCTAACACAACATATAGGGTGGTAGCATTGCTGGCGCCCTATAGATAGTAGATGTCCAGATGGAAGAATCAATCGGCTAGAGAATCAAATGTTCACATAGTTTACTATATGTTCAGGATGCTGCAGAGCTTTCTTTGGTACTGGCCCGACAAGCACACGAAAAAAATAGATAGGCTAGAACCTAGGGAGCCATTTTCGCAGAAGCTCTTTGCTCGCCGTTGACCATTTTTCGACTTGTGCCGGAAATGAAAAACTCTAAGGCCCTGTAATTGTTGGAGTTAAGAAGGACTTAAGAAATTGCATGAACAAACGGAGCGTTTGCCCTAACTGCTGGTGATAAACCAAGTTAAAAAAGTAGCAAAAGCCGAGCTCCCACAAAGATGCCTTAATTGCCTGTAAATATTGGCATTAAGAAATTCTGTGCACAAGGGGAGATATCACCGGACCTGTGGGCCCAAAAGCAGTTAGAAAAACGGCAAAGTCGAGCTAAGAGCGGGGAGTTTCCGGCGGCAGATTAGATGGAAATATTTTCAACTCATGAGCGTGTTTTTTCCACCAACTGCGGAAATCAGGTCCTGGAGGCACTTCGGGCAATTCTCGGCCCCTAGTCCATGCACCCAATGGCCCCGGATGCCATGGCAGGAAACGAGCCAACCGAGTCCCCAATCTTACTACCCGCATCACCAACCGATACATCCACGGATGACACATCGCCCAGGCCCACATTCGCCAAACAATCCGTTCCGGCCAAGAGCGGACCGGCGAGGGTTCCTCAACGGCCCGATGTCGGAGATGGACCAATTGATGAGGTATATCGATTTTCACTGGGCAGACCTCACCACAGGCTCCGCACAGCGACGAGGCAAACGGCAGCTTGCCCGCCTCCTGTAGGCCCACCAGCTGCGGCGTCAAAATGGCGCCGATCGGCCCCGGATAGACCCATCCATAGGCCCAACCACCTACTCGCCGATATACAGGACATGCATTCAAACATGCCCCACACCGAATACAAAATAGCGCCGTCCAAGTCTTCGGATCCCGCAGTAACTGCGTTCGGCCGTTATCGAGGACAATAACGTAGAGTTTGCGTCCAGGTGTGCTGCCGTAGATCAGATGGGTATAGGTGGTTAGTTTTTGCCCGGTACCGCTACGGCCCAGCAGATTCAAAAACACCGGTAAATGCCGGATGCTGGGGATCAGCTTTTCGATCCCCATCAAGGCAACATGCACCCTAGGGCAGGAGGTGGAGAGGCCTTGGTTACCTTCGTTTTCTACCAAACAAACGGCGCCAACATCAGCGATGGCAAAATTGACGCCTGAAATGCCCAAATCCGCTTCCAGAAAATATCGGCGGAGGTGTTTGCGAGCTATTTGGGTTAGAGCGGCATGTTCCTGGGTGAACGGTTCGCCCAGTTTTTCTTGGAAGAGTCGGCCTACGTCCGCAGCTGATAGATGCAAGGCCGGGGTTACCAGGTGGATTGGTCGCTGGCCGGCCAGTTGGACCAGGAATTCGCCCAGATCGGTTTCCACAGCCCGCACCCCCACCGACTCTAGCACATGGTTTAATTCCATTTCTTCACTGACCATGGACTTGGCTTTCACGACGGTGCGGACATGATGGTCTTGAATAATACGGATCAAATATTCATTTGCTTCCTGGGCATTTTGGGCGTACAGCACTGTGGCCCCTCGAGCTGTGATCTTCCGCTCAAACTCCTCTAGGAGTTTATCCAGATTAGCCAGTGTGTACCGCTTGATCTGGTGGGCCTGTTCCCGCCAGCTTTGGAAGTACGGAATGGCCGCAATAAGTTGTTGATTATGTTTGCTGGACCGTTCGGCCGACTGGGCCAACGAGCCGAACTGGCCCGGCTCGGCCAACCCCCTGGTCAATTCCTTAACAAACCGAGCACCTTGCATCAACGCACTCGGTCCAGGACGAAGGGTTTCTGGCGGTGCAGCTTCCATGGTCTGTGTGCTCCTAAATAGGTTTGGCGACAGCTTCTCCTACACAGTACTAGGCTTCGGAAAATGCCGAAGTAATGTTCATCGGGTGTGCTTTCCTAGGCAATGGAGGAAAAGTTCCTGGTGGGCGATTAGCAGTTGGCCAATATCATCCTGAGGAGCTTAATATGGACTGACGCGAAACGCAGAAACAGCTTACTCCTCGGCGACCAACAATTCGGCGATATGCATACAGCGGATGTTTCGGCCCTGAGGGTGTCGACGAAGGATGCCGCTCAGGTGCATCAGACAACTGATGTCTGGTGAGACGACCACTTCGGCGCCGCTTCGGATAATGTTTTCCACCTTGGTTTGGCCCATCGCCATCGACAGGCCAGGCATCTTGACGCTGAACGTACCGCCAAATCCGCAACATTCTTCCATGTTGGGCAATTCCACATATTCTAGCCCTTCCACATACCGGAGCAGTTCCAACGGCGGCTCCACCACCCTCAATTCCCGCCGGGTATGGCAGCCGATATGCAGGGTTACTTTATGCGGAAATCGAGCGCCCACATCCCCAACGCCCATACATTCCACCAAAAACTCCGTGAGTTCAAACACCCGCTGCCCGATTTCGATAATCCGAGCATCCGCATCTAGATGCCGGAAAAACACTCGACACATGGCCGTACAGGAGCCGGACGGGCAAACAATCCATCGGTACGGAGCGAACGTCTCGCAAAAATGATGAACCACTCTACATGCCTCCTTCCAATAGCCGGAGTTAAAGGCCGGCTGACCGCAGCAGGTCTGCCGGCTGGGAAACTCCACCGGCACCTGAAGCCACGTCAATAGTTCCGCCGTTGCCCGGGCAATCTGAGGATAAAACTGGTCGATATAACAGGGCACAAAAAGCGCCACCGGCTCACCCGGCTCATAAACCGGATACTCCCGCTTCTGTTCCGTCGCTGACCAGCCGACCGCTTCTAAATCCAACCCCACCTTATCTGCTTGGGTACCCAACGCAGATTCAGAAGTTTTCTCCGAAACCATACCTGTTACACCACCTACTCCTGGGCCCACGGAGCTCTTTTGCTCTACCTGGTCCGGCAGAGGTCCCTCATGATTTTGTCTGGGCGTCAATCGCCCAGAATCTACCGTTGGAGTACTTCGAATCGGTTCAAACCTTGAGTTCATCGCAGCCTCTTTTGAAGGTACTACAACCCTGCTGTTCTCCGCCTCCCTTTGCAGGAGCGGAAGAATTTTCCATAGTGTGCCTGGTGCCTGGGCGTCAACCCACGGAGCGAAGCTTCCGTAAGGAAACGGTGCTGTTATTGTACGTTGCCGTGGTTAAGCCGACAATCGACCCTTCCTGAATCGAAATTTCTCACAGTATGTGATGTGAGAAAGAGAAAGCCCGGCTAAGAGAACTTCTCCGGCCCCTTGTTCGCTAAGTGCCCCCACCGGCTCCTCCAAAGCACTATGCCTGAAAGATCCAAAAAAGCCCTCAGAGAGTAATAGGATTTCTTTAAAATCCTGAACATGATGAGCGCCTTTCATTCGCGAGCAGTTGCTCTCCTCCATGAAAACACCCACTTCCATGTAGGATAGTACCAGTCCTGGCACCTTGATATATCAGAACCTCTGCCACATTCTAAACCTACAGTGAAGTTTATGAACTTTTGATTGGGTAAGGAGTGGCCTGCCCGATTCAAAGACCTACTAGAGGTAGGTTGCAGCAGTGTTCGCAACCCTATTGCCGGGCCTCCTGCCAAAAGGAGAAACTTCTAACTCCTTGGAATTATAAACAGTTAAGAAATTGCAGGAACAACAGGAGCATTCTCTGTATGTCATAGAGGTAAACTAAGTTAGAAAAAAATTGGCAAAAGTCGTGCTAAAAGATATAGGTTACTTTACCTGGAGATGGTGTTCGCTCTGCGGACCTTCGGGAGGCAGTTCGATTTCAAATTCTCGCTCCAACTGGCCTGCTTTGACCCGCACCGTATATTTCCCTCGGAAGCCGCGAAACGTTACTATGCCGTTTTGGTCCGAGGCAGTACTAAGGCAGGTTTTCCACTCATGATGGATCAGCCGTTCCAAGGCTAAATAGGAAGGCTTGGGGTCTAAGTTTTTATCCACCAAACCGGCCAAGGCTTCGTTTTCCCCTTTGTAGGCGGTCCCATCGGCCAGATTCCAATAGGTAATCCCGGCCATGAGCGGGACGCTAAACCAAAGTCGATATAAATTTCGGAGCACTTCCGCCTGCACTTCCAGGCCGTCTTCAATTGTAGTGGGTATAGTAATTTCTGTTATATACAGCGGCAAACCAAATTCGCAAAAAGATTCATAAACCTTCAGGAGTTGATCCGGTGGATATACGTTGCATTCCAAATGCTGCTGGAGAGTCTGGCCGGTAAAGAAATGAAATTGGAAACCAATCCCTTCGATTTTAACACCCCGCTTAAGAAGGTCCCGAATTTGGAGAAAATAAGCATTCTTTTCGCCCACACCGGCATGGCTTACCGATTGTACCTCGTTAATCATCAGTATATTTTCTGGCCGGAAAACTCGCTGCGCCTCTTGAAACGCCCACGCTACATATTCGCGTTCCGGCGTGTATAAGGGGTACGTGTTCGGACAAACTAATGATTCGTTTACGACGTCCCAGATGAGGATCGACTCGGCGTATCGTTGTGCGATCTGGGCGAACCGTTTTTGGTAGAGTTTCTTCAGTTCCTTTGGCTCTTTTGGGATCCACGGCGGATTCAGTGAATGCCAAAGGAGCGGATGGCCCTTGAGAGTAATGCCATACTTTTTGGCAAACGGAATGTAACGATCCGGAGGGGGCCGACGCCAAATATCTCGGCCTCCTTCCTGGTAGCGCAGTTCACCCTGGGTCGGTTCGGTTCCTTCCCAATAGAACGGCACGGTGGCAAAGTTGAAAAGCCGGGTATACATCTCCTCGTATTTGCCGTTTTTCTCTCCCATCTGACCCAGCACAAACGCATTGCATCCGAACAAAAAGGCATGGCTTTTCTGATAGATTTCCACGGCGGCGTTTGGGAGCGGTCGGCCCTGAGAGTCCAGTAGCTTAAGCCGAGCCTCTTGTTTGCGATACTGTTCGATGTTTTTTTCAATTCTCGCCACTAGGCCCAGATCAGACCAGGCTTTCCGATAAGACTCTGGCAGCCCAGCTTGAAGGTTTATTGGCCGAAGCAAAAAAACCGCTGTAAAGCAAACCCCTGTGAAAAAGGCCTTGAGTGGAGCAACCATTATCTTTTCCTCCTACTGATAAAAGGTTTCCCAGCGGGCCCCCTGGATCCAGATCTCTAAGCAGAATTTGATGTTGCACACTTCAGGCAGTTACCATCCGGGCGGAGTGAACGCCTGTTTGTCTGACGCAAGCGTGCGGTTTATTTCCGAAAATATCGCCCTTTTGACTTGGCAGTACCTAGGCACTCCGGACGGCGGCGAGGTAATCCCCATCGGCGACTTCTAAACCTCTGCACGCTGGCAGATGCTCCTGCTCATTCCACTTATTATGGAAACCTCTGAAAAATCATGAACGGAAAGTGTACTATATGACTTTTTGATTCTATGGCCGTTTGATTCTATGGCCGTTTTGCTTGTCTTACCCGAACCACTACTTCCCCCTATATAGGGCCAGCTACGCTGGTACTCTATATATTGCGTTAGAGCTACAGAAACCGAAAATGGTATCAAAATATCTCCGTTGAATTATGCAGAGGTTCCTATTTTATTCTCTGTAACACTTCGGCCGAATGGAGAGGCCACCGTTCTCATTCCTGCAAAAGCAGGATTCTAATTCAGCAAAACACTGCGCAAAAAATCTGAAGGATTTCTGCTACCGCACGAACAAATCGTAGCAGCTGCTGGGCCATAAATACATTCGTACAGTATCAGGCTTAAATAACCTCCCCCGCCGGAACTGTACTTATTTTCCCATTTTGGGGTAACTCGGCTTTTGCCAATTTTTCTAACTACTTTTGTTTCAAGGCGTTAGTTTCTGAGACCACTTCGTCCTGCAATTTCCTAACGCCAATATTTTTCAAACAGTTAGAACATTCCCAGAGAGGGCTGTTGCCTGGAAATTGGCAAACGGCCAGAGGAAAGCGATGTAGCAAAGCCCTCTCATCCCCTTGTAGCCAAGCAGCTTATCCTCTGGTGCTTCCCATTTTACTCCCTTACAACATATAGAGGAGAGCTCTTTGTCCTGTAAGAGTTTCTAGGAATACGGCTGAAATTCCGTGGAGTAAATGGCCAAAATGGACAATACAAACAAAACAAGCCTAACTCAGGAAATCCAGCTTTGCACAGAACCTCCCCATTAGAGACCTACATTCCTCTCACAGATGCCTAGCCCTTGGAATCGGGACTACGGGGCTGCATGTCCCTGGAAACGCCAGAGAGGCTGTTCGACGGAACTGAGGATTCGTTATCTTCCCCCTCCCCTCTCAACTGTCCCCAAAAATCACCCTATAGCCAGTCCGATCCAGTGATGCTACGATGATAAAAAGAGCCTTTAAGTCCAACCTCACCTGGAAGGAGGAATAGATTGGTCCTGGTGTTGGGAACGTTCAATCGAAAGAAGGGCGAAGAGCTAGCGGGGCTGTTGGAGTTACCTGGGATCCAGGTTGTTACATTGGCTAATTTTCCCGGTGTGACGCCGGTTGAGGAAGATGGCAGCAGTTTTGCTGAGAATGCCCGAAAAAAAGCGGCTGGCTATGCGCGACAGATCAGCCAATGGGTGTTGGCCGATGATAGCGGGCTGGTGGTGGATGTCTTAGGAGGTCGGCCTGGAGTGGAGTCGGCTCGGTATGCCGGTCCTGAGGCTGACGATGCGGCCAATCGGCGCAAGCTCCTGGCCGAACTGGCTGGGAGGCCGTTGGAGCAGCGCACTGCCCGGTTTGAATGCCATTTGGCCTTGGCTGATCCGAGAGGCGTCATCCAGGCCGAAGCCCACGGCCAATGCCGGGGCCGAATTACCTTCGCCGAACGAGGGGAAAAGGGTTTCGGCTATGATCCGCTGTTTGAGATCGTAGAGTATCACCGGACATTTGGAGAGCTTGGGCCGGTGGCCAAGGGTCGGCTAAGCCATCGAGGCAGGGCACTAGAACAAATCCGCCCCATCTTGCAGCAGCTCTTTCAAACCCCCCCGCACGGCTGACCAGAGATCTTCGACCATCGGGAAGATATGAACCTTCAACCATCCCAAAAAGCACATAGCCAGGCCTGGTTCCTCTGGTGGGAAAATGCCTTTCCGGAGGCTGACGGTCTGCTGCCGCTAACGCCAGCAGTAAAAAGCCCACCACACCTGCTGAGCATCTATAGTTCGGCTGGGCCAAACAGGGGGTTGCCAGGGGGCATTTTTTATGGCTGCGTTTGGCTGTTTCCGTGGCTTGCAGGATTTCTAGTTGGAATGGAGCTGGTGATAGGGATTGGGTTTGGTTGGGTAGAGAAGGTGGCTTGGCCTGCTGAAGAACTGCCCCAGTTGGAAACGCGATTGTTGAACGAGTGGATCCGATCCGGTATTGTCCAAGCGCGTTTGGTGCGAGGCCGGGTGGAGTGGACGGCCAAAGGACCTCTCGGACGAGGCATCGGAGGCATCGGAAGAACCGTCACTACTATAAGCTCCGCAGGGCCACGATGCTCGGAAAGAATTTCGCTTGCCGGAGGAGCGGAGAACATTAGCCTCAGCTATGCACGGGAAAACCAGCAACAAAAGTATTCGCTCTCGGTGGACCTCCAGCGAGCCTTTCAGATCCAATGGCAGTCGTTGGACCCCCTATCCCCTTGGACAATCGAACTGAGTCAAAGGCCCGGTGAGCCGGTAGCGCTGAAAGTAACCGGCGCTGCGACGGATCGGGTCTGGAGAGCGCGCAGCCTGTGGCATTTGGCGTTTGAGGAGCCTGGAACGGTTCAAAAATATGTAATTCCTTTGTTCGGTTCATTCTTACCGTCTGTATCCCTGCTGGGGCACACAGAGCAGGTGCAGCGAGAAATGCTAGGATTGGCTCAGGCGTCTCGGTCCCCGGACCGGCGTCGATGGGAGGCACTGGTGGCTCAGTTGGCCGATGAGCAATATACCCGCCGCCAAGCTGCCGACCGCGCCCTGCGCCAGCAAGGTCCGGCTATTGTCCCCTTCCTACGCAGTTTGGATTGGAACCTTCTGGATGCCGAACAGCGATTCCGCATCCGTCGCATCCTCCAAGCACTAGAGCCACCCGGAGACGAAGATTCCCTAACCAAAGTAGCCCATTGGCTTCTGGATGACGCAGAAATCTGGTGGATTCTTTTAGATCGTCCGGACCTGCAAACCCGTCGGATCGCCGCCCAACGTTTGGCCCAGCTCCTGGGAGAATCAATCCAGTTCGATCCTGAAGCACCGGCCGAACTCCGGCAAGTCCAGCGCCAGCCACTAGAAACGAAGGTCCGACCTGCTCTCCAGACTCCCCGGTAAAAAACCCCGAGTTTCGCTATCTCGACTTTTGCCATTTTTCTAACTGCTTTTGCTTCCAGGAGTTAGGATGAAAGCTCGTTTTGTTCACCAATTTCCTAAGTCCAACAGGTACAAGAAGTTAGAACTTTTCTCCTCCAGGAAGAAGCTAAAATCGGCAAAAGTCGAGTTTAGGAACCTCGGCAAAACCCTGAACATATAGTGAACTGTGTAAACATTTAATTCTCTAGCCGTTTGATTGCCCTACCTGGGCAGTTCCTATCTATTGTGTGCTTGCAATGTTAACAACTCTATATGTTGTGTTAGGGGGAGGTCAGCCGAAATGGTATAAAAATATCCCCTTTGAATTATGCAGAGGTTCCTTTTATTTCAAGGAGTTAGGCTTTGAGGATTCTTTGTTCAGCAAACTTCCTAACTCAAATATTCTTAAAGGGTTAGGAGAATCAAAAGGGGATGCACTCTGGAAATCGGCAAAACTCGAAAAATACCCAACTCCGTCGAAAATCAGTGGGCTCAACTAGGATTCGGAGGAAATGATCTCCGCGGTGTTATCCGGTGTTGGCTCAGATTGGCGGAAACTTTCGTTCAATAGGTGGCCATTTCCCGCACAATATGGTCTGCCAAAGCCTCCAAGGTTTTCTGATCCAGACCGGATAGGCCCCCCAGGGTATCCGGCTGGATTGTCAGCAGGGTAATCCGCACCGGCGGCAGCCCCGATTCCCCTCCTACTTCCGCCTTGATATCCCGAGCCAAAGCCCCGGGCAGTTGATCTGCATCCCGCACTTTAAGTACCATAAGCCGATCACACTTGCTAGCCGCCTTCAAAATCTCCGAAGCCGCCATGCTGGCTTCTCCCGGGGTAACCACTACCGGCAACATCATCTCCATCAGCTTTTGTCGAATCAGAGCCCCTAAACCCTCATGCCGCCACAACAGGCCAGGAGCCGCTAACAGTTGCACCTTATGGCCATTCCGGTTCGTAATGGTAATGCTACTGATGGCCTCGGCTTGAGTTTTTTGGAACTTGGCCGGGGGAACCGCCGGAGGTTCTATCGCCCGAAACGCCGCATCCAAAATTTCGACAATCTCTTTGTCGGCAAACGGTTCCACCGCATAGTAGAAAATCCCTTGTTTCCGATAGGCGGTTTCCCAGGGTGTTTGGGGAGTGGCTAGCACCACGACCTTCACCCCAGGCGCCACACTTTTCAGTTGACTCACCAGCATCGGCCCTTCCTCACCCAAAGAAGCCGCATCCCAAAGCACTACAGTTTCCGAATCGATTCGTGGCATAGCTTCTGCCAGTTCATCCCGCGAAGTTATCCATCGCACTTCGCATCCAAGGCCTACCAAATTGTTCCGCTGCATTTGGCCGACGGAAGGATCCGCATTTACCAAAAGCACCGTTCGGCGTCGGCATCGTCCCACTTCTTCCTCAAATCGGGTGGTGCACACGCAGGCCACCCAACCTTGGCCGCAGGGGTCGTCGGCCAAAAGCGCGGGCCTCTGCCTCAATTGTTCGTTGACCGCCGCTACCACGCCCGAAAGCGGTGTTCGGATGATGGTCCATGGTTTGTCGGCCACTCGGAGGCCGGCCAGGGGTAACCCTTGATAGACCACTTCGCCAATTTTCGGCAGATGCAAGTCGGTAATCGGCTGACGCTGTAATCCGGGCAGCACCACCCCCACACAGGCTGAGCCGTCCGCCTCCAACTGGAACCAAGATTGGTCGAAAAACAAAAACCCTTCCGGCTGAAGGGCGGGTGCAGGAGCTTGTTCGGTCGGGCCCGGCGGTGATACTTGCCGGACCGAAAGCATCCGCTGAACCGCCTGGGTGATCTCTTCGGGGGTAAATGGTTTGGTGATATAGTCCGCAGCCCCCAATCGGATGGCGGCGGCAGCATTCGGAATGCTCGGATAGCCTGTCATAATCAGTACCGGCACATCCGGCTTTACTTGCCGGAGTTTTTCCAGGAATTCGATACCGTCCATAACCGGCATTTTAATGTCTAAAAGAATACCAGTATAACTTTGCTCCTTTGCTTTGGCTAGGGCTTCTCGGGGATCCAGGTAGGTTTCCACCTCAAAACCTTGGCGGGTGAAGATTCGGCGACAGGCTTGGCAGATGACTTCTTCGTCATCCACTACGAGCAGTTTCCGGGGTTCGGACATGGTTTGGCCTCCTGAACAAAAGGTTCGTATTTCCCAGCCTCCTTCAGCCGCTCGAAAAAACGTCTTTTATTGGCAAAAAGAGCAAAAAAGATGCCAAACTCCTAAGTTACCGGAGATTTTAATATAACTCTTTTTGTTTAAATAATTTAGGGAAATATAAATCTTTTGGGTAATTTCTGAATCCCTATTTTAGGGTATTGAAACGTGCTATCAAAGGAAAAACGCCGTAACTATTGATAATTTCAAGAATTATGACCGATTTGATTGGAAAAGAAACGAGCGATCCCCGCAGACAGTGTATCAATCCGAGATACAGAGTATGTTTGTTTCATATTCCCGGCCCTTCCTTTGCCTTCGGCCTGACCGATCGGACCAGTCCGTTGCCCACTAAGAGCATTTGCCAAGGAATATTAAACATTAGATCATCATCCCAGCTCCCTTGCCCCCTCCATCTGCCGAAAACCAATCCAAAGCCTTCCCTGCCCAAAGGAAAGAAAAAAGCCCGTTCCCATGATCCATCTTCCCTAACAGGCCAGGGACTAGAGTAGGGAACTAGCGATAAACGAATGATTATTCAGAGTGGATATCTTCCGGCCGGATCCCGTATTTCCGCATTAGCTTGTGGAAATTCGGTCGAAGCATCCGCACCTGTTTCGCAGCCTGAGACACATTACCTCCAGTCCGCCGCAGAGCCTCCAGAACAAACCGACGTTCCAGTTCTTCAATAGCGCTATCGGCCACTCGTTCCTTCAACTGCCGAAACTCCTCCCAAGTAATCGGTAAAGGCGGCAGTGAGGCTCGAACCGGCGCCTGCCGAATCTCCAAAGGTAGATGCACCACATCAATGTAATCCCCCTCACATAGTATAGCCATCCGTTCAATGATGTTCTTAAGTTCCCGTACATTTCCCGGCCAAGGATAACTCTCCAGACGGGCCATTGCCTCCGGGGTAAAGCCTTTGATCGGTAAATCCATCCTCGCACAGGCCCGCCGTAAAAAGATATTGGCCAACAGGGAAATATCCCCAGGCCGATCCCGCAAAGGCGGCAAATGGATCGGTACCACATTCAGCCGATAGTAAAGATCCTCCCGAAATAACCCTGCACGAACCATCTCACCCAAATCCCGATTGGTGGCCGCTATGAGCCGAATATCCACCTCTCGCTCCACTGTATCCCCTACCTTCTTGACTCGCCGCGTTTCCAACACTCGCAGTAGTTTAGCCTGAATTTGTAGGCTCACATTCCCAATTTCGTCCAAAAAAAGTGTGCCACCGTCGGCCGCCTCAAACAGGCCTTTTTTCGTAGCAATCGCCCCCGAAAACGAACCTTTCACATGCCCGAACAGTTCGCTTTCTAGCAAGCTGGGGGCCAAGGCAGCGCAATCGCAGGCCAGCATGGGTTTGTCTCGGCGTCGGCTCAAACGATGGATGGCTTGGGCCACCAACTCTTTACCCGTGCCGCTTTCCCCTGTAATAAGCACCGTGCCATCTGTCGGTGCCACGCGTTTAATCAAAGCGAATACTTGTTGCATTGGGGGGCTTTGGCCCAGGATACCTTCAAAGCCCTGGTAGATTTCTGCCTCTTTGCTGCCGGTCAAATTTTGCCGAAACCAAATCGCCCGGCTCCCTAGCTTCCGGACAAGTATGGATAATTGTTCCGGTGTAAATGGTTTCGAGATATAATCTGCCGCTCCTTGTTTCATCGCTTCCACAGCGGATTCTACCGTAGCATAGCCGGTAATAATCACCACCGGACTGGTAATCCCTGCCGTCTTCAGTTGCCGCAAAAACTTTATCCCGTCCAAGCCCGGCATCACCAAATCCAACAGAATCAAATCGTACTGCCCATTTAAAGCTGCCTGAAAGCCGGCCAGCGCATTCTCAAAAACCACGACCTCATGGCCTTCGCCCGAGAGAATCCGCCGACAACTGGCACCTATAGCCGGGTCATCATCTACTACCAAAATCCTAAGCGGTGGAATGTTCTTTTCCGGTTTTTCGGCCTCTGATTCCGAGCCTTTCATCTGAGGGCCTCCTTAGCCAAACTCACCTTTCGGTCAAGCAGTCCTCCAAAAGATTCTACCCACTAAAAATAACAAGCTCTGTTGAAAGGATCTGGGAACCATTCCGGAATTTTGCCCATAATGTTCAGCTTTTTCGACTCATGGTGGGCTTGAGCTTCCTGCCGGAAAAGGTTTCAACAGAGCCAAACGCCCACTGAGTTTGGCTCTCCGTTCAAGTGAGCAAAACCAGCATTTTTCCAGAGGTTTCCTGAAATACAGACACCGACATTCTCGAAGTTCCCCTCTGGAATTCGGAACATCACAAGATGCCATACCGAGGAGTTTACGAATCCTTAGACAGCCAATTACTGGACAGCAAAGGATTTTTCCTACCGGAAACGCCGCTAGAAATTTTTGGAACACTTTGGCCGAGTGGAGAAAGATTCCTTTTTGGTCCAGAACGGCCCCCTGCCGGGCAAACTGCAGGTCAAGTTTGTTCCCGCGCGCGGGCGGGAATCTAGATTGTGTATGGCGTGTTTTAATGAACAGGAGGCTTATTTTCGCTCCCGAGAAGAAGAGCCATTTCTCCATTCGGCTAGGGTGTTCCAACGTTATTTTAAATCGGTCGTGGGTACAGCAGAAGGGGATGGGCTGGGGGATCGCCGCACGGGTAGGGACACCGTGAAGGTCGAGCCAAAGCCCACTTTACTTTCCACCTCGATATTGCCGCCATGTTGCTGGATGATGCCGTAGCTGACGCTCAGTCCCAGGCCAGTTCCTTTGCCCACAGGTTTAGTGGTGAAGAATGGCTCAAAGATGCGGTCCAGATGTTCCGGGGGTATGCCGCAGCCAGTATCGGTAACTTTCACTAGGACTTTGTCTTGATCCAGCGTAGTAGTTACCAGGAGGGTGCCACCCTGGGGCATGGCTTCACAGGCGTTCAGAGCAAGGTTTAAGAAGACCTGTTGGAGTTGATTTGGATCACCGTCGATCAGGGGGAGGCCTTCTTGGAGATCTTCCACGATCATGATATTGCTGAAGGCCCGTTGATTGCTCAGCAAGCGCAAAGTCCGGCGGAGGACATCATTGATCTGGAGTGGCTGTTTAACGGCGGGCCGCTCACGGGCAAAATCCAAAAGACCTCGCACAATTTCTGCCGCCCGCGTGGTTTCTCGGATAATCAGATCCAGGTCCTGCCGATCCTGTTCGTCCATATTCGGCTTTTCGCGGAGCATGTGGGCGAAGGTGAGGATTCCGGTCAAGGGATTATTGATTTCATGGGCCACGCCAGCGGCGAGCCGACCCACCGAAGCTAATTGCTCACTTCTGGTAATTTGTCGGCTCATGGCCGCCTTGAGTTGTTCCTCTCGCTCTAAAATTGCGTCGGCCATCTGATCGATCGCTCGACACAACACGCCCATTTCTCCTGGCGGCCGGATCCCCACCCGAGCTTTCAAATCTCCCTCCATCACTCGGCGGGCCATAGCAAGAATCTGACGGATCGGCTTCAAGACCAACATACTGCCTGTTTGAATCAGGACCAAGCTGGCCAAAGAGGCTGCCGCAATAAATCCCACAAATGTCCATGTAATCCGATGCCGTTCCCGTAGAAACGGCGCTCGCAACAACCCCACATACAATACGCCAATCACACGGCCTGTTGGATCGCGGATGGGCTCATAGGCTGTGATATACCAGTCATTCACCACAAATGCCTCGCCGATCCAGGTGTGGCCTTCTTTTAGCACCTGATCAGCCACTGCCGCACTCAAGCGGGTACCAACCGCCCGGCGTCCATCCTCCCGCACTACGTTGGTCGAAATCCGCAGATCCCCTAGGAAAATGGTTACTGTACCGATGTCTCTTCCTTCATACTGTTGGTCGGCAAAGACCTCCTGTTTGATCTGATCGACCAGGGTAAAATCGTTGTTGAGCAATTCGGCGGCAAAAAGGATGGCCAAAAGATTGCCTTGGGCATCAAACATCGGCTCCGCGGCCGCTAACAAAAGCCCATCCGCACGAAAGGCATCCTTGGTCGGATAGGCTGCCGGGGTAGGCAACACTTCCAAATAGGCCTGTTTGGCCAACTGAGCCGACTCCCGCTGAAGCTCCTGAGCCGTCAAAACTACAGTACCCTGCACACCCCGCTTCTCCCGAAGCACCTGGGCAATCAACGGATTGTGTGTAAGTAAGTCTTGCCGGTACTGCGGATGGTGTGCCCGACAGACGACCCGCCCTTGAGCATCGAGAAGTGTTAAAATATCCATTTTCCCCGTCCGATATGCCTTCTCTAAATGCGATTCAATGGCAGCTACGTTCCCCTCCTGCAGCCCCAGCGTGATCGTACGACTGAATGTTAAGGCCCGAAGATACCAACTGAGCCGTTCCAATCGACTCTGATACGCTGCCCGAGCCGAATTCAAATCCAGCCGAACCCGTGTCTGCACCTCGTCCAACCACCGCCGACCAATAGATTCGACCGTTACCATCGCCAACAGTGCATTAGCTACCAACACCACCGCTACCGTCCACATCGTAAACTTAAATTGAATCGTCATCGCCCCACATCCTACCCCAAAAGTTTCCCAGCCCAGCTATCGAAAAAAATAATCCTACTCCCTCTTTGCAAAACACCTAAAATTCCAACACCCTCCTCATTGTAGATCAAAAGCCTATCGCCCCGAAAGTCTTCGGAATTCTGCCAAATTCCGTTCTCCGTTGCTCCGTGGCGAGAACGCCAAAAACCAAGGAGGAAGCCGCCAAGAGAAGCATACAACCTAGCCGGAGGGGTAGCTAAATGGAAAAAACTAGAAATTAGTTCCCATCCGCGGTATGTAGGACCCGTTCCGGAACAAGGTACAATCAATCACGCCATCTGGGTCCTGGTCTGCGACCAACGGCGTGTGATCAGCAAGGCCTGAGCAAGACTCTGCAGGTGGTGGTTATCCAAAATTTTGTCGGAGTGTTTTCAGCAACCTAGAGTCCTATCAGAGGGCATCAGGGCTTCTAGGTGGTTATTCCAGATTCTGTCGGAGGGTTTTCAGCAGAGTGCCGTCGGATGCACGGATATTTACTTCCAGCGGCATTTGGCCGGGTAGGCTGTGCGTGGCACAGCCAAAGCAAG